>NZ_JAUTBL010000001.1:0-306666 GCF_030819275.1 Agrobacterium larrymoorei | reverse complement strand
ATCTTCTACACAAAACTACAAACACAGATCGACTACGCTGGTCAGATCAAGGACGGCAAGACGATCAACACGCGGTCGCTGTGGTTCCGTAAAGACGGCGCTGGCTACATCGTCAGGATCGGCCGGAATGCTTTCGAAATCGCTGGTAGCAAACTGTTCCGCGCTGCTGATGTTGATGGTGTGGTGACGATCCTGAAAGCTGCGAAGGAAGCCATTCAAGCGGACAAGAAACTGCAAGACGCAATCGCAATCCACTCCATGGAGCGGAGCGAGCGCTTGAAGGTTGGTCGTGCGAAGGGCAAGGCCGGTAGGGCCAAGTGATAGACGATTGCGCGAACAGGGTTAGCCCGCTGGAAACGGCGGGCTTAGCATCACCTCTGCGCGTCGCTTCGGTTCAGCTGGAAAAGATTTCATCCCACAAGATCTTGATTACAGAGTTGCCATCGGATTTCCACTTTCCGCCATATGCGAATATCGTTTTATTCTGGACCACGAGGCCGCGAATTTGGACCCCCAATCGTATTTCTCCTACTTCAGCTCCAGAGTTCATGTCGATAGCTCTAATAATCCCGTCTTCCGTGCCGACTACTGCTGTGCGATTTGTGAGGTGAGCAACACATATGTAGTTCACAGTAGGGTTGACCGTGAGCAGACGATTGTACGCGCCTTTGGCAAGGTTTACTTCAGCGAGTAATCCGGCACCTGTAACAACTGCACTGTCATCAGGAAACAAGCACATGGCACTAATCGGCTTATCGACATGAACCTCAAAAATTTGATCAAGATTTTCGTTGATCACAACTACCCGTTCGTCGACAGCGATGACCAACTTCTTTTCCCAACTCTCCACAGAGCGGACTGCTTTGCCTACCTTTGCATGTACAGGGCGGCTTCTCTCTGGGTCTCTGTAAGCGTCTAGTCCGCCTGATAAAGTCCATCGTCTGACGTAACCTGAGGAGGACCCTGAGATTAACCCTGTCGCCTCGTTCTCATGGTCGAGAACAGCCAGTGCAGTAATGTTTTCTGAAAAACTTGATTTGGTATAACGGCGATTGCTTGAAACGCCTTCCACCCAAGCCATGCCTTCAGCTGTCCCAGCAACAAATCCCCTATCTCCTGGCAAGGCTGCTATCCTGAATATGTCACTGCTTACGGCCTTTGGTAGCTTAATGAACTGTCCCGTTCTGCCAACGTGGAGTAGTGTCGTTCCGGCACGCCCACCGAAAAGAACGTCACCATTCGGCGCCAGTGCTGCGCAGGTTAAGGCTTCAGAATTCGTTGCTGATTGCTTTTTGAGAACTATTTCACTTTGGAGATGCTCATCTCTCTCGAATAAGTCGCGTATGACTTTTCCTATAAATTTCACAAACCTCGTCCCCTTTTCGATAACCGGGGTGAGTGAGTTTATAAAGTCCCTAAGATCGCTGTACTTCCGTTCCATAAGGTCAGCGAAATCCTTTATGTCCGAAATGATTTTATCAACGCCTTCGTTTAAAAACCTTATGGTTCCTTCAAATACTACAAGAGATTCGAAGTTAAGTTTGATCGCAAATACGCTTGCACTCAAACGCTTTACGTTCATTCGAAAGTCTTTTATTAAGTTCACGTCGCGCGCAGAAAAATTCAATATGTTGATGTTTATGATTCTGGGATTCACTTGGACATGAGTGATGATCGAGTTTGCTTGATCAGCGACTTCCGCGATCAGTTCCTTTGACACGGCTTTGTGTTGACCGCTGGATAGCTGCTCGACCGTACGGCCAGCGTTCTCGATATCTTGTGAGTTTACCCGTAGCAATCGCTCAACATCAACGTACAGTCGGCTCACCGTGTTGAGCAGCTGTTCAACAGAATATTGCTCGTCTGAATCACTGTCGCTTAGCCTGGCCAGGGTCTCATGAAGCGCGTCCCGTACGATATGAATAGTGACAAGATCGCGTTCGTTCACGCTTTCAGGATCTAAACTAAGCGCATCACTCATTGCCCTGAGGTCTGATACGTCGATCAATTCGTCGAGCGGCACATTGGAGTTCTGCCGAAGGTGGCCCGCCAAACCGTCGGCACTGCTTTTAACGCGACCGAGATATTTTTCTTTATCGTTCATGTTAAACTCCGCTGCAGGAGTTTATCCTCCAATTTTATCAGTCTGTAATGCAATAGAGCTAAGTGAAGATCGCAGAATATCCCCAAGGTTATTGCCTGTCCTTCACAACCACGGGCCGCCATAAAATCCGCTCCTGCACTCGGTCCCAGCCATCCGGCTCTTGTCGGATGTCACACGCGCCGGGATCGCATTTGCTGCATCTAAAACGGATAGTGCGGTAGTCTCTGTGTTGCCCGTAAACGCTGGCGAGGTCACGCGCTAATGCCTTGGCCTCTCGCTTACATTGCTTGCAGGTGGCGACTACCAACATTCGCTTCTGAGCAGCATATCCAAGTGTCTTGTCGCGCATCATTGGATGATAGAACAAAAAAGGAACGTCGCGCAATGCATCTGTGGATCATCCACAGGCTGCACTATCACCTACGATCCTGCTCAAATCTGTAACAGGTGTGAAACCAATTTTGATATAGGATTGCGACGCTTCACTCAAAGTGAAGGGCGATCTGGCTGAACTTCGATTACCTCTGCATCAATGATCTGCGCCTCTAGCGCTTTGCGTGCGCGGGCTGCATCCGCTTGAATATCTGCCATGTGCGTGACCTGCACATCAACTTCAACCCGTTGAGCAGCCTTTGGCATGATGTAAGCAGCGATCATTTCGATACCTTTGATCTTCACCATGTCGTTCTTACTATTGCGGATGAGGTCGAATAGGATATCTGCGCCTTCCTCTGCGAAGTCTTCGAACCTCGTCTTCAGGATTACCGGCATTGCTGGTCTGCCGTTTGCATTACCAGTCTGCCCAGGCCTAAATTTCTTTCTTTCCAAGGTCGCCTTTTGTGCTTCGCTAAGTACGCGCTTCGCCATTACGCCTCCATCTCGTGACCGCCGAGCAGGGCGATGAATTTTCGGCCATCGTCATCGTAGGTAAAGTCAATCGTGAAGGATTTCGGGCTTGTCTGCTCGAATGTATAATCGCGCCCGATTTCAACCGTGATCCACGTACCGAACCGTTTCTCGATCCACTGCGCAGTTGCCTCATCGGCTGGAAGGCCAGGATTGATCTTGCGGTATTCGGTCAGACCGTTCTCGCCGCGCTTATGGCCTTCTGCGATGTCGTATTGAATTTTCATGGGTGTTCTCCGTGCTGTCCATATTTAGCCGGAGGGAGCGTTTGAGCGCTCAAAATGGCAGGTGAAAATAAATAGCCGGACTTAAACAGCCGGTAGAAATTTTATGCACCTCAACAAAGAGGAACAGAAGCAATTTGCGGAGCTGCTACAGCAGTTTCACCAAGACATCGAATTCTTCGCGATCACGCTATTCGGACAGGATAACGCGCTTCGCCCCAAGCAGATCGAGTTCTGCAACGCCTTTCGCAATAACAAGCGCATCACCTTCAAAGGCGGCGTCGGCTTCGGCAAGACGCGTGCGCTGGCGATCCTCGTGTGGTGGAGCCTTTTCACGCACGATCAGGTGCAGGTCACGATCTTTGGACCGAACGAAGGTCAGATCAAGTCGGGTATCTGGAAGGAATTGCAAATCCTTCATTCCAAGATGCGTCCCATCTGGAAAGACCTATGGGACGTAACAGCTACCCGTATTCAACGAACCAAAAACTCTGCCGACTGCTTTGCCGAGTTTCGTCTTGCCAACAAGGACAACGTTTCGTCTGCACGCGGTATTCACCAGATCAACAATTTCGTCTTTGTGGACGAAGCCACAGGTGTTCCCGACGAGATTTACACGGAAGCGCTCGTAAACGTGCTTCGCGATCCCAATGGCAAACTGTGCCTGATCTCCAATCCGTCAACCACGAGCGGCTACTTCTGGGAGACATGGAACGGCAACATCGCCCCGATGTGGGCGAAGGTGCATGGTCGCATGACAGACGCGCCCCATGTCACAGATGAAGACCTGAAAGCCGCTGAAATCGAATACGGCGGCAAGTTCTCCCGCGAGTATCGCATCCTCGTCCTTGGCGAGTTTCCACTAAGCGACGTTGACGGTCTTATCCCTCGCAATCTCGTTGAGCAGGCTATCGAAAACGAGGCTGCTGTCCCGTCAGATCGTCTGCCGATTATTTGGGGGCTTGATCCTGCCGAAGGCGGCGACCGCAGCGTGTTGGTCATCCGCCACGACAACAAGGTTCTAGCAGTTCACTCCTGGCGCGGGCTGGAAACCAAGCAACTTGCGATGAAAGTTCGTGATCTCTTTCAGGCCACTCCAAAACAGCAGCGCCCTTTGGCGATCTGCGTTGACGCTATCGGTATCGGCAACGGCGTTTGGAGCGACCTACAATACATGGGCTTGCCGGCGAAAAAGGTCATCGTTTCGTCAAGCCCCACGCGCCGCGCCGACTTCTACAGCCGCTTACGCGATCAGTTGTGGTGGGAGTGCAAGGAATGGTTCGCCACCGAAAACGTCTGCATCCCGAACAATGAAGACCTGATCAAAGAACTGCTGCTCCCAAATTACGAGAGCGATAGCGGCAAGATCAAAGTCGAGAAGAAGTCGGATATGAAGAAGCGCTTCAAGGGCGTTTCTCCTGACCACGCAGACGCGCTTTGCCTGACCTTTGCGATCAGCCCAACGAGATACGCCAGCAAGTACGAATGGACGCCGCCGGTCGATCTTCGCCAGTACGAGTGACGGAAACTCACCTCGCAATAAATACGGGACAATCAATAAAATAAGTACGACGGGTCGCACCGTCGCGAAAGGCCCGATGGCGAAAATCACCAAGATTAAGAAATTTGATGAAGACGCGATCACTCGCAGCATTGCATTGGCTCTCAAAGAGGCCGTTGGCGTTTCAGTCACCAATATTGCGAACAAGCAGGAAGAAGCCCTCAAACTTTACATGCGCGAGCCGTTCGCGACGGATAAGGCGGGCGATGGTAAGAGCAAGTGGATCAGCGCAGACGTTCAAGAACGCACGGATTGGGCAACAGCGCAGTTGATCCGCGTCTTTGATAGTCAGAACCAAGTCGTAAGTTTCTGCCCAAACGAGCCAAACGATCAGCCCATTGCTGACCAGATGACAGACGTTTGCAATTTCGTCGTTCGCTCGAAAAACTCCCACGTCGCTATGCTTAGCCCATGGTCAAAGAACGGGTTTCTCACTGGCTTCGGCGTCATTACAGTTGAGTTCCGCAGGGAGCGCGAAGAGCTGCGCGAAGAACTTCTAAGAGGTGTGGCCGATGCACAATTGGTGGACCTCGTAGCACAGGAAGAAGCGGGCCAAATCGTAATCGAAGAGCGTGGTGAGCCATATGATGCTCCCACGCAAAAACTCCCAGGATTGCCGGAAGAGTTAGAGGCAATTGCCTCTCAGATGCAGCGAAAAGTCCGCGACATCAAAATCCGTCGTATTCGCGAATTTCCGCAGATGAACATCGTCAATCTCGCTCCGGAAGACTTTATCGTTTCCAAGGACGCGCAGATTGACCAACAGAGCGGGGGCATCAAAGCTAAACTGCAAGGTCATAAGCGCGTAATCAGCCGCAGCGAATTGGTGGAAATGGGCTTTGGCGAGAGGAAAGTTGCGTTGATCCCACTAGCCGACGCTGACACCGATGGAATGTCGCTACAACGCTCCAAGGCAACTGATTACGACGACGGCACAGGCGAAGTTGAAGACGACGTCACCGTTTATGAGGTTTACACGAAGACCGATATCGGATCGGGTAAGCGCCGTCATTACCGCATGGTGCTTGGTGGCGATCTCGAAAACAAGCCGGTCCTGCTGCATTATGAAGAGGTCAGCAAATTCTATCCATACGCTGCATTCGTGCCGTTCCCGATCCCAAACACGTTGTTTGGTCAGGGCATGGTAGATCGCGTTGGACCCACTCAGCGCCTTGTATCTCAGATCACTCGTGCGCAGCATGACAACCTGAACAAGTCGGTCAATCCGATCACCGTCTACAATCCAGACCTTGTTCGTGCCGACGATCTTTTGAATATTCATGCTGGTAAAGCAATTCGCAGCGAAGACCCCAGCGCGGGCATTTCGTGGGTGCAGCATCCATTTACGGCGATGCAGGCACAGCCGCTGCTTGAAAGCCTCAAGCAGGATCTAGATTACACGACAGGTGTTGGTGGTGCATTGGCATCGGTTAATGCATCCGACTTGCAGAACACGACCGCGACGGCGAACGCGCAACGCGCAAGCAGCCAGCAGATGCTTGTGGAGCAAGTGTGTCGCGAGTTCGCTGACACCGGCTATCGCTACCTGTACCGCATCATCATCGACCAGTTCCAGCAGAACCCAGAAGATGCGGAAATCTACATTCGCCGTCTGACAGGCTCTTACACGCCGATCCAGATTGACATGTGGGACGCCGATATGGACGTAACAGCGAACGTTGCGTTCGGCGTCACTGACAAGATTGGCAACTCCGCGAACCTGCAACAGGTATTGGCGCTGCAAACGCAATTTCAGCCGATGGGACTTGCCAACCCTCAGACGCTTTACACTACAGCGACGAAGATCGCGGAGAACGCGGGTTTCAAGAATGCGCAGGCTTTCTTTGTCGATCCATCGACATTGCCACCACAGCCACCCGCTCCACCTCCACCGGACCCGAATAGCGCGTTGATCGAGCAGATGCGTATCAAGGGCGAACTGGATGCTGCTGCCAAGCAGAAGGAATACGAATTCCAGTGGAACAAGTTGCGCATGGAAGACGACCTAAAGCGCGATCAGATGGCACAGGATTTGGAAATCAAGCGTGCCGAGATCGAGGCTAAGTACCAGGCCCAGGTCAACATCGCACGCATTCAGCAAGAGCAAGCACGCGAGCGCAACGACCTGGATTTTGCGGTCGCGGCGAATGAGGCGCAGACGCAGATCAAAGAGGCTCAGCAGCAGCAAGCGCAGCAGGAGCAAGCAGCGGCAGCACAAGCTGCGCAACAGCAGGCAATGATGCCTCCACAGGCTCCGCAGATGCCTCCACAGTTTTAAGGAGTAAGCAGTGAACCAAGAAATTATCACACGCGGTCAGAACGCAAAGCGCGTGCTGGACATGCCGGAATTTCAGATGCTCGCAGATGAAGTGCGAACCGAAATCTTCGACCGTTTCCGCAAGACCAACGTAATGGATCGCGAAGAGCGTGAAGAAACACACCGCATCATTTACGCCTTCGATCTGTTTGTAGCCCGACTAGAAAAGTATGTTTCGAAAGCAGAAGCCGAGATTGCCATAGCAGGGCACGTGCCAGACGCATAAGAGCATCAAGAACAACAGTCCTCAGTAAATACGTTATCACTAACAATTACTGAGGTAATATATGGATACGACCAACACTCCCGTTGAGGGAACTGGTTATTCGGTGGCGGAAGCCGCAACACACATCGAACAATTCTTGGACTCCGACGGAACAACCGAGCAAGTAGATGCTGATAATGAAGCCGACGAGGTTTCAACTACCCTAGAAGCCGACATCGAGGACGACGCGGACACTCTGGAAACAGACCCCGAAGAGATCGACCCCGACGAGGACGAAGGTGACACGGAAGAAGCAGATGTACCAACTGCTGCCGATCCAAACGAAATCGTGTTCGAGCATGACGGACAGCCGATTACTCGCGAGGAGGCAACAAAGGGATATCTACGTCAGTCCGACTACACGAAGAAGATGCAAGAGATTGGATCGCTCCGCAAACAGTGGGTCGTTCAAGAAGTTGAATATCATCAAATTCGTGCTCAATCTGAGCAAGCGCTAAACAATCTAGCCGCTCACGTTGCACAGGTCTTCGAAATGAACTCGTTCGGTGATGAGCCGGATTGGGAAATCGAATTCCAGATTGATCCTTACGAAGCCAACTTGAAGCGCATTCGTTGGGAAAAAGACAGGGCAGCATGGCAGCAGAAGCAAGGCGCTCGTGAACAGGCCGTGAAGGCGATTTACGATGCACAGAATGAGGTGGCACGTCAAAACGCGGCTCACCTAGAAGCGAAGCGAGAACACGAAATCGTCGAATCTCGTGTAGCTCTTGCGGAACGTTTGCCCGAAGTTTTTGGCGATGCAAAGAAGGCCGATCTTCGTCTTTTGGAAATGTCCTCGTTCCTGCAGGAACAGGGCTTCAGTCCAGACGAAATTCTGACCGTTACAGACGCTCGCACCATCGCGCTCACCCATTACGCAATGCTCGGAATGGAAGCAGCAAAGAAGGTCAAAGCGGCGGTTCAGAAGATTGAGTCCAAGCCACCAATGACAATGCCTGGAACCGTGACCACGCGCACGCCGGTCAAGGATAGCGGCTTTGCCAAGCAGGCACAGAAATACAAGCGAACCGGCGACTTTAATGACGCCGTGAACGCGATCAGCAAACTACTATAAGGAGAAGCCAATAATGGCCGTACTAAAAACCACAGACGTTTCGCACGCACGCGAAGACCTCGGCAATTTCATCTCGATGATCTCGCCAGAAGAAACACCATTCCGCACTGAAATCGGCAAGACAAAGGCGAGTGGTCGTTACCACGAAACCCTCGCAGATTCTCTTGCGGCTCCAAACAAGGATAACGCAGTTGCAGAAGGTGCAGATGCTGTCGATTCCAACCAATCCGGCCCTGTCCGTCTTGGCAACTACACGCAGATTTTCCAGAAGACAGGTAACGTCGCTGGTACTTTGCAGGCTGTTGAAACTGCCGGTACGAAGAACGAAAAGGCACGTCAGATCGCTAAACTCGGCGCTGAACTAAACCGCGATATTGAAGCGGCCCTAGTTTCCGACAACGCAAGCGTTGGCGGTGCTACACGTAAACTCGGTGGTGCAGAAGCGTGGATCAAGACCAACGCTGCGCACGGCACGAACGGTGCCACCGCTGGCTTCACCGGAACACTCGTTGGCGCTGTTACGAAGGGTACGAACCGTACTCTTACGGAAGCAATGTTCAAGAAGATGGTTTCAGACGTTTGGAACGCTGGTGGTGATCCTCGTTTAATCATCGCTCCGGGTTCGTTGAAGGCTGCAATCTCCAACTTCACCGGCAATGCGACCAAGTACCATGAGGTCAAGGACAAGACGATCTACGCAGGCGTTGACGTTTACGTTTCCGACTTCGGTACTCACACGATCATTCCTCACCGCTACATGAGCGCAACAACGGTTATCGGCTTCGATAAGAGCCTTTGGAACGTTGCTGTATTGCGCGGCGTGTCGAAGACAGACCTTGCTAAGACTGGTGACGCGGATCGCGTGCAGTTGCTCACAGAACTCACACTTGAGTGCTTGAACGAAGCTGGCAACGGCAAGATCGCTGACGTTACAGCCTAAGTCATAGAAACGGGGGTCTAAATGGCCCCCGTTTTCCAATCGCCAATAATAACAAAAAGACGAGGCGAACAGTGGAAAGTATCCAACTAGAAGCGGGTGATCTCATCACCCATGGTACGTTTCTGTACTACGCAGACGAATTGAAAACAGTCTGGATTACGCGCGAAGGCGACCAGATGTGGGCAACAACAGAGTGGAAGATTGATCCGCTCATAGAGGCCAACAAAGCCGAAGCAAATTCTTTCTCCCGTAGTGGTGGACTTGGCGACTTGCAGAAAGTGGCATCTGTCCCGATGGGTGTTTACCAGAAGTGGGACAAAGACGGCATTGTGGAAGACAAGCAGGCATTTGCTCGTCGCCTGAACAATGCGGATTACGCTGCTTTCCGCACCAACAACTTGAAGGTCTGACGATGGCCTTTGAAACCTACAATGAAATCCTCACTGCCGTTGGCGACTACATCATGCGACCGGATGCACCGATTGCAAGTTTCATCGCGCTTGGTCAGGCCGATGTCGCACCCTTCATCAAGCACTATCAGCAAGAAACCACAGTCACGCTCACGTCTGTTGCAAATGCGGTAGCTTTGCCGACCGACTTTCAAGAGGCACGTCGTGTCGTGGTTGACGGTGAACTCGCCATTCCGACGAGTATCTATCGCAAGGACTTCCTGACAGGCTCGATTAACTACTACCAGAAGGGCAAGCAGTTGGTGTTCGTGCCATCAAGCGACACGAGCCGCAGCGTTGAACTTATCTATTACGCCCGTGTCCCATTCATCGACGCGACACGTCAAAGCAACTGGCTCACCGAGAACGGCTTCTCATCTGTGATCTTCCACGCAGCGCTTGTCCGCGCCTATCGCTGGATGAAGGACAAGGACAGCGAAGCGCTTGAGAAGACCAGCCTGAACGAGGCGATTGCCAACGTGGTCGCGGATCATAACCGCGCAACAGGCAGCGGCAATCAAGTCGAAATAGACTTCGGAGGGCCATTGTTTTGATCCTCGATAGCGCTCTCGGTCCTTGGCGTCCTGACCTTCCAGACCTTAACAATCCGGGTGTCACGGTCGCCCGCAATGTCACTCCTGGCATCGGCTCTTTTGCAGGCAGCGTGACCTATAATCCGCTTCGTCGTGCTGCCGTCTTCTCAAGCACTGCAATGGCGAGCCGACCCACAGGCACGGCAGTAGGACAGGACCAGTACGGCAACGCGAAGGTCTACGGCGGCTGCGCAAGCAAACTTTATCGCTTGTCGCCGGAGACACGCGCTTGGAGCGATATTAGCCGCACTGGTGGTTACACGAGCGGCGGCGCTGATCGATGGAACTCCGTGGAGTTCGGTTCGTATCAGATTTTCACCAACTTCAACGATGACCCGCAATACATCGATATGAACTCCGATGATGCGCCGGGAGCAAAGTTTAAGCCCCTCACGTCGCTTTGCCGTGGCCGTTATGTCGGCACCCACAAAGGCTTTGTGATCCTTGGCAACACATGGGACGCTCTGGACGGCTCGAAGATCAACCGAGTTCGTTGGAGCGGTCAGGAACTTCCGGGTGACTGGGCATTCTCGGCACAAACACAAGCCGACTTTCAAGACATTCACGGTTACGGAGCAATCCAAGGCATTGTCTGCAATGACAGCGTTTGGATTTATATGCAGCGTGCCGTGGTGCAGATGACCTACGTTGGTGCGCCCTACGTGTTCCGTGTCGATACTCGTGTTGAGGGTAAAGGCTGCACAATTCCTGAGAGCATAGTCACCGTGGAAGGCAAAACGTTCTTTTTCAGCGAAGACGGCTTTTACATGCACGAGCGCGGCGATCAATTGGCTCCGATCGGTATCGGTAAGATCAACAAGTATTTCCTCGCAGACGCGGACGTGTCGCAGTTCCAGTTCATGACTGCCGTGGCCGATCCGCGCGAAACACTCATTTACTGGTCTTACGTCAGTAATGAAGCCGTAGATGGAACGCCGGATAAAATGCTCATCTACAACTACCAGACTGGTGAATGGGCAGAGGCAGAAGCAACCGCTGATTTTCTGTTCAACTCCCGCAGTCTGCCTTGGACTATCGACCAGTTGGACAAGTACGGCAGCATCGACAATGTGCCCGCAAGCTTCGATGACCCCATATGGGCAGGTGGCAATGCGATGATGTGGGGCATGGACATAACGGGTCAGATTTACTCGTTCTCCGGTCCAACCCTGCCAGCAATTATTGAGACACAAGAACAGCACCTCATAAACTCAGTGCGTGCGGCTGATCCTCGTTCAATGGGTGATCGGACGAACGTGCTTGGCGTGCGACCGTTCTTCGAAGGCTTCAATGCCAGCGTGGCAGTATCCGTCGGATCAAGGAGCCGCAGCAATGATGAAGTGAGATGGTCAATGCCATCAACGCCTCATCCAGATACAGGCTTCGCCCCGTTCCGACTACAGAACCGTTTCCATCGTTTTCGACTGCAACTGAATGGTGATTGGCGGAAGGCCTCCATGGTGCAAATCGACGCTAATTCCGCTGGCTTCCGCTAAATACGACAACAGGTGAGGTGAAACGTGCAAAGCATTTACAATCCAGATGACAAGCGAGCAGTGCAACAGGTCGTAAATGAACTCGTGCGCCAGTTCGACAACACCGGATCGATAACGCTTGCTCTTTCGAAGACCTCAACAGTGGTCAGCAATCCAAAGGTTCTGTCAACAAGCGTGATCGTTTTGCAGCCTAGAAACACGAGCGCAGCATCAATCGCCGCGACGACGTTTGTGAGCAGTAAGGCCGATGGACAGTTTACGATCACCCACCCAAGTTCAACGACGCCACGTGCGTTCGACTACGTAATTCATGGAGTGTGATGGCAGTTCAGAGGATCGACACCGCAGAACAATTCGACCTCGAATATCCTCGTGTCCGTGACTGGCTGATCAAGGCACTCAAGCGTCAACTCTCCGGTGGCGACGAAGCAGACCTTTTGAATGGTCTGGTTGAACGAAAATACCTGCTGTGGACGAGCGAGAACGCAGTCGCAGTAACGCAAATCCTGAACGTCGATGATGTCGATGTTTGTCACCTTTATTTGGTCGGTGGCGAGCGGGCGAATGCGTTGGAAGAGATTTTGAACGGTGCGGGCGAAGTCGAGCAATGGGCAAAGTCGAAGGGCTGCAAGGGCTTCTACGGCATTGGAAGGCCGGGTTGGGAAAACGCGCTCGCTCCACACGGTTTCAAGGTGCGGACGGTCAATTTGTACAAGGAATTTTGAATAAGGAAATTACGCGATGGTCTCTAAAACACCAAAAGAAACGACAACGAAGACAGAGCCATGGGACGGCGCAAAGCCGTATATTTCCAAGTACCTCGCTCAAGCCGATAAACTCTATTCTGAGGGCAAACCCGAGTATTATCAGGGGTCAACAGTTGCGGATCAGTCATCGGCAACCAAGGACGCGCTCTCCATGCAAGAGGCTCTGGCACGCTCCGGTTCCGCCGCAAGCGGCCTAGCCACAGCAAGCAACGCAGTGAACAACATCACGTCCGGTGGAGCGTTCAGTTCTCAACCAAACGCCACGCTGTCGCAGTTGCAGAACGGCTTGAACTTGGGAACTAACCCTGCCGCCGCAAGCGCTGCTAACCTCGCTGCTGGTGGAACTGGTGGTCCCGGCAATTCAACTCTCGCGGCGGGTCAGAACTTCACGAACGCGGCGCTCGGTTCGCAGCAGGCTCAGGCCGGTGCTTTAGCTTCCGGCAATAATCCAGCGATGGACTATCTGAAAGCAACTGCATCCGGTGCCAATGTCGGCAACAACCCGTACTTGGATGCAACGGTCAGCAACCAGCAGACCAAGATTGCAGATCAGTTCCGCAACATCACCGCTCCACAGATCGATAGTCAGGCAGCAAGCCTGGGTCGTATGGGATCGGGCGCATATGCACGTCAGCGCAACAATGCGGAGACAACGGCAGCGACGGCAATGGCTGACGTGGCAACGAGCATGTACGGCAACCAATACAACACGGACAAGGATCGCCAAATGTCGGCTGCTGGTCAGTATGGCAACTTCTACAACAGCGATCAGCAGAACCAGTTGAACGCTAACCAGAACCTAGCCAGCACGAGCGCTAACCAGCAGGGATTGCGCAACGATGCGGCGAGTGCTGCCAATAGCGCGTATCAGTTCGACAAGAACCTTCAATTGCAGGGAACGAGCCTGCAAAGCGACATTTACAATTCCGGCATCAGCAACCAGTTGCAGAACCGCAATCAGATGCTCAACGCTGCCAACTCGCAGGCCAGTAATCAGGTCGCGCAGGCAAACACGCAGTTGAACGGCGCTGGCATGGCCGGTCAGCAATATGCGAACCAATATCTCCCAACTGATAAACTCGGACAGGTCGGTGCGCAGATCGATACGAGAAATCAGGACGTGTTGAACGCGGACATCCAACGTCATGACTACCAACAGAACCAGCCGCTTTCCAACATCGCGAACATGATCAATCTCGCGAATGGCGGCAATTACTCGAACACGACAACGCCTGTGTATTCCAACTCAGGAAGCCAAGCGTTGGGTGCTATGACTTCGCTCCTGGGTATGCTCGCGCTTTGCGATGAGCGCACAAAGATTGTCTTCGAATGCGTTGGAAACTTCCCGAACGGCATTCCGATGTATCGCTTTGCCTACAAAGACAAGCCAGAGGAAGTGTTCATCGGTCCATTGGCGCACGAAGTCGAGGCGGTTCTACCTGATGCCGTGGTTGAGATCGCGGGCGTCAAACACATCATCACAGACACATTCATGGAGACCGCGTAATGTTCGATCTATTGGAATTTCTCAAGCGCTTGCAAGGCGGTCAGGACGCACCGACCGGCGTAATTGGTACGGCGCAGCAACCACAAGAGCAGCCACAGCCTCAACAGCAAAATCTCCTGTCTCGTTTCCTGCCCCAGGACGAGGATAAGCGCGATGCACTTGCCTCGCTTTTGTTGAACTCAGGTGCGGGAATGATGGTCGCTGGTGGACCGAGTGCAACGCCAATGAACACGCTGAGTGCAGTCGGGCAAGGGCTTGGTGCAGGTGCCAAAGCCTATGCGCAGGCAAGAAACGACGCGGTATCGAATTCGGTCAGTCGCGCGAAGCTGCGCAGTGATCAGGTGAAGTTGCAGCAGGCACAAGCCGCGCAGAACTTTGCCACTGGCGTCCACACAGATGGCGACGCAGGTTTTTCGATCCCTGATTTGAAGAAATTGTACCAGCAGTATTTGGCGATGGGCGAGTTTAGCGCTGCCAACACCATTCTTGAACGCATACAGCGCCTAGACGACGAGCAAGCGAAAAAGGGCTTGGTGCGCGGCGACAGCGGTTACCTGTTGGCTGATGGTGTTGCAGCGGGCGAAGGCGCAATCGAGCGCAGTAAAGCGGCTGGTCGCGTGCAGGGCGAAGAGCAGTACAAGAAGACCGACGACATTCGCGAATACGAACTTTACGAGCGGCAGGAAGGCGCTGCCGGTCGCACACCACAAGATTTTACAACGTGGTCCCGTCAGAACAAGAAATCCGGCTCAACTCAGGTCACAGTTGGTGGCAACAGCGACAAGTTCAAAGAGAAGTCGGACGAGAACGCCGCAAAGCGTTTTGATGAGATCGCTGGTGCCGGTGCAAGTGCTAATCAGATGGTTGGCGACATGGACCTGCTTATCGATCTGGGCCGCAAAGTTGAAACCGGTAAGGGTGCGGAATGGAAAGCCGCTATTGGTCCCTATGCGGAAATGGCTGGTGTCAGTGTTGATGGCCTCAACGAAATCCAAGCCTATCAGGCAGTCGTTTCGCGTATCGCTCCGAACCTGCGTCCTGCAGGTTCGGGTGCAACATCCGACTTTGACGCCAAGCAGTTCCTGTTGAGCATCCCAAGCATTGGCAACACGCGTGAAGGTAACGAGATCATCGCAAGCACGATGCAATCGGTCGCTCAAAACAAGATCGCTGCAGCCGAAATTGCAAACCGAGTCCAGCGCGGCGAGTTGACTTGGCAAGACGGTGACAAGGAAATCGCAGCACTTCCTAACCCTTACACGAAGTTCAAATCGTTCAAAGCGGGAAGCGATAAACAGAAGAACGGGAACACGAGGCCAGCACAGGGCGGCACGATCGTTACCGGCAGCGATGGTGTGCAGTACCGTTTCAAGGGCGGGGACCGCAACAAGAAAGAGAATTGGGAACCCATTTTATAACCCGCTCAAGCGGAGAGAATAAGAAGCCCGAAAAGGGACGAGGAATATTTGGCCAACTACATCAGATATCGAAATCAAGGCGCAACACGTAACCGACCACTAGACGACGATCTCATCAACCGACTTGCCTATCTCCAAGACATGGGGATCACTATGGAGGTTTTCTCCGGTGGTCAGCCATCGAAGGACGAAGGCGGCGCTCGTGTCGGAAGTGTTCGGCATGACCACGGCGGCGCAGCCGATGCTTTTTTCTACAAGGACGGTCGCAGACTGGATTGGGCCAACGAAGAAGATCTTCCCATCTTCCAAGAGATTGTCAGCAAGGGCAAGCAAAACGGCGTAACCGGCTTTGGTGCTGGTCCCGGCTACATGCAAGCGGGCTCCATGCATATCGGTGGCGGAAAGCCTGGAGTGTGGGGCGCTGGTGGAAAGGGCGAGAATGCGCCTGGATGGCTAACGGCGGCATACAACGGCACGAAGTACGAGCCTGTTGATCCGGTTGCCGAAGTCGTAGCAGCCGCACAAACAACGCCAACACAACCAGTCGTGCAAGCCGATCCGCAATTGCAGGCTAAGGGCGCCGCAGTACCGGACGAGCGTGGCATCGGGAAGAAGATTTTCGACCGCGTGCTAGGCACTGAAACAGCAGATCAAGCCAAAGCCTCACTGCTTCCAAAAGTTCTCCCTGATGAGTTTATGGGCGTCAACACCAAGAAGGGCATCAACCTTCTTGGAGCACTCAGCAGTGCGTTTGCCAACTCAAGCCAAACGGATGACCTCAACAAGCAAGCGCAGCAGGCAGCACAAGCGGGACAAGCCCGCCGTGGTCAGGCGCAGCCAGTACAAGTCAGCCTCATGAACTCGCAGACGCAGACCGGCGATGAAGTTCAAGGCGATATGAAAGCGCTCGCTGCCCTAAGCCCGCAAGAACTCATGGAACTGCTCAAGAAACAAAAAATGGGAGGTCTCGGTGGCCTCGGAGGATGGCGCGTATAATGGCAATGCCTTGGGAAATGAACTGGGACGAACCAGCAAAAGAAAAGAAATCAGAAGCACCAACGGGCGGTATGCCATGGGACCGTGATTGGTCGGCTGAGCCAGAGGCGACACCCGAGCCTGTATTCAGTGGCTCGCTTCTCCCGTTGAGCAAGGACGCAAGCGGCGAAGTGAGTTTCGACAGTAATGCCGGTCTGCTTGGCAGTTTCAAGAAGGCGTTCATGACCCCCGGCGATGCAATGGCCGGCAAGTTTGATCCAACGAGCGATGAGGGTATCGGGCGCGCTTTCGAATTTGCGACGACGTTTAGTCCCGCAGGTCTGCAAGGCGCGGTTCCAAAGACAGCAACAACCGTTGTTCCTCGCAGCGGTTTTAATCCCGTCAAGAACACGATCATCGGCAAAGCGGATGACGGCGCGGTTATTGCGCAGCGTGTGAAGGACTTTACCGATATCGGCGTGCAGCCAACGACTGGCATGGTTTCAGGCTCCACTCGCGCAGCTGCCAAGGAACACGCTTTGTTGATGACCGGCGCGGGCAAGAACCTTCAAGAGCGCATGGGCGATGCTTACACGAAGCAAGGCGACGAATTCGGCCGCATCGTTGATGGAATTACCAGCCGCACCAATCCCGGTTCAAAAACGACCACCCGCCAAGAACTCGGTGATATGCTCCCAGAGCAGGCGCAAGCGGCCAAAGACGCTGCTTATGCGCGTTCGGAAAGCCTCTACAATGATGTCGGTCGATTGACTGGCGACAAACCAGTAGCCAGCGATGCAACGAAGGCGTTTAGCAAGTCCTTGGCGGAAACCAAGAAGGGACTTGGCAAATCGGAAGCGCTCAATCGCGGTCCTCAACTCGATCAGGCCCTTCGTCAGACGCAAGCGATTGTCGATGACATGGGCAAAGGTATGACCTTCACTAAGTTGAAGGAAGCACGCACGGCCATCAGCCAGATCGCAAACAAGCCCGATGTAGACCCTGCATTGAAAGCGCACCTACAGGGACTTCGCAACGCAATCACAACGGACATGGAAGCAACTGCACGTGGCGCAGGCGATGACGCACTACAGGCGTTCCGCAAGGCGAATAACCACTATCGCCGTACCGTCGATGGCGACACTGGTTTCGGCAAGGGCAGTCCGGTCAACACGCTGATGAACAAGCCAACGCCGGAAGAGGTTTACGGCTATGTCATGGGCAAGTCGAAAGAGGGCGGCTCTCGATTGAACGCTGTTCGTCGTCAAATCGAGAAGAGCGAAGACGGCAGAGCCACATGGGATAATCTGACCGGCTCCGTAGTGGAGCGCATAGGCTTGAAGAACGCTGATGATGTTGGCTCCTACGACCCCGGCATGTTCATGCGCAATTGGAAGGCGATGGCGCCGGAAGCGAAGGATGTTTTGTTCAAAGGAACTGGTCGCGCTCAGTATCGTGCAGACCTAGATCGCCTCGCACGTATTGCGGATGACATGGCGAAGTACGGCAAGCACAAGAACCACTCCAACACGCAAACCCATAAGACCATGCTTGAGGAAGCCAACCCCTTTGACAAGGGAAGTTTGCTTGCGGCGGCATTGGCTGGTCCCAAGGGCTTCGCGCTGGCAGCGGGTGCAAAGAGCGCGAATGCCCTGAGCAAGGGCTACCAAGCGAAGATGCTCTCCGACCCGGAAACGGTTCGTTGGCTCGCAGGCATTCCGCGCGCCCAGGTCGAGAAAGGTGGGCTGCGCAAGCATGTTGGCGCTCTGGTCGATATCGCACGAAAAACGCCTGATCCGGTCACACGCACGGCAGTCTACGACTACCTGCGTACAGTGGGTTATGAGCCTCAAAACAACGATAACAATTAAATACGGGGAGCGGCAACGACCGCTTCTGACACCCAATAAGAATAACAAGAAAGCGGTGATCGCCAATGGTAGATATCAGTGATCCTAAGTGGTCAGAACAAGACCCTGCAAACAACGGGGCGGCACCAGACGGTGTGCAAGGCGGTTATGCTCCAAGCACAATCGCTCCTATTCTGAGAGCCACGCGTGGTGGTGTTAAGCGTGCTTATAATAAGATAAATGCAGTTTACACGACGACTGGAAACGCAACAGCGCTGGTCCTGACGCTGGCAGCTACGCCGGATGCCATTTTCAAAGGCGAGCGTTATGCATTCTTCTCTTCGCATACCAACACCGGGGCGATGACGCTTAACGTGAACGGGCTGGGCGCTAAGTCGATCCTGCAACAGGATGGAGCAGCCCTAAAGGCGGGACAGGTCGTCGCAGGAACGGCGACCGCAGTTATCTACGATGGCACGAACTTCCGTCTTGAGAACTACATCAGCAATCCGAAATTCTCAGGAACACTTACGGTAGACGCTTTCTCGACCACAGGGACAATGTCTGCCGGGGATACTTCAGTTCTCAGCCTTACCTCAAGTGGGAGTATTACGTCTTCCTTGGTCACCGTGAGTGGTGCGGCAGGAACAGATCGCCTTGTTGGTTGGAAAACGGCGGATAAGCAGCGCTGGGCCGTGTTTACGAATGCCAGTGCCGAGAGCGGCGCAAATGCCGGTTCGGACTTCGCTGTCGCTCGTTATGCCGACAACGGCGATTACATCGATGCGCCGTTGAGCATCAATCGAAAAGAAGGGACGGTGTATGTCCAGAAAGACCTCGTAACCAAAGGCCGCGTCTACGTTGGTTCCGCTGGATCGTTTTTGGAGACCGATGGCAATGTCG
The DNA here is from genome assembly GCF_030819275.1 of Agrobacterium larrymoorei. GTDB lineage: Bacteria > Pseudomonadota > Alphaproteobacteria > Rhizobiales > Rhizobiaceae > Agrobacterium > Agrobacterium larrymoorei_B. The sequence continues at coordinate 287,316 of NZ_JAUTBL010000001.1, read as the reverse complement.
CGTTTACAGGTGGGACCGCCTCGCTTTTCGGACCTAATCTCGGACACGCACTTGACCAACGTCTGTTGAAAAGCGGTGGCACCATGACTGGTACGCTCGGCCTACCGTCGGTGAGCGATAGTTCCTTCAGACAAGGCAATGCAGATGCTGCCAGTTACACGAGCCACAACCTGGTGATGAAGGGTTGGTGGGGAATGGGAATGGCGACATACGACAATTCCGTCAATGGCTACTACGATTTCCGCCTTGGCAAATGGGACACTAAGGGCGGCACATTCAAAGACGGCACTGAATATGTTCAGCCGAACGGCCAGATGCACAACATCAGCATCAATCTAAGCGCGGGACAACTTCGAGACGCTGGTTCGCCGACCGGTCGAGCAATGACGTTCAATTGGAACGGTCAATCCGGTACGCCGGACTGGCTATGGGGCGGTTACGACGGCACGAATATGTATGTTTTCAGCCCTAGCAACATCTCGGTTAAGAACGCTGCGCAGTTGGGCGGTCTTCCCGCATCGGCGTACAAACAGAACAAGTTTTTCCAAAGTGGAAACCAAGACTACGTTACCAACAGCGTTAGATCGGTCGACCACGGTCTTGGAAGCAAACCAAACTTCTACGCAGCAGAACTTGTGTGCACAGTCGCTAACAGTGGATGGGCGATTGGAGACGCAATTGACATTGCCTCCACCGCGCAGCCTTGGTCGGGACAGGGACACTTCGGCCTTCAATATTGGGCGACACCAACCGCCATCAATTGGAAAGTTGCCGTGAACGGCATCCTAATCTTGGATAAGAGCGGTGGCGGTAACGTCGTCGCTCCTTCTGCAAATTGGGCTTTGCGTTTCCGGGCAGGGTTCTAAGTGTTTGGACAAGGAGCCCTAAGAATTCAGGGGGATTTTGCCCCCTTAGATTTTCGGGGGGCAGGGGAGTTTTTATCGTTCATGACCGCATCGGCAATTTGCCTGCGCTCGACGACATCATCAAAGTGATCTTTGCCGCTGATGTTGATAAACGGCTCCAAACTCGGCCCTCGCGGCCTAATCTCAATAGCGTTTTCGAAATCCGGACTGCCATCGAGACCACGTTCCGCGAACATTACACGTCGGCCAACTTTGTTGATTTGCGAGGACATGTCGTACTGGTCAATCAGATCGCCTTTACGATCAAACATGTACCCACGTAAGCCGCCCGCGACACCAACCATTACCGTCTTTTGTTCGAAGTTGATGGACATCGTCGAGATGAACCGCTTCAGCAGTCGAGCAACCCTGGCACGGCTTTCATAGACAAGGGCTGCATCGCCCGACGACCACAGTGCGCGTTCTTGCTCCATGCGCTCGACGGCATTCGACATCTCCTTTTGACGACCGTCCAGAGCTGCAAGGTCTTCATTCAACTCCCGCAATCGCGCAATTGCTTGCTCTCGGAGTTGGCGAGCAGTCTTGAGGCGAACCATCAGGTTCTTCCTGTCGGCGTCCTCATCTGCATTTTCGATAAAGTCCATAAGGTTGTCGTACTGACGCGATGCCTTTTTCGCGCTTTGCTCGGTCAGAGCGATATTCCGCAGTATCTGCTCGCGGTTCTGGTCTTGAGCACCACCGCGATCGATGTCGGGGTCGAGGATTGTCAGGTGCTTGAAGATTGCTTCCTCTAACACATCGTACCGATACAGGCCGCTCGATTTCTCGCACGTTCCAGTTCGCGAAAAGTTGTCGCAATAGAGGTAGAAGTGTTTGCCACCGGTGCGCAGTCGAAGAGAACTCCCGCAGTGCTGGCAAGTGATCTGCCCCGAAAAGAGATTGGTTATCCGATTGCCTTTGTGTCGCCCTCGACCAAAAGAAATGCGGAGACCTCGCTGCACTCGCCAAAACAGTTCTTCACTTACCGCAGCAGGGTAATAGTTTTTGATCGGTTCACCGAAAGGCCGTCTTTCACCCTCCACAACGTGCGTTGGCTGGTAAGTCCCGATGCAGGCTTCGTCACGGATGATCCGCCCGACGTTTGCTTGGTACCACTGGCCTTTACCGCGAAAAGTCGGAATGCCTTCGCGATTTAGAAGTTTTGCAATTGTTACCTGTCCAATGCCGCTTTCAGAAAGTTGAAAAATACGCTGCACGGCGAGGGAGTGGGAGTTTAGCCTAAACTCCCATTTTTCGTGGCCAACCTTGACTGGATCAATCCAGCCGTGAGCCATTGGGTGAAAACGACCAACTCCCTTCGCGGCGTTGTTACGGCGATTTTCGGCCACAGCCTTCAACCGCTTGCTCTTCGTTTCACTTTCCTCATGAGCGCGTGCCATGACGGTCAGCGAGATGATCAATTGGGTGAAATTGGCGTCAACCGTAGCCTTCGAGTACACTTGGTTGTCGTTAAGGGTGACGATGACGATACCGCCGTTGATCAGTTCCATGAAAGGGACCAACGCAGTTCGAACCTGTTGACGACTAAGGCGGTCGAGGCTTTCAACGAGCAGATAACTGCCAGGCTTTATGCGGCCCTCTTTCGCTGCCGCAAGAAACTGACCGAATTGCCCCTCGGTAAGGTTCGCACCGGTCCAGGCACTTACGCCCTTGTCAGCGAAAGTGGTTTCCTCATCAAGCTTGAGATTGTGCCGATCTGCGTACTGCCGGGAAAGGTCAAGTTGCCGTCTAAGGCTGTCACCCTTGATCTGGCGTTTCGAACTCATTCGAATGTACGAGTACGCCACCGGCCTCGCATCAAAATCTGTCATTCCCAAACCTTTCCTCTTGCACGGCACCACGCGCTGAGGCTTATGTTTCCTATGCGGCAATCTTACAGCGCAAAGCGTTTAGGAATGTTGTAAAACTAGCAATGTTTTTTGCCATTGCTAGGCCATATATGGTGAATATTGCCAATCCCGCAAAGAAGACGGGAATTTGAGGACAGGCCTTGCAAGACGATCGCAGAACACGCCGCGCCGCTGGACGACTTTCGAAAACCGTTGCCGCTGTGGCTGCCAGCATATTGGCGATGACATCGTTGGCTGAGGCCAATCCCAAGATTGTGGTGGATGTCAAAACCGGCAGGGTGATTGCGCATCAGGAAGCCTTTCGCAAATGGTATCCGGCATCGCTGACCAAGCTGATGACGGCCTATATTGCTTTCAGCGCCATGAAATCCGGAAAGCTCAGCCCCGAAACGCCTGTGGTCTTCAGCAAGCATGCTTCCGATCAGCCCGCCAGCAAGATGTATTTCAAGCCCGGCTCGAAGCTCACACTCGATAGCGCGCTGAAGCTGCTGCTGATCAAGTCTGCCAATGACGTCGCGGTGGCGATTGCAGAAACCATTGGCGGCTCGGAAGACAATTTCGTCGCGCAAATGAACGCTCAAGCCGCGCGCCTCGGCATGTCCTCCACCCATTACATCAATCCCAACGGCCTTCCCGGCGCCGGGCAGTATACGACAGCGCGCGATCTGGCGCTGCTGGCGCTTATCATCAAGCGTGAGTTTCCAGATTATGCGGGTTACTTCTCGCTGGAAGGTGTGACGACCGGCAAGAAGAACTATGCCAATTACAATATGCTGGTCGGCCGCTTCGATGGTGCCGATGGCATGAAGACCGGCTTCATCTGTGCCTCCGGCTTCAATCAGGTGTCTTCCGCCAAGCGTGATGGACGGCAGGTCATTTCCGTGGTTCTTGGCTCCGACAGCCTTGCCGGGCGCACCGATGAATCCGCCGAGTTGCTGCAGCTTGGCCTGACTTCGCCAGCCGGGCAGGGCGTATCGCTCGCCTCTCTCGCGCCCTATGGCGATACGCTTGCGGTCAATGATATCAGCAAGGAAATCTGCAATCCGAAGGCCGCCAAGGTGCGAAGCGAAAGCCGCGACGAGGCGGGCCGCATGATTATCAAGTCGCCCTATGTGCGCGAAATGACACGTCCACCGGTCTATTCCTTCGCTGGCCTGATCCCCGGCACGGAACCGGTTGCGGTGGCTGAAACAAAGGGCAAGGGCGAAAGCCAAATGGCCAATGTGCCGATCCCGATCCCGCGCCCGGCTTTCTGATGCTTGGAGTTTCTGGATATCTAGCGAAGCCTTTTAGATGTCTAGCGGCTTTTCCAACCCGCGTTTGATGCTATAAGCGGCTCATTGTAACATTATAACGAAAAGGTGCCTTATGGCATTCGAACGGATCCCCGTGTCCATTCTCACCGGCTTCCTGGGCGCCGGCAAATCGACCTTGCTCAACCGGCTGCTGAAAGACCCGGACATGGCCGATGCAGCCATCATCATCAACGAGTTCGGTGATGTGAGTATCGATCACCTGCTCGTGGAGCGTTCGGGTGACGGTATCATCGAGCTTGCGGAGGGTTGCCTTTGCTGCACCGTGCGCGGCGAGTTGGTGGATACGCTGGCCGAACTCATGGATGGCATCCAGACAGGACGTTTGAAGCCGGTAAAGCGGGTGGTGATCGAAACCACAGGGCTCGCCGATCCGGCGCCCGTCATGCAGTCCATCATGGGCAATCCTGTCATTGCGCGGAACTTCATGCTGAATGGCGTCATCACGGTTGTCGACGCGGTCAACGGGGCGTCGACGCTCGATCATCATGAGGAAGCCGTGAAGCAGGTGGCGGTTGCCGACCGGCTGGTATTGACGAAGAGAAAGCTAGCCTCCCCGGATACTGTCGCGACACTCGTTGCTCGTCTTGCTCATCTCAATCCGCGCGCGGCGATTGAGGATGGTGATCAGGAAAAGTGGAGCGCCGCAAGCCTTCTGGACAACGGTCTTTATGATTTTGCCAGCAAGAGCGCGGATGTCAGCCGGTGGCTGGGTGAAGAGGCCGCGCATGATGAAGACCATCATCATGGCGATCATCACCACCACGATCATGATCATCATCACGGCCACGATCATCACCATCACCACCACGATGTGAACCGGCACAACGCGTCCATTCGGTCTTTCTCGATCATGCATGATCGCCCTATCGATCCGATGGCGATTGAAATGTTCGTGGATTTGCTGCGCTCTGCTCATGGGGAAAAGCTTTTGCGGATGAAGGCGATCGTTGCGCTTTCGGACAATCCGGACCGGCCGCTGGTTCTGCATGGCGTGCAGTCCATCTTCCATCCGCCGCAGCGTTTGCCTGCATGGCCCGACCCTCAAGATCGCCGCACCCGCATGGTGCTCATCACCAAGGATTTGAGCGAGGATTTCGTCAAGGATCTGTTCGCGGCCTTTACCGGAACAGCCAATATCGACAGGCCGGATCGTCAGGCGATGACAGACAATCCACTCGCGGTGCCTGGGCTGAGGTTCTAATGTCGACGAGTGCGATTGCGATGAAAACTGCGTAAACGTCGCATAAGTCGGTCATAAGGCTGATCGTCGTGAGACCAACCATGATTTCTTGTGCTTGAATCAAATACATTCGTGCCTACTAATAAATAGGCAGGGGTTGGTTCAAGGAGAAGATTTTGCACAGAGGGGCGCAGTGGCTGAAGGAAAACGCACAAGCCCGCTTGGCGCTTTTCGACTTTGCTTTCGAACATGCCCCGGTCGGCGTCGTATTTCATGATGTCGATGGTCGTATTCGTCGCGCAAACCAGGCCTTCTCCCGGCTTGTCGGCATTCCCCTCGATATGCTTCAGGGTATGTCATTCGCGGATTTTGCCCATCCCGACGATGTCGACCGGGACCAGACGCTGTTCAATGCTGTTATCGAGGGCGCGCGAGATGGGTACTCCATCGAGAAGCGTTATACCAATCGGCACGGCGCAATCGTTCATGTGGTGATCCATCTGACCGCGATGCGGGACGCGACCGGGAATATCGTGCAGTTATTGTCTCAGGTCCAGGATATCTCCGCTCAAAAGGAAAGCGAGCGGCAACTGGCGGAAAAGGCGGCACAGCTGGAGCTTGCCATGGAAGCCGTGCGTGGCGGGTTCTGGCACATGGATGTGGCCGCGGGCCGCTTCGAAACCTCCGAACGGCTGGCACAGTTCATAGGTGGTCCGGCGGCTGCGCGGCTTGATCTGGCGCTCTATCTGGCGCGGGTCAATCCTAGCGACATGGCGGCTGCTGATCTAACGTCTCTGTTGTCCGGCGAAGTCGATCACTCCTGTGCGGAGTACCGTCTCAACACAGTTTTTGGGGAGAGATGGATGCGCTGCGACCGCCGTCTCTTGCGTAATCCTGACGGAACACCGCGCAGGATCGTGGGCGTCGCTATCGATTTCACCGACGAGCATCTGCGTCTCAAGGAATTCGAGCGCCGCTCGGAAACCGACGCTCTGACCGGTCTTCTCAATCGACGTGGTCTCGCCATGCGCTTCCCACTGCTGTCATCATCGGCTGGATGGACGGTTTTGCTGATGGACCTCGATGGCTTCAAGATCGTCAATGACGTTCACGGTCACTCCGCAGGCGACAAGGTGCTGCTAGAGACTGCCAGGCGTCTTGAGCAACACGTCTGTCCCGGAGATCTGGTCTGTCGAACGGGCGGAGACGAATTTGTGATCGTCGTTGCGGGAGACCTCACTGTTGCCGATCAAGTCGCAGCCCGCATCGTGGAAGGCATGCGCGAGCCCGTCAGCGTCGGCAAAACGACTGTCGATGTCCGTGCCACGATCGGTGGCGTCTGGACGCCCGCCAAGACGTCTCTCGATGAGCTCCTGGCCGATGCCGATGTCTTGCTTTATCAGGCGAAAGCGGCAGGCAAGGATCGGTGGACCTTGGAAGCCAAAAGTCATCCTGCCATCACCCATTGAGGTGCGGCGTCTACGGCCGGTGGAGGCTCGACTGGCTTAACTCTGTCTTTCTTTTAAAGATATATGGCCTGGGGGAGAATGCGCGCGCCGTTGCCGACGCGCGTAATGTTTCGTTTCTCGGTTACTCGGCCGCCGCCTGAATATCGACCTTGTCGAGGAGAACGAGCGGATCCTGCGATGCGGCCGCGAGGTCGAAGATCCCCAACCCGTTGGGGCTCTTCGCCTTGACGGTAACGGTGAGGGTACCTGGCTTGAGGACGAAGGCGGCGAGGGCATCGGTTGCGCTTCTAAGCTGCGGCCGCTCGGCGGCAACCTGTTGCAGCAGGAAGCTTGCACCCAGCGTCAAGGTCGTGCGCGCTTGTGCTTCGCTGATGTTGTTCTGCAAGGCGTAGAGCTTCGTCAGGAGCGCTACTCCACCTTCATCCTTCCAGGTGAATTTGATCTCACGACCCATCACGCTGAAAAGCGCTGCGTAAGCATTGGCGGCGTCGAACGAGAAGAACTCTTTGGTGATACCGCTCAACAGGCCTGACAGTTCGATCCGGCCAAAATCCTTGCCGCTGACAGAGATTTGGCGAATTGCCAGGCTGCTGTTTTTTTCATCCCAAGCGCTTGAGAGCGCGTAGGAGAGTGTCAGTTCCTTGAAGCCCAGCGCGCGCGCCTCGGCAAATTCAGAGGAACCCTCCGGGATTGGGATAACGAGATCTTCCATCTTGTTTTCGAAATCGGTCGGAATGCCGTTGACCGGATCCTTTAGCACCGTTTCAAAGTTCCTGAGCGTGAACTTGATGCGCTCGGGTTTGCCGTCTACCGGTTCGTCCGACTTTTTCGGTCCTGAGGTGTCGAAATCCAAACCAGCAAGCCGCAGCCGGTCGAAGGTTGGGAAGAACTGCTTAACGGGGAAGGTTGCCAACTCGTCTGCTTCCAGAGCGGCGGCCTGGGTGAGCCCCTTGGCGGGCAAGGTCCAGTCAAGCCCTTTGATGCTCGCCTCTTCCATCAAGACCTTGTCTTCACCGTTGGCGATGGACAGGCCGTGCAGGCCGAAATCCGTCTTGTGGCCTTCGATCTGCATTTCAATGCGGTCAATCGTGGAGATCGACCGCTTGCCTTGCGTCCCTGCAACCTCGTCGGCAGCATCGATCTTGAGTCCGATCAACTGAATGTTGCTCTTTCCGATCATGCCGAAGATCGAGAGGACCTTGCCGAAATATGCCTGGCGTTGCTCAGACGTCAGATCGTCGATGTTTTGGACTGCCGTGATTGCCGCAAGCGTTTCGACGAGTGGTTGAGCCGGCATTTTGGCGCTGAAACCGTCGCTGCGCAGTTCCTCGTAGCTAAATCGTCCCGAGCGATCGGACATGGACAGCTTGCTCACGGAAACAGGGCCATAGACCTGCTTGGGCTCCTTGTCGTCTGGACCAGCCGCTTCCGTGTAGAGCCTGGCCGCGTAGGCGAGGTCGACATCCTGGCCTTTGATTTCGCCGGTCGACATCGTCATTGGTTTTGGTTGAGACGCGCTCTTGCCGCCGCTTGCAGCAACGCTGGCATCGATACTTGTCTTTTCGATGGTGTATTGTGCGATCCGCCCATGGGCAATATCCGACATGACCGCGTTTGTGTAAACGATCTTCTGTTCCAAGCTCCCTATGGATTGGGAGACCGTCACGACAGGCATGGAGATGCGCTTGGCCGAGAAGCGCCCGATGCGCTTGGAGAGCGAAATGTCAGCATCTTTCCCATCTGCTTGCGATGAAGCAGGTCGTTCGACCTCGGCATTCTCAACTCGGGCGTTGGGAATGACGATATTGGTTTTCGCCACATCCATGGAGACGTTGCTGAGTTCCAGCACGCCGTCGGCAAAGGGGAGTTTCGGGCGTCCGTCAACCGAGGCAATGCTGATTTTCTCACCTGTCTCCAGAGGCAAAGTCAGGTCGCGGATGTGAACTTGTCCCAGAAAGTCGACATCCACCGAAGCCGCGGTCGCGCCTCTTTCGGCAATGATTTTTTCGACCTGCTTCTGATAGTACACCTTGGCACCGACCGCGCCCGCGCCAACGATAACGATGATCGCCGTTGCGGCCAAAAGGGCCTTCTTCGTTCCGCTGCCGGTCTTGGTGTTTGCTTGTTCCACGATGCCTGTCCTCTCCAGCCCAAATGACGATTGAGGTCTTCTAGGCACGCGTAAGTTGCCAGGCAAGGGGGCAATTCAGCCGTCACAACATATCGCGCCGTTATTCGCGTCCTTGGCGATAACGGCAAACGAAAGTGCGCAGCTGCCGCCGCGGTCATCGCCCGAGAGTGGGGAATGTCAGTGCCACACGAACACCTTGCTCCGGCTTCGATGTGATCTTCGCGTCGCCGCCGCTCTGGCGCATGAAGCCATACACCATGGCAAGGCCAAGCCCCGTACCGCCCTGCTGGGTGCGCGTCGTGAAGTAAGGTTCGAAAGCCCGGTCTATGGCATCCTGATCCATGCCGTGCCCATTGTCTTCCACCGACACTTCCACGTCCTGCTCTAGCATCCGCGCCGAGATGAGGATCGAGCCGCCATTCGGCAGCGCGGCTGCGGCATTGAGGCAGAGGTTGAGGATCGTCTGTTCGAACAGTGCGGCATCCAATGCGAGCTGCGGCAAGGCGTCTTCAATTTCGAGAGTGATGTGGTTGCGAGGGCCAACAGCAATCTCGAGCACATCCATCATTGCCCGCAAAAGTGCGCCGATGTCGGCTGAGGCGGGATGAATGGGCTGCTGACTGCCGATCGACAGCATGCTGCTGGCAAGTTCGCGCCCACGATTTGCCGCTTTGCGAATGCGGTTGATGTTGCGCTGCTGGCGCTCGCTGAAGCCCGTCTCCCGCTCAAGAAGTCCAAGACTTCCCGTGATGATGCCGATCATGTTGCCGACTTCGTGGCTCAGTTGATGGGTCATGCGCATGATACCATCGAGCCTCTGGGCTTTCGCCGCTTCCGCCTCCTGCCGATCGAGCGCTGTGACGTCCCGCGCCAGAATGACGATCCCGTTATCCGGCTGGCGGGAAAGCGCGATCTCCGTGACCTGCTGATCGTCGGTGCGATGACGTACTATGATCCGGTTTTCAAGCGTTCCAGGATCACCGTCACGGGGCAGAAGCTGTGGGTCGATTTCGGGGATCGTGCTGATGAAGCTGCGCAGGGGCAACTTTCGCGATGATCCACCCCGCCTGCCGACAAGTTCGATGATCCGCCTGTTCATGGTGATTGGCTGGCCGCTCGCGTCGAAAAGTGCGATGCCCTCGTTCATGGTCCTGAACGTCGAGCGGATCGTTCTTGCTGCGGCTTCCGCTGTGCGGCGCAGACGCGAGACCCGATCAACGCTGTCCTTGAAGGCGTGGAATGCCGCCGACAGACGCACGAGCTCGGTCTCTGAGCCTCTATAGGCGGGAAGGGCGACATCCTGCTCACCCTTGGCAAGCGAGTTCATGCCAGTGGACAGCGCCGTGATGCCGCTCGATACCCGCATGACGGAGCGGATCGAGAGGGTAGAGAGAATAACGACGATAAAAAAGGCAATCGCGACCATGACAATCAATCGCGTCAGTGCAGCCGATGCGGAGGCAAGTCCTCCGGTCAGTCTCTCAGCGACCGCTTCACTCTGCGTTTCGGTTGCAAGAGACAGGCTACGGGAAACCGTGTGGAGTTTCGACACCGACGACTGGATGGCGAACATCTCCAGAAGATACTGTGTCTGCGCGTCGAACACGCTCTTGTAAAGCGTAAGCCCTTCATTGCCGATCTGCGGTGCAGCTGCTGGGTCATTGATGAAGTAGCCGGTCTCCGCAGTGAAACGGCGCTGTAGTTCGCCCAGTTGGAACAGGCTCGCAGAATTGGCGGCTGCCTGGACGAGAGCATTGAGGCGCTGGCGTATCGCATCTTCGGCAAGGGCTTGGCGAGTTGCAATCTGGCCAAGTGCTGCGGCCGCCTCCGCCTTGTGCTGCTGTGCCGCATCTGCATCTGCCGCAAGCGACATGGTCTGCTGACGAATGGACTGGAGGAGGCTCACGATATCATTATTCGGCAGAGCATTCTGGCTGTCTCCGTGCTTGTACTGCGCAATTGTCTGAAGAAGCCCATCGACTTGCGCTACGACTGCTCGGCTCTCGCTGGAGACCCGATAGGGGGATGTAGCGTTCATTAACAGCGGTGCGCTGGAAACAAGATCGGTCACCTGGCGTGAAATGAGCGACGCTCGGGCGAGGCTGGAAAAGGCCTGCAGGCTGTAGGCCGCCATCTCTGTCTTGGCTTTATGCAAACCGTAGATCGCGACGGCCGACAGAATGAAGACCGATGAACAGATGAAGACGATGGCGAAGGGCAGCCGAAACGCGATGGACTGGAGGAAGCGCCGGTCGATCACTGAGGCAGCTCTGCGGTGTCTGTGTGCAGGACATATCCCTTGCCGCGGCGGGTCTGGATGTGCTGCGGCAGGTCTGGATTGCGCTCGATCTTCCGGCGCAGGCGCAGAACCAGCACATCGACATTGCGATCGATGAAGCGATCACTCTCCGCACCGAGACGATCGAGGATCTGGGACCGGCTGACCGGTTTGTTCGGCGTCTCTGCCAGTATCTCCAGGAGAGCAAATTCGGCGCTGGTCAGCGTCTTGCTCCGATCGGCAATGCAGAGCGCGCGTCGCGCGGATAGATCGACCGCCCAGTCGCCCAGTCGCAAAGAACTCGCTTCGTGCTCGCGCTCCGGCTCTCTCTCCACCTTGAGCGAGGGCGCGATACGGCGAAGAACCGCCTTTATGCGTGCCGTCAATTCGATCGGCTCGAAGGGTTTTACGACGTAATCATCGGCCGCGGTTTCCAGCCCGAGAACACGTTCGGTGGCGCTGCCGGCGGCTGTGACCATGAGGATGCCGACATTGAGCCCAAGGTTGGTGCGGATACGCTGCGCAAATGTTCTTCCGGATATGCCCGGCAAATTGTGGTCGAGAAGAACGATATGGAACTGATCGCGCGCTAAAATCGCGGTTGCGTCTTCGGCGGAATGGACGACCGTTGGTAACCAGCCTTCGGCTTCAACGAGATCCGCAATCAATTCTGCCATATCCGGATCGTCCTCGACGATCAGAATCTTGATCCTCTGGTTTTGCAAAATGAAGTCCTCCCGGTATCGATCATAGGCAAGAGCGCGGGATTATTCAAAAGGTCGATGATGACCGGGCCTGTCAGATTTGTAACATTCGTAACGGAATGTCCTTGCATGATCTCAGTGTTGAAAAATCGGTAACCATTCTACGATTGCGCAAGCGCCCGGTTCTGGCATTCTTGGCGGCAAGAATGGAACGGGGAGGTTCCAGGGAGGATCGATTGAAATCACTGCTTGCGGCATTCACCGCCGGGCTGATCCTATGGGTTGGTGGCGCGGCCTTGGCACGGGACGGCGCGACGCTGAGCGTGCTTTGCGCAGCCGACGAGGCGTGGTGTGCGGCAATGCAGCGCGCCTATGAGCTGAAGAGTGGCGTCCAAACCATCGTGGTACGCAAGAGCACGGGTGAAGTTCTCGATCAGATCCGAAGAGAAAAGGACGCGCCGACCGTCGATGTCTGGTGGGGCGGCACCGGCGACACGCATCTTCAGGCCGCATCCGAAAGTCTGCTTGAGGCCTATGCTTCCGTGCATGAACCGGAGGTTCTTCCCTGGGCTCAGAATTTCTTTGCCATGTCAGGAGGGCAGGCGGCAGGGATTTATGCCGGCGCGCTCGGCTTTGCCTACAATAGCGAACTCCTGCAGAAGCAAGGTCTACCGGCGCCAACATGCTGGAAGGATCTGATCAACGAGGCCTATCGCGGCAAAGTCGTCATGCCCGATCCCAACTATTCCGGCACGGCCTTCACCATGCTTGCCACGCTCGTGCAGCTCTTCGGTGAGGATGAGGCATTCAGCTACCTAGCGGCGCTCAACCGGAATGTCGCCGATTATACCCGGGCCGGTTCCGCACCAGTAAAGGCCGCCGCTCGTGGAGAAGCGCTCATCGGGATATCCTTTATGCACGATGCCGTGACGCAGAAGGAGGCGGGCGCGCCGCTTGTCATTGTCGCCCCTTGCGAGGGTACGGGATATGAGATTGGCGCGGTCAGCGTCATCCGCGGGGCAAAGAACAGGGACGAGGCAAGGCGGTTTGTGGACTTTGCGCTGAGCGCCGAAGGGCAGGCGACAGGTGCCGCCGCCGGGCAGAACCAGGTCCCTTCCAACGCAAAGGCTGCCTTGCCACCTGGAGCGCCCGACCTCTCGCTCATCAAGATGGTTGACTACGACTTTGCGACATTTGGCACTCCAGAGGAAAGAGGCAGACTTCTTCTAAGGTTCGATAGGGAAGTTCATCCGCCCAGCCAGTAAATCGGCGACTTAACCGGGACAGAGACGGCGGCGATAGCACGCCGAACGGCGAAGCCATGTCCTGAGATCAGCATTCAGACGCACATCATGGAGGAAAACATGCGACTGACACTTATTTCTAGCCTGCTTCTGGCAGGAACCACTCTGATGAGCGTACCTGTCCACGCGGCCGGTGACCTCAATCTCATCTGTGCAGCAGATGTGGTGATCTGCGAACAGATGAAAGGCGACTTCGAAAAGAGCCACGACATCAAGGTCAACATGGTGCGCATGTCGTCCGGCGAAGCATATGCCAAAATCCGTGCAGAAGCGCGCAATCCGAAGACCGATGTCTGGTGGGCAGGGACGGGCGATCCGCACCTGCAGGCAGCATCCGAGAACCTGACGCTTGAATACAAATCAAAGATGCTGGACCAGCTGCAGGACTGGGCAAAGAACCAGGCTGAGAGCGCCGGATACAAGACAGTCGGCGTCTATGCCGGTGCCTTGGGCTGGGGTTACAACACCGACATTTTCAAGAAGAAGGGTTTCAAGGAGCCGAAGTGCTGGGTAGACCTGCTTGATCCAGAGCTGAAGGGTGAAATCCAGATCGCCAATCCGAACTCTTCGGGAACGGCTTACACGGCCCTCGCTTCGCTTGCGCAGATCATGGGAGAAGATCAGGCCTTCGATTATCTGAAGAAGCTGAACGCCAACATCTCTCAATACACCAAGTCCGGTTCGGCGCCCGTAAAGGCGGCTGCCCGCGGTGAGACGGCGCTCGGGATCGTCTTCATGCACGATGCCGTCGCTCAGACTGCAGAAGGTTTCCCGGTAAAGTCGATCGCCCCTTGCGAGGGCACGGGTTACGAGATCGGCTCCATGTCGATCGTCAAGGGCGCCCGCAACATGGAGAATGCCAAGATCTGGTACGACTGGGCACTACAGGCCGATGTGCAGTCGCGGATGAAGGACGCCAAGTCGTTCCAGCTTCCATCCAACAAGAATGCTGAAATTCCGAAAGAAGCTCCACGCTTTGAGGATATCAAGCTGATCAACTACGACTTCAAGACCTATGGCGATCCCGCAAAGCGCAAGGCCTTGCTGGAACGTTGGGACAAGGACGTTGGCGCAGCCGCCAACTGATTGCTTCCTCCTGCCGCCTTCGTCTTCAAGTCTTCGCCAGATTAGGGATGAAGGCGGCCCTTTCTGACACACTCAAATTTGTGAGGTTGACCATGACCCATGGCAATCGCCGGCTGGACATTGTTCTGGCCGTGGGACTAGCGGCACTTGTGCTTGTTCCCTGGTACCGCATTGAAGGCGGTTTCTTCGGCCTCGGCTGGCTGGCGGAATTCCCGCTCTCTAAGGCGGTCGCTCCCGGCATTCTTCAGATGGTGTCTGAAGGTCGCGCCTGGCTGTTCGGCGTCCTTGCGTTTTTCCTTCTGGGAGTAGCCGCGCGGATGATCTCGGACGCCGATAAACGTGGCGCTTTGCTGGTGGCAGCGGGCAGTCTCGGTCTCGGTTTCCTCGTGCTTCAGGGGCTGGCGATCGGGTTTTCCGGGTGGACCTGGCAAGCGACCGAAGGTCTCTTTGGTGCCCTGTCGGATGGCCAGCCTTCCATGGGTGCAGGCGCAGTCACGATGGCCTTCGTCTTTGTCCTGTTCATCTCCTTCGGGCTTGCCGAGCGTGGCTTCATGAAGGGCGATGCCTTTATCGTTTCATGCATCTCGCTGCTGATTTTCCTCGTCGGCGTTTTCGTCTTCTATCCCATCGGCAGCATGATGGTCGGTGCCCTTCAGGATTTCGACGGTTCCTTCAATCCTGACGGCTTCATCCGCAACATGCGCGACCCGGGCATCTGGAGCCTTGATTGCGTCATCGGCGGCGGTCGTTGCGGTGTGGCGTGGAGAACTCTGTTCCTGGCGATCATGACGGCAGCGGGTTCGACCGTGCTGGGTCTTGCTTTCGCACTGGTGGCAACAAGAACACGCTTTCCTTTCAAGAAGGGTTTGCGTCTGTTGACGGTGTTGCCAATCATCACGCCGCCCTTCGTCATCGGTCTTGCTCTGACATTGCTTTTCGGACGCGCCGGTGTGGTGACCGAATTCATGTCCAACGTCTTCGGCGTCGAACCCGGTCGCTGGCTCTATGGCATGACGGGTATCTGGATCGCCCAGGTTCTCTCCTTCACGCCCATCTCTTTCCTCGTCCTCATCGGCGTTGTCGAGGGGGTAAGCCCCTCCATGGAGGAGGCATCTCAGACACTTCGCGCCGACCGTTGGCGCACCTTCTGGCACGTTTCGCTACCGCTGATGAAGCCTGGCCTCGCCAACGCGTTCCTGATCGGCTTCATCGAAAGCATGGCCGACTTTGGAAATCCGCTGGTGCTGGGTGGGAGCCATGGCGTGCTTTCGACCGAAATCTTCTTCGCGGTGGTCGGCTCTCAAAACGATCCTTCGCGAGCGGCCGTCCTTGCCATCGTCCTGCTCTGCTTCACGCTCTCTGCCTTTCTTGCGCAGCGTTTCTGGCTGTCGGGAAAGAACTTTGCCACGGTGACGGGCAAGGGCGACAGCGGGGCACACATCGCTCTCCCGAAGTCGATGTCCATTGCAGTTCATGCGCTGGTGGTTCCATGGATGATCTTTACAGTCGTTATCTATGGCATGATCCTTGTCGGTGGCTTCGTGAAGACCTGGGGCTTGGACAACACGCTGACGATCGATCATTACGTTCGCGCTTTCTCCGTCAGCATCAGCAACGGTTCCATCGCCTGGACCGGCGTTGCCTGGAACTCCTTTTGGACGACGATGGAAATCGCACTCATCGCGGCGCCCCTGACGGCGGCGGTCGGCTTGCTGACCGCCTACATCATCGTCAGACAGAAATTTGCCGGGCGCAATCTCTTCGAATTCGCGTTGATGATGAGCTTTGCCATTCCTGGGACGGTCATTGGGGTCAGCTACATTATGGCGTTCAACCTGCCGCCGCTGGAAATGACGGGTTCCGCCATCATCCTGATCATGTGCTTCGTGTTCCGCAACATGCCGGTCGGCGTGCGCGGTGGCATCGCGGCCATGAGCCAGTTGGACAAGAGCCTGGACGAAGCCTCCATGACGCTGCGCGCAAATAGCTTCCGCACCATAAGGCTGGTGGTGCTGCCGCTGCTTCGTCCAGCGATCCGCGCGGCACTCGTCTACTCCTTCGTCCGCGCCATCACATCCATCAGTGCCGTGATCTTCCTCGTCAGTGCCCAGTACAACATGGCGACATCCTACATCGTCGGCCTGGTTGAAAATGGGGAATATGGAGTGGCGATCGCCTACTCGTCCATGCTGATTGTCGTCATGATCACCGTCATCGCTGGCTTCCAACTTGCCGTTGGGGAAAGACGCCTGCGTCGCGAAAATCGCGTTGCCGGCTTTTCCCCAGCCACATCCATATCCAATCCTCAGGAGAAAGCCGCATGATTACCGTCAAACCCGGCTCAGTCGTTTTTCAGAATGTTCGCAAGACCTTCGGTGCGTTTACTGCCATACCGGATCTGTCTCTCACCATCGAGCCGGGCACGCTTGTTACGCTTCTTGGCCCGTCCGGTTGCGGCAAGACGACGACGCTTCGAATGCTCGCTGGTCTTGAGCATCCGAACTCCGGTCGTATCCTGATCGGCGGCAAGGATGTCACCATGCTGCCCGCCAATGAGCGCGATGTGTCGATGGTCTTCCAGTCCTACGCGTTGTTTCCCCATATGAGTGCGTTGGACAACGTTGCCTATGGCCTTCAATCCTCCGGGCTGAAGAAGAACGAGGCAAGAGATAAGGCGGAGGAAGGGCTGCGCCTCGTCGGTCTCGCCGGCATGGGACAACGTCTGCCAGCGGAACTTTCCGGGGGGCAGCAGCAGCGTGTGGCGGTTGCGCGCGCTCTTGTGCTGGAGCCGCAAGTGCTCCTTCTTGACGAGCCCCTGTCGAACCTCGATGCGCGTCTGCGCCGACGCGTCCGCACCGACATTCGTGAACTGCAACAGCGCATCGGCTTTACCGCCGTCTATGTGACCCATGATCAGGATGAAGCGCTGGCGGTTTCCGATCGTATCATCGTTATGAAGGAAGGCGAGATTGCGCAATCGGGCGCACCGCGCGAGCTTTATGAAGCTCCCGCATCATCTTTCATCGCGGACTTCATGGGTGAAGCGAATGTCGTTCCCTGCGAGGTTGTTTCACAGATCGGCGCGGAAGCGATCATTCGTATCGGTGAGACCGAGCACCGCATTCCAAGCCGGCAGCCGCGCGCTGGTGCTGCAAAACTCGCGGTCCGTCCAGGGTCGATCCGGATCGGCGCGCCGGGTGATGGCGGAATGCCTGGACGTGTGCTGCATACCGCCTATCTTGGCGGTCACATGGAATACGAGGTCGAGACGGAAGTCGGCACGCTTTTCATCGTCGACCACGACATGAACCAGATGGTGCACGAAACCGGCGATGTCACACTGAGTTTTAAAAACCGTGGCATAGCACTCATCGACGCGTAAACAGTGCAGATTGAATCAAGGACATTGGAAATGACAGAACGGAATGACGGCCTCGAACAGCGCTTTGCGCTTGCAAAGGAATTGGCGGCTGAGGCTGGCGCCATGGCGCTCGACTATTTCAACAAGCGCGACAGCCTGGTGATCGAAACCAAGAGGGACCTTCAGGACGTCGTCTCAATCGCCGATCGCAACGTCGAAACCATGCTGCGGGAGCGCGTCGCTGCGACTTTTTCCGCGGATGGCTTTCTCGGCGAGGAGCATGGCTACGACGACGGTGTCTCTGGCTACACCTGGGTGGTCGACCCGATCGATGGCACAGCCCCTTTCGTCAACGGCATGCCAAGCTGGTGTGTCTCGATTGCCGTGGTCCGGGATGGTAAACCGGTCATCGGTGTGATCCGCGTACCCTGTGCTGACGAGACCTATGCCTCGGCGGAAGGGCATGGCGCGACCCTGGACGGCAAGCCACTAACGCTCGACCCTTCCCGGAATATTCAGAACGCCCTGACCGGGATTGGTTGCAACAACTACGTCACTCCGGAGCGAGTCGGTCGGATCATAAGCGACGTCATGGCCCGTGGCGGCAATTTCATCCGTAATGGATCCGGTGCGCTGATGCTGGCCTATGTGGCTGCGGGTCGCTTGGTCGGCTACTACGAGCCTCATATGCGAGCCTGGGACTGCATGGCCGGTTTTTGCCTGGTGGAGGAGGCAGGCGGAAAGGTCATGCCGTTTTCGCTAGAGGGCGAAAAACTCTTCGAGGGCCAACCCGTTCTTGCGGGAAATATCTCATGCTATCAGGAGCTTGTCGAAGTTCATCAAACCAGTTTGGCTGCCTGATGCCGGTCTAACGAGAGGCCACTTTTGGCGCATGTAGAAAGCAGCGGTCCGTACCACGACCGCTGCTTTTTCGCGTTTATCTCGGGCAAACGCGCTCTCTCCGTGAAGCTTGACTGCATAAAATTTCCGCGTGGGTAAATTTTAAGCTTGACGAAAAGACCCGTTCGGCATTGATTGAACCAATGTGAAATTGGTACGCACCAATGAATGAGAAATCCAATATCACCGGGCTGGACAATGCGAACTACGCGCTTGAACGCTTGCGTGAGCTGATTGCCGTAAGTGCTTTTGGACGCGATGGAAAATTGCCGACGGAGCGCACGTTGAGCGAGCGCCTTGGTGCTGGCCGCCGGGAAATTCGGCGAGCATTGGAAGTGCTTGAAGCGGAAGGCCTGATCTGGCGCCGCCAGGGTGCCGGTACCTTCCTTGGTCAAAAGCCGGATAGTTGGGGCGACCATGCGGCAAGTCTCGTCCCCGGCACCAACTTCATGGAGATCATGGAAGTGCGGCTTCGCATCGAGCCGCAGCTGGCGCAGCTAGCCGCCATGCGCGCCAAGCCCTCCGACGTTCTTCGTATGCGTGAAACCTGCGCCAAGATCTATGAGCGAACCGATGCGGATTGGCGGGAGCTTTGGGATGGTTCGCTCCATCGTTTGATCGCGCAGAGCGCAGGCAATCAGCTCTTCCTGTCGCTGTTCGATGTCGTCAACCGGGTTCGCCAGGACCCGTCCTGGCAGGCGGTTCGTGAACGCGCACGCCGGCTCGACGACACGCTGAAGGAATCGCGCGATCAGCATGCCGAAATCATCGACGCGATTGCGGCGCGTGATCCGTCGAAGGCGGGCGAAGCGATGCGCAATCACCTCCTGACATTGCAGGAGCGGCTTATCCGCCAGACATCGATGGATCATCTCGATCACGGATCGACGGGAGAGATCTGACAGACAATCACCACGGCATGAACCGGAACACCGGCTGCCTGAACGCCATTCAGAGGAAGAACGACATGAGACAGATCACCAAATTCTCCGCCAGTCTGCTGACTGCAGCATTGCTGTCCACCTCCGCCTTTGCCGCGGATATTCGCATAGGTTTGCAGGACGATGCCGACGTGCTCGATCCGGCCCAGTCACGTACCTTCGTCGGTCGCCTGGTTTATACCAGCATGTGCGACAAGCTTGTGGATCTCGACAATAATCTCGCCGTCGTTCCGCAGCTCGCGACGAAATGGGCATGGGGCGACAATGGCAACACGCTGACAATGGATTTGCGTGAAGGCGTCGTTTTTCATGATGGCACGCCGTTCAATGCCGAGGCTGCCGTCTATACGATCGAGCGCAACATGACGATGCCGGAGTCGCGCCGCAAGAGCGAGCTCGCCTCCGTAGCCAAGGTTGAAGCGACTGGTGAGTACCAGATCAAGTTCACGTTGAAGAAGCCGGATGCCAGCCTGCTCGCTCAGCTTTCGGACCGTGCAGGCATGATGATTTCGCCGAAGGCCGGCAAGGAACTCGGCGCCAATTTTGGTTCCAAGCCCGTGTGCGCCGGTCCCTTCAAGTTCGTGGAGCGCATCCAGCAGGACCGTATCGTGCTGGAGAAGTTCGCCGATTACTGGAACAAGGATAACATCTTTCTCGACAAGGTCACCTTCCTCCCCATTCCCGATACGACGGTTCGTCTGGCGAACCTGCGTGCCGGCGATCTCGACATGGCGGAGCGCATTTCTGCTTCGGACGCAGCATCGGTTAAAGACGATCCGAAGCTGACTTATGGTGAAGTCGTAGGGCCGGGCTACATGGCCATGTATGTCAATATCGGCAACGGGCCGAAGGCGGACAATCCTTTCGGCAAGGACAAGCGTCTGCGCCAGGCCTTTTCGCTCGCTATCGACCGCGAGGCGATCAACCAGGTTGTCTTCGAAGGAACCGCAATGGCTGGAAACCAGGCATGGCCGCCGACCAGCCCCTGGTACAACAAGGATGTTCCCGTGCCGGCGCGCGACGTGGAAAAAGCCAAGGCGCTGATGAAGGAAGCTGGCTTCGACCGCTACGAAATCGAATTGCAGCATGCCAACAATACGACCCAGACGCAGATGATGCAGGTCATTCAGGCCATGGTGGCGGAGGCAGGCTTCGATGTGAAGCTGAAGGCCACTGAATTCGCGACTCTGCTTTCGGAGCAGACAGCGGGCAATTACGTTCTGTCACGCTCCGACTGGTCTGGTCGTTCCGATCCCGATGGCAATATCCACCAGTTCGTTACCTGCAAGGGCGGCATCAACGACACCAAATATTGCAACCCGGAAGTGGACAAGCTGCTCGACGAGGCGCGTGCCTCGACTGACAATGCCGTTCGCAAGGAGAAGTATGATGCGGCGACCAAGATTCTCGATGAGGATCTGCCGCTGATCTATCTCGGTCATCAAGCCTATCTCTACGCGACGTCCAAAGCCGTAACCGGCTTCACCCCTTCGTCCGATGGCATGATCCGCCTGACCGGTGTGAAAAAAGGCTCATAAGCCCTTGATGTTCCGTCGCAGGCGCTGGCAACAGCGCCTGTGCCAATCTCCGGCACACCCGGTGTTTCAAGGATCGATGCAATGCACATCTATATCGGCAAGCGGCTCTTGGTTGCCATACCGACTCTGCTTATCATTTCCATTTTCGTCTTCTCGCTGCAAAAGCTCCTGCCGGGCGATCCCATTCTCGCCATGGCGGGGGAGGAGCGCGACCCTGCCGTTATCGAGTTGCTACGCGAGCGGTATCGATTGAACGACCCGGTCGTTTACCAGTATTTCTACTGGCTCGGCTCGGTGCTTCAGGGCGATTTCGGCATTTCGCTCAGGACCAACCAGCCGGTTCTTGAATTGATCGGCCAGAAGCTCCCGGTCACCATCCAGCTTGCCCTGATGTCGATGTTCTTCGCGCTGATCATCGGTGTACCGATCGGTATTCTTGCTGCCGTCAAACAGAATACGTGGATCGATTATCTCTCGAACATCGTCGCGCTGTCCGGCCTTTCGATCCCGAATTTCTGGCTTGGTATCATGCTGATCCTGCTGGTGTCGGTCCATCTTGGCTGGCTTCCGGCATCAGGCTACGAATCTATTTTCGTTGATCCCGTGCGCTC
Organism: Agrobacterium larrymoorei; assembly: GCF_030819275.1. GTDB lineage: Bacteria > Pseudomonadota > Alphaproteobacteria > Rhizobiales > Rhizobiaceae > Agrobacterium > Agrobacterium larrymoorei_B. The sequence continues at coordinate 265,721 of NZ_JAUTBL010000001.1, read as the reverse complement.
GATCCAGACCATGATCATGCCGTCCTTCGTTCTCGGTAATGCGCTGGCCGCGACGCTGATGCGTCACACGCGATCTGCCATGCTCTCGGTGATGAAGTCCGACTATATCCGCACCGCCAGAGCCAAGGGATTGTCCAACTGGCAGGTGGTGCTCAGCCACTCCTTCAGAAACGCTCTTTTGCCCATCATCACCTTGTCGGCGCTGCTCTTCGGAGAGTTGCTCGCCGGTGCGGTTCTGACCGAGCAGATCTTCACGATTCCAGGCTTCGGCAAGCTCATCGTCGATGCGGTCTTCACGCGTGATTATGCCGTCGTCCAGGGTGTGGTGCTGTGCACAGCAATCGGCTTCATCCTGATGAACCTGCTGGCGGATGTCGTCACGGTTCTCCTCAATCCGCGCATGAGGGCTGCGATATGAGCGCGACCGTTCAGATAGCCGCGCCGGTCACTAAGCGCTCGCAAAATCGCGCTTGGAAAAAGATGAAGCGCAACAAGAGCGCCATCGCCGGTCTCATCATCATCGTGTTCTTTGCCGTTATTGCTCTGCTCGCACCCGTTCTGCCGATTGCCGATCCCTATGCCACAAGCTGGAGCGCCATTCGCAAGGCGCCGTCGGCGGCGCATTGGCTTGGCACCGATGATATCGGCCGCGACATACTCTCGCGCATGATCTGGGGGGCGCAGGCCTCGCTGATGGCGGGCGTCGTCTCCGTTTTCATCGCAGTGATCACGGGTGTGCCGCTCGGCCTTGTCTCCGGCTATTTCGGCGGCTGGCTCGACCAGGTGATCTCGCGTATTACCGAAGCTTTTCTGGCGATGCCGTTTCTGATCATGGCAATCGCGCTCGCGGCCTTCCTTGGCCCGAGCCTGACCAATGCGATGATCGCGATCGGCCTTTCTGCCATGCCGATCTTCATCCGGTTGACACGCGCACAGGTGCTTGCGGTCAAGACGGAGGACTATATCGAAGGAGCGCGCTCTATCGGGCTCGGACATCACGATATCATGCTTCGCTACATCCTTCCCAACATCGTGCCGCCTATCATCGTTCAGGCGACGCTGACGGTAGCAACTGCAATCATTGCCGAGGCAAGCCTCTCCTTCCTGGGCCTTGGACAGCAGGCGCCAGCGGCAAGCTGGGGCTCGATGCTCAATGTGGCGAAGAACTATCTCTCCCAGGCACCCTGGATGGCCATCTGGCCGGGTGCAGCCATCTTCCTCGTGGTGATCGGTTTCAATCTCCTGGGCGATGGCCTGCGAGATGCGCTCGATCCGCGCGAACACTGATAATCCCGAAGGACTGATCCTATGACTGCATTCACAACTCGCCCTGAAATCCTCGGTACATTCGGTGTCGTGACCTCGACGCACTGGATTGCATCCTCGGTCGGCATGAGCATTCTCGAAAAGGGCGGAAACGCTTTCGACGCTGCCGTTGCAACGGGCTTCGTGCTCCAGGTGCTCGAGCCGCATCTGAATGGTCCAGGCGGCGACATGCCCGCCGTGATCTATTCAAAGAAGAAGGATAAGGTCGAGGTAATCTGCGCGCAGGGTCCGGCCCCTGCTGGCGCAACCATCGAGCACTACAAAGGCGAGGGCATCGACATCATCCCCGGCGACGGGTTGCTGGCGACCGTTATTCCCGGCGCCTTCGATGGCTGGATGCTGATGCTGCGCGATTATGGCACGATGAGTGTGCGTGAGGTGCTGGAGCCCGCTATCCACTATCTCGAAAACGGCCATCCGCTGCTGGCTCGCGTTTCGGCCTCGATTGCAGGTCTGGCGCATTTCTTCGAGACGGAATGGCCGACGTCCTACGAGACATGGGTGCCGGGCGGTGCAGTGCCGCAACCACTGTCGAACTTCAAGAACCCGGTGCTTGCGGAGACTTGGAAGCGGATTGTAAAGGAGTCGGAGGCAAAGCCCGGTCGCGAAGCCGGCATCGAAGCGGCACGCGACGCATTCTACCGAGGCTTCGTCGCTGAAAAGATCGCCGACTATCTGGCCAAAGCCGAGGTGATGGATGCCAGCGGTTCGAGACACAAGGGTGTGCTGACGGCGGATGATATGGCGGGCTACCAGGCCACCATCGATGCGCCGACCACCTATGATTATCACGGCTGGACGATTGCCAAGACAGGGCCGTGGGGGCAGGGCCCAGTCCTGCTTCAATCGCTTGCGCTGTTGAAGGGCCTCGATATCGGCAAGATGGACCCGGCTGGTCCCGATTTCGTCCACACCGTCGTCGAGGCGATGAAGCTCGCCTATGCCGACCGCGAAGTCTACTACGGAGACCCGGACTTCGCGCAGGTGCCCGTGCAGACTCTGCTGTCCGACAGCTACAATGACGAGCGTCGCACGCTGATTTCCGACAAGGCATCGATGGACCTGCGGCCGGGACTGGTGCCCGGCTTTGAGAACCAGCGCGATCTGACGCTCTCCATGTTGAACTCCATGCAAGGGATTGGTGCGGTCTACGAGCCGACCATGTCGCATCTGACAGAAAAGCGCGGCGACACAGTCCATATCGATGTCATCGACCGGGAAGGAAACATGGTCTCGGTCACGCCGTCCGGTGGCTGGCTGCAAAGCTCACCCATCGTTCCCGGTCTCGGCTTCTGCCTGAACTCCCGCGCGCAGATGTTCTGGCTGAATCCGGGTCTTCCGACTTCTCTTGCGCCGGGCAAGCGCCCCCGCACGACACTGACGCCGTCGCTCGCCCTTTTCGAGGGCCGCCCGACACTCGCCTTCGGGACGCCGGGCGGCGACCAGCAGGACCAGTGGCAGCTTTCCTTCTTCCTCCGCTATGCCCACTTTGGACTGAACTTGCAGGAAGCGATCGATCTGCCACTTTTCCATACATCGCACTTCCCGGGGTCCTTCTATCCGCGAACGCGCCAGCCCGGTAACGTGATGATCGAGACGAGTGTTGGTGAAGATACCCTGCGCGAATTGCGCAGCCGCGGCCATGACGTGACGCCCGCCGAGCCGTGGACGGTCGGCCGCCTCACGGCTGCTCGGCGCGATCATGATGGACTGCTGCGTGCTGCTGCGACACCACGCCTGATGCAGGCCTATGCTGTGGGGAGATGAGCCATGACCATCAACGGGCAGACTTCCAATGAAGCAGTTCTGCGTGTCAAAAACCTGACGACCTCCTTCAAGGTCGATGACGAATGGAAGACGGTCGTCCGCGGACTTTCCTTTGAGGTGAAAGCCGGTGAAACGGTCGCGATTGTGGGTGAAAGCGGTTCGGGCAAGAGCGTTACCTCGCTGTCGCTGATGCGGCTTCTCGATCCCCTGGTCAGCCGGATCGAAGGTGAGGTGGAACTGAACGGCAAGGCCATTCTCTCGCTTTCCGAGCATGAGATGCGCCATGTGCGCGGCAATGATGTCGCGATGATCTTTCAGGAGCCGATGACATCGCTCAATCCGGTCTTCACCATCGGGCGGCAGATTTCTGAGGTGCTGATCCGGCATAAGGGGATGACCAAGGGTCAAGCCAGGGACGAAACAATACGGCTGCTGGAAAAGGTACGCATTCCCAATGCTGCTGGTCGTTTCGACGAGTATCCGCATCAGTTTTCCGGCGGCATGCGCCAGCGCGTCATGATTGCCATGGCGCTGGCCTCGAAACCGAAGCTTCTGATTGCCGACGAGCCGACGACCGCGCTCGACGTGACGATCCAGGGACAAATCCTCGACCTGATCAAAACCCTCCAGGAAGAGGAGGGCATGGCGGTCCTCTTTATCACCCATGATATGGGAGTCGTCGCCGAAATTGCCGACCGCACCATCGTGATGTTTCGTGGTGACCAGGTCGAGACCGGCGACACTGCGGATATCTTTCACCGCGGAAAGCACCCTTACACCCGCGCGCTTCTCGCGGCGGTACCGAAACTTGGCTCCATGGATGGGCATCGACAACCGTTGCGCTTCCCCAAGGTCGATATGCAAACGGGGGAGGTGGGCGAGAGCGTCGAGGTCGCGGACACCGTTGAGGGTGGCCTGACGCCGGTCCTTTCGGTCAAGAACCTCGTCACGCGCTTTGCCATCCGCTCCGGTCTCTTCGGCCGGGTGACGGGCGCGGTGCACGCTGTCGAGAATATCAGCTTCGATCTCTTTCAAGGCGAGACGCTTTCCCTGGTGGGCGAGTCCGGCTGCGGGAAGTCCACGACGGGCCGGTCGATCACGAGGCTCGTGGAGCCGGAGTCCGGTGAAGTCTCTCTCGACGGTTACGATGTGCTGAAGCTCGGCCCAACGGACCTGCGTTCGTTACGGCGAAGCGTGCAGATGATCTTCCAGGACCCTTTCTCAAGCCTCAATCCGCGCATGACAGTTGGGTCGGCTGTGGCCGAGCCGATGATCAAGCACCGCATCGCATCACCATCGGATGCGCGTCGAAAAGCGGCTGATCTGCTGGAGCGGGTCGGATTGTCCTCCACGATGATGGATCGCTACCCGCACGAGTTTTCCGGCGGTCAACGTCAACGCGTGGCGATTGCTCGCGCTCTCGCGCTCAATCCGAAAGTCATCGTTGCCGACGAGAGCGTCTCCGCCCTTGATGTGTCGATCAAGGCGCAGGTCTGCAATCTGCTGATGGATCTGCAGGAACAGTTCAAAATCGCCTTCCTTTTTATCAGCCATGATATGGCGGTTGTCGAGCGCGTCAGCCACCGGGTGGCGGTTATGTATCTTGGAGAGATCGTCGAAATCGGCCCGCGTACGCAAATCTTTGCCAATCCACAGCACGCCTACACGAAAAAGCTGATGGCAGCGGTCCCTGTGCCAGACCCAGCCCGCCGCGGCATTCGGCGCAATGCTGGTATCGAAGAGCTGAAAAGCCCTGTCCGCAACGTCGGCTATGTCGCACCGAAGCGAGAGTATCGTGAGGTTTCGCCAGGACATCTCGTGTTGGCCTGATCGGGCCACAACGAATGTGGTCAACAGCGTGACCTGACATCGGGTCACGTTGGGGTCACTCGGTGCCTCGCAAACGTACCGCACCGATCTCCATCCATGCCGAGAACTATCCTTGGCTCCGTCCGTTGTGGCATGATGATGCTCAATCCTGGAGGAGTCATGAGGATGAGTGATCGATCGCTGCCGGATGTTCCAAGATACAGTCCCGCTTCGCGGGTGCTGCACTGGATCGTTGCCATCCTGGTTTTTCTGACATGGCCGCTTGGGCTGATGATTGGCTTCGTCAAGGATGACGTGAAGCTCGACTTCTACCTCGTCCATGAAAGCCTCGGCTTTCTCATCCTTTGGGTCATGTTGCTGAGGGTTGGAGTCAGCCTGTATAGACGGGCGCCGCCAATAGAGGGACCGGCGCTGGAGCGGATCGCCGCCCACGCGGTCCACGGTCTGCTCTACCTCTTCCTCATCATCACGCCGGTGTCGGGTTTTCTCGCCACGAATGCGCATGGCTTTCCGCTGCAGTGGTTCGGACTGGTGCCCGTCTGGAGCCCGATCGGAAAATCTCCTGAGATCGCACCGGTATTTTCGGCGATCCATGAATGGAGCGCGTGGATCATTTTAGCGCTGTTCGCGTTACACATGCTGGCTGTGATCTTCCACCATCTGATCCGCCGGGACGCCACGCTTTACCGCATTCTTTAAAGGGACGTCGATGCGCAACCTTCACATGACCGACAGGCTCTGGACAAAGCTTCTTTCCATTCGTGACGGGAAGGATGCACTGCGCCGAAAGGAAGCCGACCCAGCGCTCATGCTCTATGGTCCTATTGCGGCAGCCAGGGACGGTTTCGTCATCGCGCAGGTCGGTCAGTCGCTTGACGGTCGGGTCGCAACGCCAACAGGCGATGCCCGCGACATATCCGGACCTGATGGTCTGGCGCATCTCCACCGGTGTCGTGCCCTTGTGGATGCGGTCATTGTCGGTGTCGGCACGGTTCAGAACGACAATCCGCGCCTTTCGGTTCGCGAAGTCAAGGGACCGAGCCCCACACGTGTCATTATCGATTGCAAAGGCGAACTGACTGGACACGAGGGGCTGTTCAATGATGACGGCGCTCCGGTGATCGTCATTCAAGGACATGACGCGCCTGCGACGTCGTATCGCGCCGAAGTGATAAAACTTCAGCGCGGCGCCGGAGGTCTTGACCCGCGGGATATTCTCGATTGTCTCGCAGAGCGCGGATTGAAACGCATTCTCGTCGAAGGCGGGGCGCGCACGATCTCTCGCTTTGTCGATGCGGGACTGGTCGACCGACTGCATGTTGCGATCGCACCCTTGATTATTGGTTCAGGTCCGTGCGGCATTTCGCTTCCGCCGATCGCACAGCTTTGCAACGCGCATCGTCCCCAGGCAGATATCTATGGTCTCGGGAGCGACGTGCTTTTCGACTGCTGCCTGAAGCCGCAGTCGGATTTAAACGTTCGGAAGGGCCAGGAAATCCGTGTGGCCGACGATGCACCGGCTTCCATCTACGCCAACGCGTGACAAGCGAAACTCAAGCCAACTCTTGAACTCTGCCGTGTCGATGTTTCCGATTTCTTGGATAGGGGCGGCGAGGCTCGCAAGAAAATCGCTCTGAAGCGCCTCGGAATCAGGCCCGAGCGCCCATGGGCTGGAGGCCGTCTTGACGGAAAATCCTGCATCCTCGCACAAGCTCGACAGATAGCCGGAAGCGTCAGGTCCAAGAGCCGGTCCGAAGCCCTTGTCTGTGCGTTGATGCTGGTTGAAGCTGGCAACAACGGCACGATCAAGAGGATGCTTGATCGACCATTCCATGACGCCGTCATAGTTGAGCGCCGCATAAAGCCCGATCTTTTTGCGCGCCAATCGCTCGACAAATCGTCGGCAGAAGTCCGCCGAACAGAGGTCGAACAAGGCGGACGCGGTGACGACCGCGACATTATCGAGCAAACTCCCGTCCAGCGTGTTCAGGTCCGCGCAATGAAACGAAACGTCGTCTCTCTGCCCAATCTGGCGTTTTGCCTCGTCAAGCAAACTGGTCTCATAATCCAGAAGCTTCCATTCGACGTCGGGAAGACGTGGCGAGAGGGTGCGGAAGGTTGATCCCGTGCCGCAACCAATATCCATGACGACATGCTGAGAGTGGGATTGGATGTATTCTTTCACCGTCTCAACAAGAGAGGACGATCGTGCCTCGCGATCCGCCGGTTCACGAAGGCGAAGCCATTCCTTGTCAAAGCCGCTCATATCAATGCTTTCAATCTATTGGAAAGGATGGTGGACGTATCGGTCCAGCTCGGAAGCCCTTCAACCGCGGATGCTGCAGCCTCTGCCCGGCGCGCTCGATCGTTGGGATCCATCAAGAGGCGTCTCAACGCAGAGGCCAAAGCCTCCACTTCGTCCACCGGCACAAGATAACCGGCCTCGCTCGGCACGACTTCCGGCACGGCGCCCGTATGGCATGCAACGATCGGCAGGCCGTAAGAGAGTGCTTCCGCAAACACCATGCCGTAGCCTTCATAGCGGCTGGCAAGCGCGAAGATGTCCGCACTCGCATAGGCCGCCGAAAGATCCTCGCATTCACCTGCCAGCGTGATGCGGTCGTTCAGGTCAAGAGCGCTGATCTGCTCCGCCAAAGCGGCAGCGACAGAAGGGTCGAGATGTGGGCTCCCGATGAACGTGGCCTTCCACGGCAGATCGACGATCATGGCAAGCGAGGCGATCAGGACGTCATGGCCTTTTCGTCGCGTGAGGGAGCCCACGGAGAGGATCTGAGGGACGTCGTTTTGTGCCTTATGGCTTTTCGGTTGCCTCACTGTGCCGGGCACAGCCACACTCACCTTGGCGGTCGGAACAGCAAAGTTTTCGATCAGCTCGCGAGCCGTCATTGGTGAAGTGACGAACACATGCTGCGTCGTTGCAAGAGCCTGTCTTTCGCTGCGCCGCAAGCGGGATTGATCGGCCTCGCCTACGCCGGTCTCAAGCGCCAGAGGGTGATGAACAAGCGCCACGATCTTAAGTCGCTGTCCTTCACGCTTTGCCCACTCGTCCATGACGCCGAAGGCAAGCCCGTCGATCATCACCAGCGTGCCGTCGGGCAGCGCAGAGAGACGTCCTTCAGCCTCTTCCAATGCCTGGGAAGAAGGGGAGGGAAAACCCTCCCCAAGAGCGATAAGGTCGATATCCCATCCAAGCTGCCTCAGACCCGCGATCATTTCACGATCGTAGCCATAGCCTCCGGTCTTCAGTTCAAGATTACCGGGGTAGGCGAAGGCCAGCCGTTGTCTCAAAGGTCGGCCTCGTACCAGCCGCGTGCGGCGTGCGATTCATGCAGCAGCACCCGGATGCGGCAAATCCGGTGGCTTCCGGGGCCAAGCCGCTTGGCGGCAACGGCTTCAGCGAGTTGATCGAAAATATGCTTCGCAATGACTTCGGTAGTGCTGACCTTGCCCTTGAAGACATCGAGCTCGTCGAGGTTCTGATAATTCAACGGCTTCAGCGTTTCGGAGAGAACACTTGTCGCTGCGCCGATATCAACCGCAAGACCGTCTTCGTCCACGTCCTTCGTGAAAAATGCGGCATCGACAACGAAGGTGGCGCCATGCATGCCTTGTGCCGGTCCGAAGACGGGACGCGGCAGGCTGTGGGCGATCATGATGTGGTCTCTGACTTCGACTGCGAACATGGTCTCTCTTTCGTTAGTAGCGGATGCGGTGGCAGAGCGTCGTCTGCGATGAAAGGATACGGGGGTAATCGTCGGCCAGATCAGCAAAGGCCGTGTCGCCGGAAATCAGGTGATCGAGGCTCTCGTCCTCCAACAGTTCCAAGGCTTTCGCCATACGTCTGCCGAAGCTCCAGCGCGCTCGCCGCGAGGCAGGAACGGCACCGACCTGCGAACTTAGGAGTTGCAGGCGCTTGGAATGGAAGGCGCCGCCGAGCGGAATGGATACGTTCTTGTCGCCATACCAGCTTGCCTCGATGATGCGCGCCTCGGTGCCAGCGTGTTCGATGGCCTCGGAAAGTGCGGCGCCCGCCGCCGAGGCGTTGATCAACACGTCAAACTCGCCATTGAGCGTACCCGCCTCTGCAAAGGAGATACCCATGGCCTCCACATGCGCGCGGCGATCGGTGTTGGTGTCGACCAATACCGTCTCGGTGCCTGCAATCCGGCGGGAAAGACTGGCGATCAAAGTGCCAACGACGCCGGCGCCGAAAACAGCGACGCGGTCGCCCGGCTGGACTATGGCATCCCAAACGATGTTGAGTGCCGTTTCCATATTTGCCGCGAGAACGCCTCGCTCCGGTGGGAGATCTTCTGGCAGTAACGCGACCATGTCGCGGGTGGTGACGAAACGATCCTGGTGCGGATGAAGGCAGAACGCCGTCCTGCCGATCAAATCGTTGGGGCCATCTTCAATCTTCCCGACTGTGGAATAGCCGTACTTTACGGGAAAGGAGAAATTGCCTTCCATGTGGGGACCGCGCATTCTGTCGTACTCGCTCGGCGGTACTTTGCCCGCCAGCACGAGAGACTCAGTGCCACGGCTGATCCCGCTAAAGAGCGTGCGAACCAGAACTTGGTCTGCCTGAACCGTCTCGAGGTTCTCTTGCCTTAAGGCGCAACGGTTCGCTGTCTCGATCCACAGCGCCCGGCAAATTATGTTTCTGCTATTCGAAGGTTCGGCCGACGCTGGTGCCAAAAGGGTGATCCTGATAAATGCGATTTCAATGGAGCGTATTGCCAAGACGCGCGTTTTGTTCCGTGCGGATTACCAAAATAAATTCCGTGTCTGCGAGAAATCCAACCATGATCTTCTCCGTAGAGAGCAAAAACGTCTAGGGAGAGTATGTCACATGTCGTCTGCCGCCCACGCTGCCTTTGAGTTTTCCACCCCTGAGATTGAAGTCGAGCGCGCCGTTTCGGAACTTCGCTACGGTCGCCCCATCCTCTTCTCCTCGAACGAGCGGCACCTGGCAGTCCTCGCGCTGGATGCCGTTGCACCTTCGATTTACGACCAGTTCGCAATGGCAACTGCGAACAGCCATTCTCTGCTCTTGACCGCGCCACGTGCAACACGTCTGGGCATTCTCGGTCATGGAGACGTGCTCACGCCCCTTTCAGGTGTCAGCTTCGAAGACGCTTCGCGGCTATCCTACGTTCTGGGTGCAGAGCGTCCGCAAAAATGGACCAAGGCCGACGAACTGGCATCGCAGACGGCAGAGCTGGCGCGCGTGGCGCTGCTCCTACCTGCCATGGTCATGGCCGATGTTTCTTCGTCGCCGGAGCGTTTTTCCGGATGCTGCGAGCTCTCTGCGTCCCGCCTGCTGAATACTAAAATGGCGCTCCAGCGTTTCGAAAAGGTGGTGAGAACCCGCGTCCCGCTTAAGGATCTCGGCGATTCCGAATTCGTCGTGTTCCGCGGAGGACTTGCGCAAAAAGATCAGGTTGCGATTGTCGTCGGCAATCCGGATGTGTCGCGGACGGTGCCGATCCGCATTCATTCGTCCTGCATCACGGGTGACCTTTGCAACTCGCTGAAATGCGACTGTGGCGATCAGTTGCGCAACGGTCTGGCGCTGTTGAAGCAGGCCGGGGGTGGCGTGCTGCTCTACCTCGACCAGGAGGGTCGCGGCACCGGCATCGGCGCGAAGATGCGTGCCTATGGCTACCAGCATCTCGGCCTCGATACGATCGATGCCGATGCCGAGCTTGGCCTCTTCGAGGACCACCGCCGCTATGAGGCCGCTGTCGCCATGCTTGGCCATATGAACATTACGAGAGTGGCCGTCTATACGAACAATCCAACCAAGATCAAAGGTCTTCGTGCCGGGGGTATCGAGGTGGAAGCGCGCGCGCCCGTCACGGGCACCGTGACCGCCGAGAACCAGAACTACCTTCGCACCAAGACCGTTCGGGCCGGGCATCTGATGGACCTTGAAACGCTGGTCGCAGCCGAGTAAGCCTAGGATCCCGGGAGGAGACAAATGGCACTGATCCACGGCGAGTCGCTGGCGACATTGAAAGACCGAAGGCCTCTCCTGCAAAATACGCTGGTAAATCTTGCCTGCCTATTGTTCGGCACCATTGCCGTCGCCGTCTTGGTGCGCGTGGAAATGTCGCTGGGTTGGGATTTTGTCGTAGCGGCAACGCTTTCCCTTTCGACCATCTTTGCCTTTGTGCTCTATATGCTTCCGCAATACCCGTATCGGCAATTCGGCTACGCCAATATGGTGACGGCCTTTCGGGCGTCGCTCGTGAGTTTGACGGCGGCAACGGTGCTGTGTTTCGAAAGCCTGCAGCAAGCCGACACGGTCTTATGGATTCTCGTCGGCGTCGTTGTGGTGGCGTTGATGCTTGACGGGATCGATGGCTATCTCGCACGGCGGTATCGCCAAGAATCTGAGCTTGGTGCGCGCTTCGATATGGAAGTCGATGCCTTCCTGATCCTGATCCTTTCGGTCGCAGCCGCTCTTCTGGACAAGGCTGGTGCTTGGGTGCTGCTGATCGGGCTGATGCGTTATGTCTTTGTGGCGGCTGGCTGGCTTCTTCCGGCCCTCGCGGCCGATCTCCCGCCGTCCATGAGACGCAAGTTCGTCTGCGTCGTGCAGGTGTCGGCGCTGTGCCTCATCCTCGTGCCTGCTGTCGTGGCTCCAGTTTCAGACTATCTGGCTGCGGCCGCGCTTTTGATGCTTGTCTACTCATTTGCTGCAGACATTGTGTATCTCGTGCGCAAGCGGGTGGGCGCATGACGGTGGCGGGCAGGCTATCGTCATCGCTCGGTCTCATTCGCTCTCTCATCGTCTATTACGGTCAGCCGTGGAGACGTCTCGGCTTGAAGCGCTTCTACCGTTCCCTTGTTTCCCCTGGACAACTCGTCTTCGACATCGGCGCTCATGTGGGAAGCCGCAGCCGAACACTGATCGAGATCGGAGCGAGGGTCGTTGCAATCGAGCCTCAGCCGCTCTTCGCAGATTTCATCGAAAAGCATCTTGGCAAAGAGCTTGAGGGGTTCGAAAGGGTCGCTGTCGGTGCATCTCAGGAAAGTGTGGACCTGCTGATCTCCAGCCGCCACCCAACGGTTACCAGCGTTTCGTCCAGCTTTGTTGAAGCGGTCAAGCAGAATGCCGGATTCTCTCACGTCGAATGGGACAAGAAGGTCACTGTCCCTATGCTGCGCCTGGATGATCTCATCGAAAAATACGGGGTGCCGGCCTTCGTCAAGATCGATGTGGAGGGCGCTGAAGCATCGGTCCTCTCAGGCTTGAGCCAGCCGATTGACCTCATCGCATTCGAGTATATCCCGGCCATGCCGTCTGTTGCCCATGAAGCGATCGCGAAGCTTGTCTCGATCGGCGACTACCGCTTCAGTCGCGTCGAAGGTGAAACCCATCGCTTCGTTTCGCAAGGGTGGAAAACGGGAAGCCAGATGCTGATGGAACTCGCTGCCATGCCAGCCGATGCCAAATCGGGCGACGTCTATGCGCGGATTGATCGTCGGTGAGGCAGCGCTCAGGCGTGGCTCGGTCGTCTCTTCAAGGCGCTGGCGGCAAGGAAGATCGCGCCGGGCGCGGTGCCCAGGAGCGACAGCCACCCGTAAGTGATGCTCGCCGCCAGTCCATCGACCGGTGCCGCTCCCAACAACGGCCAGAGCGCCATTGCCGCAGCCTCACGCGTGCCCCAGCCGCCAAAGCCTGTTGGAATGAGCATCGCCACGAGACAGAAAGGAATGATCGTCAAACAGGCGACCCAGGGCAGGTGCGAGCCTGTCGCGTCAGCCGCGATGAAGAATATGATCACATAGGTCATCAGCACGCTCATGCTTGTGATGGACTGGACGACCCATGCTCCTCTTCGCACAAACACCTCGGCGAGGCCTTCACGCAATGCGCTCTCTGCCGCCCATTTGGGCTTCGCCTGAGAAAGAGCGAACGCTGCGACCAAAAGGAGCGCGCCAGCAAACAGGAGATAGTGCCGCAGCTGGTGTCCGAAATCCGTCGTGGTCACCAACGGCCAGACGATGATCCCGACGATCGCAAGAATAAAAAAGGCAATCTGCCCAGACAGTCTCTCGAAGATCACTGCCTTCGCAGGCTGGCGCCAGCCGCCGGGTTCGTTACCTCGCATTCGCCACGCCCTGATTGCATCTCCACCCACGCCGCCCGGAAGGGTCTGGTTCAGGAAGCTTGCGACATAATATTCGCGTATTGCTTTAAGAGGAGCGATGTCCTGGCCGAGACGACGGGAGGTGAAACGCCAGCGAAGCGCAGAGAGGACGACTTGCACTTGGACCAGCGCAAGACAGATTGCGACAACAACCCACGAGGTTCGGGAGAGCGATTGTCCGAGAGCGCTCACATCTGTTCGAAGAATGATCGCAATCAGAAATGCAAGGGTGATAAAAGAGACGACAATTCGCAGTTTGTTCAAGCGGGAAGACCTTTGCATTCGGCTGCTTGTCCAGCTCATTGATACGCACTGCCTGGAGAGTGGATTGAAGTGAACGGGAAAATAGGGTCCAGCCGCAAACACATTAACTTGAAAGCCGTGATTGGTGCATTGCTTTTCTCGTCTGCTGCACTGCTCGCTTTCAACCTGCCTGATCATCCCGATGCACTCGGGATGGGAGCGTTCGAGAGACTCCCGTTGGAGTGGTCTCTCATCGGCCTTCTCACGCTTTTGACGAGGGGTTGGCTAAGGCGCATCGTGATTTTCGTGTGCGGCTTTGTCGTCTTCCTCGTGCTTTTCCTGAAGCTCGCGGATATTGGCGTGCAGTCTGCCTTCCAGCGCCCGTTCAACCCCTATCTCGATATCAAGATGCTAAAGGATGGCTGGAACCTGATTTCCGGTACGATCGGCACACCGGCAGCGCTCGCAGCCTTGGTCGGAGGAGTTCTGATCTTCGTCCTTGTGGCAAGCGTCTTCCTGAGGTCACTGACGTGGATGGGGAAGGCTGTCGGGTCGACGCGGCGCATTCTGACAGCGCTTTTCGCGGCAATCTTTGTCATTGGGGCAGGGCTGATGTGGCTGGGCTTGCTTTGGGTGGATTTTCGCACGCCCGGCTACTTGTCGAATAGGCTGAGTTTGGTCATCCGCTCCGCAGAGGACATGCGAGCTTTCGAAAAGGAGTTGGTCGCAGGGCTTGGTCCCATAGATGGGCATGATCTTTTTCAAAGCGTCAAAGGCAAGGACGTCATTCTGATCTTCGTTGAATCCTATGGACGGTCTGCAATCGAAGATCCCCGATACGCCGACGTTACAGTGCCGCGGCTCAGCGCCATCAATGGTGAGATCGGAGCGGCAGGCTTACACGCAGCCAGTGGCTGGGTTACGTCCCCAACGGTTGGTGGCCTGAGCTGGCTTGCCCACGGCACCTTGCTGTCAGGACTGTGGGTCGACAGTCAGGCACGCTACGATCGCCTGATGATCAGCCGCCAACCGAGCTTGAACCGGCTGTTTGCTCAGGCCGGGTGGCACAGTGTAGCTGTCATGCCAGCCATCACCATGGCGTGGCCGGAAGCGGATTATTTTGGCTATGACCAGATCCTGTCGGCATCCGGCCTTCAATATCGTGGTAAGCCCTTCAACTGGGTGACGATGCCGGATCAGTACACCATGTCCGCTTTCGATCGTTTGGCGCTCGAACCTGCGCGCGAGCGGGGGCAGAATGTGATGGCGGAGATTGCACTCATTTCCAGCCACGCGCCCTGGACGCCCGTGCCGAAGCTCATCGATTGGGACAAGGTCGGCGATGGCTCTGCCTTCAACGATCAGGCTGTCAGTGGCGACCCGCCCTCCGTCGTCTGGGCTGACCCCGAGCGGGTGCGTCGCCAATACATACAGACGATCGATTATTCGTTGGCGACGCTTGGGGAGTTCATGGAAAGGCATCATCGCGGCGTGGTCTACGTCATCCTCGGCGATCATCAGCCCGCGCCCATCATTACGGGGCAGGGCGCGTCCCGCGCCGTGCCCGTGCATATCGTCAGCGACGATGCTGATCTCGTCGGCCACTTTGAGGCCAAGGGGTTTGTTGGCGGGATGATGCCCGCCAATACGACGCCGGAGCAACCAATGAGCGACCTCCGTCAGACTCTCATCGATGCTTTCAGTGGCGCGCTTTGAGGAAGGCGCGCACGCGTGGGTCAGGCAGACGCGGCCTCACGCATAATCTCTTGCCAAGCGTCGTAGGCCGAGAGAACCGTCTCCATCTGCGCGGTGTGACCGGTGATGAAATCGTCGCCATAGATCGTTTCGTCAGGATACTCGGTGATCAGGGTCATGGGAACCGTATGCCGATCATCGACGGATGAGAGGCAGGGGAAGCCATTGATGATCCGAAAACCTGTCTCGCCCGCGTGGATTTCATAGAGAGCGATCTGGCGGTTGTTGTAATCGAGAAGCCCGGGGATCGCGCCGAGATGCCGTGTGACCTTGTCCAGCAACGCTTCTGCTTGAAGTTCCCAATCCGGGTGATGGCGGATGATGAGAAAGAAGCCCTTTGGCAACGTCCACATGGCGAAGTTGCGCGGCACATATCCGGAAAGCGGTCTCGTCCATTCGTGTGATGGATAGCCATGCAGGTTCACATGCAGCCTCGCCTTGCTCTTTTGTTCGGCCTTGAATCGGATTTCCTTTTCGAACAGGTTCGTGCCGGCGTTCTCCGAAGTGCGATATTCGAGATCATCGCCAAGCGCCGTATAGCGGGCCGCATGATGCATATGGCGAGGATTGTCGAGGCGAAGTCGCTGGTGCACGGCATAGCCGTCCGGGTTCTCCAGCGGAGATATCGTAAAGTGGGCTTGCTTCCTCTGAGCAAGCTTACGGGCTGCGCGAAGAGCGCCGACAATGCCCGTCGTTTCGTTCGGATGTTGCCCGCCGCTGATCATCACGGCGGTATCGTCGCCCGCGTTATAGCGAGCGGAAAGGATGCGCCCGGAACGCGATTGTGCTTCGAAGGCCTCGCCGCCGATGTCTGTAAGAAGCTTTCTGACCTGGCTTTCCGCGATTGGTTCTCCGGCGGTGTCGATAGGCTGCTCATTCCCGTCGGAGAAACCTGTCGTGAGCGCTCGCGTCTCGATGACGACCGAAATTTCCCCGTCGCTCTTGACGATCTCCGGCACGATCTGGCCCGGTCTCAGCCCCCGATCACCCAAGGGCCGGCCTGATTTTTTCTGGAAAAATTCGAGAAGGGAGAAATAGAAATCTTCATGGAGCGCTTCGCGAAGGCTCACGACCTCATCGCCGACCGGCAACGAGATATCCTGCGCGGGATGAGTAACACGGATATTCAGTTCTTCGAAATAGGGTTCATGGTCACCCCAGGCATGACCGGCGACGGCTCTGATACCCGCCTCGAAGAGCTTCTCGTAATCCGTTTCCAGTCGCTCACCCGGCTGCCCGCCAAGCTTCACCCAGCCTGTGGGTGATACATTGATTTCGCCAACGATGTCGGTATGCACGCGGTTCGGCGCGAGGACAATCACGCTTTCGATCCGCTCCCCGCGCTTCAGCGAGAGATCATAATGAAAGTCACCGTCGTCACGGGCGATGAAGCTGATGTTTGCTTCACCTACGAGAGCCGCGAGCGGATAGGCCTCCAGCCGGAAGCGGTTGGCGGGTGCTTTGGGATGGACCGGATAGCGCACTTCGATCGCCTCGACACCCTCCAGGCTGATCTCTTCCAGGAAAGCAAAGAGAAGTGGCTTATAAGCGCTTCGGATCCGCGCATCCACGCCCTTTTCCTGCAATCGCTTTTCTGCCCGCCGCCGGCTTGCAGGATCGTCGAAGGTCCAGGCTTCCAGTTGCTGGCCTGGAATTCCTTGCTCGACCAAGGTGTCCAGCGTTCGAGCGAAAGTCTGGCGGAAAAGCTGGTTCATGGCGTTTACCTCGAGGTTCTGCCGGTTGGGTCCAGGCTGTCGCGCAGCCAGTCGCCGAGAAGGTTGAGACCGAGAACGGTCAAAAGGATCGCCAGGCCTGGGAAGACGCTGACCCACCATGCGATCTGAAGATAAGTACGACCATCCGCCAGCATACCGCCCCAGCTGGGAATCGTGGGATCGACGCCGAGGCCGAGGAAGGTCAGGCTGCTCTCGAGCAGGATGTTGGTGGCGATGTTCAGCGTCATCAGCACGATGACGGGACCGATCAGGTTTGGTAGCAGGTGCTGGAGGATGATGCGCCAGTCCTTCACGCCGATGGCACGGGCAGACAGGATGAACTCGCGCTCCCTCAGCGTCAGCACCGAACCGCGCACCAGACGGGCATACTGCACCCACTGCGATACGATCAGCAGGATGATGGTGTTCGTCAGGCTACCGCCGACGATGGCGATGAAAGTGATGGCCAGCAGGATGAAGGGCATGGCGAGCTGGATGTCGGCAAAGCGCATCACCAGCATGTCCCAGAAGCCGCGGTAGTAACCGGCCACCAGCCCCACAGCGACGCCGAAGATCACCGCTCCGATCACCGAGGTGAAGCCAACGAGGAGTGAAATCTTGCCACCGGCAACGACGCGTGCCAAGACGTCGCGGCCGAGCGGGTCGGTCCCGAAGGGATGAGCGGCATTTGTGAAGGGCTTTGCAAGTCGGGCCATCAGGTCGATCTTGTCCGCGCCGCCGGGGAAGAGGACGTCAGAGAAGACGACGGCAAGGCAGATCACCAGCGTCAGCGTTGCGCCAAGGATGAATTCAAGACTGTTGAAGCGCGAGGCGCGCAAGGTTTTGGCAGCCATCGTCTCTTACTCCGTGCGGATGCGCGGATCGACAAGCCCATAGGCAATATCGACCAGAAGGTTGATGCCGACGATCATCAGCGACAGGACAGTGATGACGGCCTGGAGAACCGGGTAGTCGCGTGCACCGACCGCATCGAAGGCGAGCGTGCCGAGGCCCGGCCAGTTGAAGACGCGCTCGATGACGACGATGCCGCCGAGCAGCCCACCGAATTGAAGGCCGAAATAAGTAATGAGCGGAATGGCGCAGTTGCGGAGGGCATGCTTGTAGAGCACCTTGTTTTCGCTCAGGCCCTTGGCCCGCGCCACCATCACATATTGCGAGCGTAACGTGTCGAGCATGGCCGTGCGCACCAGACGAACATTGGTGGCTGTCAGGATGACGCCCATTGTGACGGCTGGCATGATGTAGCTCGCAAATCCGCCCATGCCGCTTGGCGGCAACCAGCCGAGCGTGATCGAGAAGAGCAGCACCAGCATTGTTGCAAGCCAGAAATTCGGAAACGACAGGCCGATGAGCGAGAAGATGCGGATGACCTGATCCGCCGTCTTGCCGCGCGACGTGGCAGCCTTGATCCCCAGCGGAATGGAAAGCGCGATCGATACGGCCATGGAGATGAAAGCGAGGAGCAGTGTGGCTGGGAGTGCGTCCGCAATCAGTCGGGAGACCGGCGTGCTGCCGGTGAAGCTGCGCCCAAAATCGAGCGTTACAAGCCCCTTCAGAAAGCTGAAATATTGAACGAAGAAGGGTCGATCGGTCCCGAGCGCTGCACGAATGCGTGCCAGGTCGTCTTCCGTCATGCTGCCGCCGCCCTGGAACATGGTGACCGCGGGGTCGCCCGTCAGACGGATCGCGAAGGAGACGAGAAGGGTGATGGCGATGACGACGAAAATCGCCTGCAGCAATCGCTTGATGAGAAAACCGGCCACGTGTTTTTCCTTGAGAAATGTCCTGCCTTGCCCGCGCAAGCGGGCAAGGCGATGCGTCAAAGGGTCGAGAGCCTTATTCGACGGTGACGTCGGTGAGCTTCAGACGGTTGTCCGGTGGTGCGATGAAACCCTTGACCCGCTTGTTCATGCCGTAGATGGCGTTGGTGTTGTAGAGCGGAAGTTCAAGTGCGCGATCGGCGGTGTAGCTGCCGATCTCCTTCAGGATCTTTTCCCGCTCGGCACGGTCTGTCAGAGGACGCTGGGATTCCAGCATCTTGTCCAGCTTCTCGTCCTTGTCATAGGGGTTCCACTTTTCGCCGGAGTGGTACATGGAATAGGCCGTGTTGTCGTAGTCGAAGGTCCAGCCGCCCCACTTCTGCTGGAACATGGCGCCGGTCTTGCCCTGCGGGATGATGTCGTTCAGCAGAACATTGGTTTCATAGGGCTTGATGGTCGCGGTAATGCCGACCATGGAGAGATAGCTGGAAATGACCTGCGCTACTTCATTCATCGTCGCGTCATTGCCGCGAATGTCGATCTGAAGCGTCGTGCCCGGCTTCACGCCGGCTTCGGCCAACAGCTTCTTGGCAGCTTCTGGATCGTAAGGCAGCGGCTTCAGTTCAGGATCGTAACCAAAGGACAATGCACTCTGGAAGCTTGCGATTTCCGAGGCCTGCCCGGCAAGGATCGACTTCACGATGGTGCCGCGATCGACCGCCATGATGATCGCCTTACGCACCTTCGGATCGGCAGTGATGCCATCACGCGTGTTGAAGCGCAGTGCATCGACGGTTGGGCCTGGAACGCTGACGATCTCAAGCTTGGAGTCGCCTTCAATCACAGGGATCATGCCGATTGGAATGGTGGGCGGGATGACCAGATCGACGCGGCCTGCCTGCAATTCTGCAACGGCGGTCGCAGGCTCAGCGATGAAGCGGTACTCCAGTTCCGACAGCTTCGGAGCGCCGCCCCAGTAATCCGGATTGGCTTCCAGCTTGATGTTGTTTTTCGGTGCGTAGGACACGAACTTGAATGGACCGGTGCCGACAGGATTGAGGTTGAAGTTGTCCTCGCCCTTTTCCTGAATGTACTTCGGCGGCACGATCATGGCGCCGTAACCGGCCAGCTTGGTCAGCAACACGGGATCGGGCGCCTTAAGCTTCATATCGACGGTATAGTCGTCGATGACATCGACGCTTTCGATCGATACGTAGTTGGAACGCTGTGGGCCCTTTGCGCCCTGTTCGCCGAGAAGGCGCTCGAAGGTGAACTTGACCGCTGCGGCGTTGAAGGGCTCGCCGTCGTGGAACTTGACGTTCTGGCGGAGCTTGAAGCGGATGCGCTTGCCCCCATCCAGTTCTTCCCAGGATTCAGCGAGGCCTGGTACCAGCTTCAAGTCCGGGCCGCGATAGGTCAGACCGTCAAAGATGTTGGTGGCAACCGCTGCCCACTGAACCAGGAAGGTGTCGATCGGGTCCCAGCTGCCCGGGTCCTGCGGGCTGGAAATGGTCATTTTGCCGGCGGCAAAAGCGGGTGATGCCACGAATGCAACGCTGGCCAAGGCCAGCGACGTCATGGCAGCGGATATTCCCCTTTTGATTAATCTCATCTTCTGTTTCCTCTTCAGATGGTGTGAGTGTTGGTTCGGTCAGGCACTTTGGGCGATGAAGTGACCAGGATTGATTTCGCGATGGGTAAGGATCGGTGGTTCGTCGCCGACGCGGCGCACCGGATTGGGTATCTCGCCTTCGATCATGGCGATGCGGCGCTCTATGGTCGGGTCGGCGACCGGCACGGCAGAGAGCAATCGACGGGTGTAGTCATGCGTCGGTGTCTCGAACACCTGGCGACGGCTTCCCATCTCCATGATCTGACCGAGATAGAGCACGGCCACGCGGTGGCTCATCTTCTCGACCACGGCCATGTCATGACTGATGAAGAGGTAGGCGAGGCCACGTTCGGCCTGTAGATCCATGAACAGATTGATGATCTGGGCTTGAATCGAAACGTCGAGGGCCGAGAGAGCTTCATCGGCAATGATCAGCTTTGGATCGGATGCGAGCGCACGGGCGATACAGACACGTTGTCGCTGACCGCCTGAAAACTCGTGGGGATAGCGAGAGGCGTGTTCGGACGTTAATCCAACGCGCTCCAGCAGTTCATCCACACGTCGCTTCACCGCCTTGTTATCATTGATCAATCCATGCGTGTTGATGGGTTCGGCAATCGAGAAGCCGACTGTCTTGCGTGGGTCGAGCGAGGCGAATGGATCCTGGAAGATGTACTGCACTTCCTGGCGCATGCGGAAGCGCTCGGAGGCGGACATCTGCGAAAAGCTGCGGCCGTTGAATGAGATCTCGCCAGAGACGGCGTTTTGCAATTGCTGGATGGTCCGTCCGATGGTGGACTTGCCGGAACCGGATTCACCAACCAGTGCCAGCGTTTCCCCTGCATGAATGTCGAAGCTCACCTTCTGGACTGCACTCAGACGATGGGTCGTCTTGCCGAACAGGTTCTTGCGGATATCGAAACGCACGAAGAGATCTTTGGCGGACAGCAGCGGCTTCTGATCGTATTTCGCCGTGTCCTGGACGCGTTCTTCGCCTACGGTGATGGGCTCGCCATTCTGCAATACGGTCAGCGGCAGGCGTTTGGGATAGTCTTCACCGTCCATGCTGCCAAGGCGGGGAACAGCGGAGAGGAGCGCGCGCGTATAAGGGTGCCTAGGATGGGCAAAGACATCCTTGACCGGACCTTCCTCGACCTTTTTGCCCTTCCACATCACCACGACATCATCGGCCATCTCTGCCACCACGCCCATGTCGTGGGTGATGAAGACCATGCCCATGCCGAGTTTCTTTTGCAGGTCGCGCATGATGTTGAGAATCTGCGCCTGAATGGTGACATCCAGCGCGGTCGTCGGCTCGTCGGCAATCAGCAGCTTCGGGCGGCAGGCAAGCGCCATGGCGATCATCACGCGCTGGCGCATGCCCCCGGAGAGCTGGTGGGGATAGCGCTTTACCAATTCGGCCGCATCCGGCAGACGCACCATGTCGAGCAGCGACTGGGCTTGCGCCATTGCCTCCTGCTTGCTGAGCTTCTCATGTAAGATCAGCACTTCGCAAATCTGGTCGCCGATCGTGAAGACCGGGTTTAGAGAGGTCATCGGCTCCTGGAAGATCATGGCGATCTCCTTGCCGCGGATCGACCGCATCTCCTTCTGAGATGTCTTCAACAGATCCTTGTTTTCGAACAGGATTTTCCCGGTGGGGTAGGTCGCTCCCATCATGTCGGCCAAACGCATCGTCGAAAGTGACGTGACCGATTTGCCCGATCCCGATTCACCGACGACTGCGACCGTCCGACCCGCTTTCACTATAAACGACAGATCGTCCACGACTCGGTTTTCACCAAACTCAACGCTCAGACCTTCGACGGAGAGGAGCGGTGTCTTGTCGTCCATGAGGGCAATATCCTTTGCAATGGTCATGTCAGCGCCCTTGCTGCAAGGACCGTGCCAGTGTCGCCAAGGTCGAGGACGTGAGGATCGTCCTTGCCGGTCGCAGGGGCGCTAAAATCCGTCGAAAGGTCGCGTTTGAGGCCGATGAGCAGCATCGTACTGGTTCCTCCACAATACAAATCGACGCTAACAAAGGCGAACAATCCTGTCCATCGTGTTGAACAATTTTTGCATATTGCCCTACAAATAGTCACATGCTTTCGCTTTGGGCGAGAGAGTTGCGTAGGACGTACACCCCCCAGCGCGGGATTTTCGTGGAGTTAACCGGCATGTCGGCTCGGCCATATTCCTCGGCTTAAGGCATCTCGACAGGCTGCTGCCGGGCGCGCAGAGAGGACCGGAACCCGGTTGTCTGACGGGGAGTAGTGTGGAAGAGTTGAAAGCCAGCAGGTTAAATGGCGAGGCCTTCAGAACTTGAGCTGACACCTAAATGCGCGAGCCGCTGTTGATGGGGTCGTCTGCGGAAAGCTGCGAAAACCAGGTCGCATAAATGGTGTTCTTGACGAGGTGCCGATTAAGATCGGGCTCCCCATCATCTCACCACACCTTTCCCCTCTCGCCAAGAGCGATCTTGGCGTCGTCAACCCGCGCACGCGCCAGCGCCAACTTCGCCTGATCACCCTTCGCTTGCCGAACAGCGCGCCTCGCAGCCATCAATTCCTTGACCAACCGCGCCTTGGTCTCCTCGTCCAGAGCGGGATCGCTTTTGCGCCAGAGGCGTCCGCGGACCACAAAATACCGACCGTCTGGCGTGTCAGGATAGGAGGTTGGTTTTGCGCGGCCGCTCACAACAACGAACCCTGCGCCGGCTCGATGTCTTGATGAATTTCAATGTCTCCGCGCTTGTTCAACTCGGTTTGGGCGCTGAACCGCACATCGCCATCCCGATCTTGAAGATATCCAGCCAATGCCTCGGTCGTCAGGCGAGCCCATGCTTTCCCGCGGTCTGGACCTGCAGGCACGCGCGGTAGCAGTCCTGGCTCGGCACTCCACGCCAGTAGCTCTTCGAGCGAGGCAGCGTTCAGCATATCGCGCAGGTGATGAGCGGTGACATAGGCATCCGGCATGGCCCGGTGTGCAGGCAGCCCGATCTCATGGACAAGTCCCTCCGGCATCCGCTGATAGCGCAACATCTGGTTGGAAAACCGTGGCAGCTCAGGCCAAACCCGTAGCGCAGATTTCCACGTGCAGATCCAGGGCAACCCTCCCGTAAGTCTGGCGGTACAATATCGCTGTTCGAAGGCCGCACGGTGAGCTGCCAACGCTACCAAGCCGCCCTCAGGACGCAAAACGCTCGGCGCCACGTCTTTCCAGAAAGGTGCGTCCGCGACCTGCTCGTCGAGAATGTGATGGATGGCCATGGTGTCAGCCGTTATGGGACGACCGGGATTAACGAAGAGGGCGCCACGCTCGTCCGTCAGCGCCCAACGTCCGTCATCGGCCAGGGCCACATCCTGCCAGCCGATCTCGCAAACGTCGTTTGCACCGTTACCGGCGGTCTCTAGATCAATTACGCGTATGCGGCGCACTGACACCTTTAGGTCGTCTCTACTGTCTCTCATCGATTATAAATCTAAGCCGAGCTGAGGTTGTTCCCCATCGTCTGGATTGCCCTCATTGGTAAGAGAAGAAAGCGTAACGCCGAGCAGGCGGACCGACCGTTTAAAAGGATAGACGGTTGCGAGCAGTCCTACGGCGGCTTCCAGGATAGCGTTCCCGTTGGCGAACGGGACAGCGTTGCTCCTACTGCGGGTCGCCTGTGTAAAGTCTGAGTACTTGATCTTCACGGTCACAGTCTTCCCACTGAAACCCTTGGCCTGGCAGTAGCTCCAGACCTTCTCGGCAAGCGGTCTCAGCTCGTCGGTGGCAAGATCGAGGTCTTCAATATCCTGCATGAAAGTATCTTCAGCGCCGACCGATTTTCGGATACGGTCGGGTCGAACCCTGCGCTCGTCGATACCACGCGCGATCCCATAGAAATATGGCCCCGACTTACCGAAATGCTGTGTGAGAAATTCGAGCGTCTGTGCCTTGAGATCGGCGCCGGTTTCGATCCCCAATTTGCGCATCTTCTCGGCGGTTGCCGGTCCGACGCCGTGAAACTTCTTGACGGCCAATCCCTCGACGAATGCCGGCCCGCGCTTGGGCGTGATCACCGCCTGACCATTGGGCTTGTTTAGGTCCGACGCCATCTTGGCGAGAAACTTGTTGTAGGAAATCCCGGCGGATGCGTTGAGGCCAGTCACCATCTTGATCTTCTCGCGGATTTCGAGCGCAATCTCGGTCGCGATCGGCATGTCCTTCAAGTTCTCGGTCACATCCAGATAGGCCTCATCGAGCGAAAGAGGCTCGATCAGTGGCGTATACTCGGCAAATATCTCCCGGATTTGCTGAGAGACGGCGCGGTAGACCTCGAACCGGGGTCTGACGAAGATGAGGTCGGGGCACTTGCGTGCTGCGGTCACGGAGGGCATGGCGGAATGTACGCCAAAAGCGCGCGCTTCGTAGCTCGCTGCTGCAACGACACCACGCGCCGCAGCGCCACCAACGGCGAGAGGCTTGCCACGAAGCTCGGGATTGTCACGCTGCTCGACGGACGCGTAGAATGCATCCATGTCCACATGAATGATTTTTCGAAGCGGCGAGGGGTCGATGAAGCTCATGGAGGCCGGGGATGCGGTTTCGAACAAAAGTAGAACATAGCATGTGCGATGGCGTGCGCCAATATGTTGACGCCAGAAGTTTGTCGAGCCGGATGAAACCAGCGCGCACATGAAGAGTTTGACCTCCTCAACAGGTTTGAGGAGATCCATTATGGCCGACAACGCCACCAGTACCATTCGCGCGACATTCGATACCCGTGAGGCTGCCGACCTTGCCGTCGAACACTTGGTGCAGCAGCACGGTATTGCTCGCCCGGACATCTTCATCCAGTCAGCTTCCGACGAAAACACCACAGGAACGGAATCGTCCCGCGGCGACGTGAAGCGTGCCGACGCTCCTCACGAAGGTGAGATCGAAGTATCGGTTGATATCGCAGCCGACCAGTTGCAGGCCGTTCAGCGCAGTTTTGGTGACGCCGGTGCTATCCGGGTTTCAGGCCGTTGAAGCGAAGCGATAAGCTTAGGCGGCAAGCCACGAGTTCTTGAAGAAGAGCTTGCCGCCTTAAGACAATAACCACGTTGATGATCCTGTGATGTGCATGTATTTGATCCGGCAACGTCAGGGATCAAAATGCAGACCTTTTCCAGATTGCCGCCACTTGAAGCGCTGGTTGTTTTCGAAGCGGCATCGCGTCTCGGAAGCTTTTCCCGTGCAGGCATCGAACTGGGTTTGACCCAGAGCGCGGTCAGCCGCCAGATCGGTAAGCTGGAAGCATTTATTGGCTCGAAACTGTTCGAACGTGTACCGACAGGCGTGCGGTTGACGACAGTGGGCGAGAATTATTCCATCGACGTCTCTCGACTGATCCTCGATATCGCAAGTGTCACGGATGGTGTTCGCTCATGGACAGGCGCCAGCCAGATCACGATTGCCTGTTCCAGAGGGATCGCCGATCAGTGGTTTATGCCGCGCCTCAAGAAACTGAAGAACGATATTACAGGTCTTGAACTCAGACTGCGCGTCACCGACGACGTCGCACATTTGCGGCTCGACGAGTTCGATCTTGCTATTTTCTACCGCAAAGAAAGACCGATCGGCGTTTGGCTCTCTGAACTTGGTCAGGAAGAGGTCGTGCCGGTTTCGGGCGCTGGCGCGCTGACGCTGGAAGAGCAAAAGGCGCCGGTACTCATTTCCATTGAAGACTCTATGCGCGAGTGGCAGGATTGGGGCGATTGGTGGCGATCATCAAAGATGTCACCGCCGCAGGATGCAGTGCACTGGAAACTTGGAGATTACGGTTTGTGTGTCGCGGCTGCCTCCCAGAGTCTCGGCACGACGCTCGGCTGGACATGGCTCATCCGCGATCAACTGGACAGCGGTGTCCTCGTTCCGGTGCATAGCCACACGATGCGATCCGAAGGACGATTCTATCTCATGCGGCCTGCTGACCGACATCAGCGAAAGATCGTGCGCGAAGTGGCCGACTGGCTGATTGCAAACAACAAGGCGACCGCGCGCTGATTTTCGTTACGCTTGCACCACACGCGCTCTGCGCCGACGATCCAGCATGAAGCGTGCGTAACCTATCAAAGTGAATATCAGCCACGCCACCTGTGAAATCAGGGAGCCAAGATTGAAATTCCATATCAGCGAGTAGATCAGGAGAACGCCGCCGAGGATATTCAGAATGGTGTAGCGGCCGTCTTCAACGTTCAGAACGCGCAATTGCAGCAGGGCATATGCGATGAGATAGAAAATTGCTCCTGCAAGGCCAACAATGTCCGCAAGCCCCATTTATACGCACTCCGTATCCGCCTAGTATGGTCGCATCGACCGCCGGTTCACTCCGGCGCCGCCCGTTTACTCCGCTTCGCAAACAAGCGGATGCGCTTTGATTTCATGACCCCATGCGCAAAAATCATACCCTCGGTTATGGCTGCGTCTCTAGTGCCGAACCGCCGAGTACGATAGGCCAAACCCGAGAGCCGTCCCATGAACGGCGATGATAAAAACAGGGAACTATACCATGACTCACCCCCCTTCTTCCTTTTCTCTCGACCGGCGTAGCTTCCTGATCGGCGCTGCCGGTCTGACGGCGCTTTCTGCTGGTTTCATCACGCAGGCCAGCGCACAAGACGCTCAAACTCCGAAGAAAGGGGGCGTGCTGAAACTTGGTATTGGCGGCGGTAGCACGACAGACAATCTCGATCCGCGCATCTTGAAGGACTGGGTTCCCGTTAATCAGGCCTTCATGATTATGAACGGCCTTGTTGAGATCGACGCCAATAACCAAGCGGTTCCAGAACTGCTCGAAAGCTGGGAAGCGCAGCCCGGTGCCAAGGAGTGGACGTTCAAGCTGCGGCAAGGCGTAACGTTCCATAACGGCAAGACGCTGACAGTCGAAGATGTGATTTACTCGATCAATCTTCACCGTGGCGAAACCACCTCTGGAGCGCGTTCGATCGCGTCTGCGCTCAAAAGCGTCGAGAAAGTCTCGGACAGCGAAATCAAGATCGTCCTGGAAAGCGGCAACGCCGACCTTCCCTACATTCTCTCCGACTACCACTTCCTTGTCGTTCCCGAAGGATGGACGGATTTCAACAAGCCGGTTGGCACGGGTCCGTTCGTGTTCGAAAGCTATGATCCCGGCGTGCGCTCGCGCTTTACACGTAACCCTAGCTATTGGAAGCCGAACGCCGCGCATGTCGATGCTGTCGAAGTGATCGTCATCAATGACATTGCCGCGCGCACCAATGCCATGATGTCGGGCCAAGTTCATGCGATCAATCAGCTCGACTTCAAGACCGTCGATCTCTTGCGTCGTAACCCTAACCTCAACATCGTTCAATCGGCTGGCGGCCAGCATTTCACATTCCTGATGGACTGCACGCAGTCGCCTTATAAGGACAACAATGTCCGCCTTGCCATCAAGCACGCGATCGATCGCGAGCAGCTTTTGAAAACCGCTTTGCGTGGGTACGGCCGTATCGGCAACGATCATCCCATCCCAAGTTCCGATCGCTTTTACGCGGCGGACCTGCCGCAGCGCCCTTACGACCCCGAGAAGTCCAAGTTCTATCTGAAGCAGGCTGGACTCGATGCGTTGAAGGTCGAGATATCGGCTTCGGACGCGGCGTTCTCTGGCGCGGTCGACGCAGCAGCGATCTTCCGCACCAGCGCTGCCAAGGGCGGAATCGATGTTTCGATCAAGCGCGAGCCTTCGGATGGTTATTGGGACAACGTCTGGATGAAGGCACCGTTCTGCATGTCCTATTGGGGCGGACGTCCGACCGCCGACCAGATGCTGACGATTGCATACCAGTCCACCTCGGCACAGAACGACACGCATTGGAAGAACGAGACCTTCGACAAGAAGCTGATCGAAGCCCGCGCTCTTCTGGACGATGCCAAGCGCAAGGAAATCTATGCCGAGCTTCAGGCGCTGATCTCGAACGAGGGCGGCGCGATGATCCCGATGTTCGGCGATTATCTCGACGCCACGTCCAAAAAGCTCAAAGGCGTCACCACGCACCCGATGTTCAACTTCATGGGTGCTCGTCTCGCTGAAAAGGTATGGTTGGACGCGTAATGACTATCCTTATCCTGAAGCGCATTGCTTTGGGTATTCTGACGCTATTGCTCGTGTCGGCGCTGATTTTCGCCGGCACGCAGCTTCTGCCTGGTGATGTGGCGTCGGCAATACTCGGACAGAATGCAACGCCCGAGTCTCTCGCAGTGCTGCGCACGGAACTCGGTCTCAACCAACCTCTGCTGCACAGATACCTGATTTGGCTCGGCGGCTTTGTAACCGGTGATCTTGGCAATTCGCTTGCCAACCGGCAGCCCGTTGCGGATCTGCTATGGCCACGGTTCTGGAATACCATGGCGCTTGCGTTCTACGCTGCCGTGATCTCGGTGCCAGTTGCCGTTCTTCTGGGGCTACTCAGCGCGATCTGGAGAGGTACTCTTTTCGACCGGGCCGTCAATATTGCGGCACTCGCCTTCGTGTCGCTTCCCGAATACTTCCTCGGCCTTCTGCTGATCCTGTTCGTCTCGGTGCAATACAATCTCTTGCCAAGCCTTGCGGACACCTATCCGGGCATGAGCATGGGAGACTGGCTGAAGGCGACGACGCTTCCGGCTCTGACGCTTGTTCTGGTAACGGTCGCCCAGATGCTGCGAATGACCAGGACCGCGGTTCTGGCCGTCATGGATCAGGCTTACGTGGAGACTGCTTACCTGAAGGGTCTACGCACCAAGCGTGCGGTTCTTCGCCACGCGCTTCCCAATGCGGCAGCCCCCATCGTCAATGTCGTATCCTTCAACATCGCCTACCTCATTACCGGCGTCGTTCTGGTCGAGGCGGTGTTTAACTACAACGGGCTTGGTCGCTTTATGGTCGATGCCGTTTCGAAACGCGATCTTCCGCTGGTTCAAGCGGCGGCGCTCGTGTTCGGTACCGCCTACGTTATCCTGAACATTATTGCCGATGTTACGGCAATCGCGCTCAATCCGCGCCTGAGGCATGCCCGATGAAATTCCTGCGTACTATTTCACCGACGGCATGGATCGGTCTCTTCATCATTTCACTCAACATTATCCTGTTCTTGGCCGGTCCTCATATTGCGCCTTTCGGTCAGGAGGAGATCGTCGGATCGCCCTTCGATCCCCCTTCAGCCGCCCACTGGTTCGGTCTCGATCAGAACGGCCGGGACATGCTGTCGCGTATTCTCGCAGGCGCGCAGATGTCCATCGGCGTGTCGCTCGCCGCATCTTTGTTGTCGTTTACCATCGGCATCACGCTCGGCTTTGTTGCGGCGATTTTCGGAGGTTGGGTCGATACCATTCTCTCGCGCATCGTCGATACCGTCATGTGCATTCCGGTGTTGATTTCGGCTTTGGTCGTCTTGCAGGCGCTGGGATCGTCGATCCCGGTTCTGATCGTCACCATCGCATTGCTGGACTCGACCCGTGTGTTTCGTCTGGCACGTATCGTTGCGCAAGGGATCAATGTTCTCGAATACGCCGAAACCGCACGTCTGCGGGGCGAAGGCTTGGTGTGGCTGGTCTTCAAGGAAATCTTGCCGAACGCGCTGCCGCCGCTGATCGCGGAATTCGGTCTGCGTTTCTGCTTCACCTTCCTCTTCGTTGCCGGTCTCTCATTCCTTGGCCTCGGTATTCAGCCGCCTTTCGCAGACTGGGGCGGAATGGTGAAAGATAACCAACAGGCTATTCTTTACGGCCTTTATGCGCCGCTTTATCCCGCTGCCGCGATCGCCATTCTGACCATCGGCATCAATCTTGTCGTCGACTGGTTGCTGGCGGGCCGCAGTGCAATTCAAGGAGCGGATCGATGAGCGAAACCAAAGTCCTTCAAATCCGCGGCCTGAAAGTCGCAGCTCCCAACGGCGCCGTTCTGGTCGATGGCATCGATCTCGACCTGTCCCGCGGTGAGGTCAAAGGCCTCATTGGTGAATCGGGGGCGGGGAAATCCACCATCGGTCTCGCCGCCATGGGCTACGGTCGAAATGGCTGCCGTATCGTTGACGGCGAGATCGTCGTCGATGGCATCTCTTTGATGAAGATCGGCCGTGCTGGACGCGAGGCGGTGCGTGGCGCGCGTATTGCCTATGTCGCCCAGAGTGCCGCTGCGGCTTTCAATCCCGCCATGAAAATCGGCGATCAGATCATCGAGGGGCCGCTTTATCATGGCATCATGAACCGGCAGGAGGCACATGCCTGGATGCTGGAACTGCTCGAGGCGCTGCAGCTTCCGGACTTTCGCAATTTCGGCAGTCGCTACCCGCATCAGGTTTCCGGTGGTCAGTTGCAGCGTGCCATGGTTGCCATGGCGATGTCATGCCGGCCGGACATCCTTGTGCTCGATGAGCCGACCACGGCTCTCGATGTCACGACGCAAATCGAAGTTCTCGCGCTGCTGCGCAATCTGATCCAGCGGTACAAGACCGCCGCGCTTTACATCACGCACGATCTGGCGGTGGTGGCGCAGGTGGCCGATACGATCACGGTCTTGCGCCATGGAAAGCGGGTAGAGGAGGGGAGCGCCGAGCAGATCCTCGAGCATCCTCAGGAGGATTACACCAAGCGTCTTGTTTCGGAACGCGAAACCAGCATGGCGGGGCAAGGCGTTCACCACGAGAGGGGCGAGGTCTTGCTGGATGTGCGGGACGTGACGGCTCATTACGGGCGCAAAAAGGTATTGGACAATGTCCATCTGACGTTGCACCGCGGTGAAACGCTCGCTGTCGTTGGCGAATCCGGGTCTGGAAAGTCCACGCTCGCACGCGTTATCGCAGGTTTGCCACCCCATTCCTCGGGGGTTATCTCACTTGTCGGGCACAGGCTTGCCGACAGCTACAAGAAGCGCAGCCGCGAAGAGCTCCGCCGCATCCAACTCGTCTATCAGCTACCGGATGTGGCACTCAATCCGCGACAGACGGTGGGCGACATCATCGGTCGGCCCATGTCATTTTATTTCAATATGAAAGAGGACCAGCGCGCCTCCGAAGTTGGACGGGTGCTGGATCTTGTCGGACTACCGCGGGATTTTGCCGAGCGGCTTCCAAAAGCGCTTTCCGGCGGTCAGAAGCAGCGCGTCTGTATTGCCCGCGCCCTTGCAGCGCGTCCCGATCTCATCATTTGCGATGAGGTTACGTCTGCACTCGATCCGCTTGTGGCGGAAGAGATCTTGCGATTGCTGCGCTCGTTGCAGGATGAACTGTCCGTCTCCTATCTGTTCATCACCCATGATCTGGGCGTCGTTCGCAGGTTGGCGGACCGGACCATGGTGATGCAGCATGGCGTGATTGTCGAAACCGGTGAAACGGCTGATGTTTTTGCGCCGCCTTACAAGCCCTATACCGAACAGCTCATCACTTCCGTGCCGGAGCTGCGGCGAGATTGGCTTGATGGCGTATTGGCAAAGCGCGGAATTCCCGCCGCTTGAGGACGACGGCGATCTTCCATCGCCGTTCAAAAATCCTATCGTCGCTACTGGAGCACCGGTAAGGCGCATAATCTGACTGGAATAGTTGAAATGACAGTGCATGTCCAAGAACACATCTGGATTCCCTTGAGCGATGGTACGCGCCTTGGGGCGCGGCTTTGGTTGCCGGAGAACGCAGAACAATCGCCGGTGCCGGCAGTCCTTGAATATATTCCTTACCGCAAGCGCGATGGCACGCGCGGGCGTGATGAGCCGATGCATGGCTATTTTGCCAGCCAGGGTTATGCGGCTATTCGCGTCGATATGCGCGGGACGGGCGAGTCCGACGGACATATGGCGGATGAATATCTGAAGCAGGAGCAGGATGACGCGCTTGAAGTCATTGACTGGATTTCCCGCCAAGCCTGGTGCAGCGGCAATGTTGGTATGATGGGAAAAAGCTGGGGCGGCTTCAACAGCTTGCAGGTGGCGGCGCGCAGGCCGCCAGCGCTGAAGGCAATTATCACCGCCTATTCGACGGATAATCGTTATACTGACGACATCCATTACATGGGGGGCTTGCTGCTCAACGACAATTTGTGGTGGGGTACGATCATGCTGGCTTACCAGAGCCGGCCTCTGGACCGAAAGATCGTCGGCGAGGCGTGGAGAGAGCAGTGGCTGGAACGGCTCGACAGGCTCCCTTTCTTCCCCGCCCTTTGGCTCGAACATCAGCGTTATGACGACTATTGGAAACACGGTTCGGTCTGTGAAGACTGGAGCGCAATCCAGTGCCCGGTACTGGCAATCGGCGCCTGGGCCGATAGCTACACCAACCCCGTGTCCCGACTTTTGGAAAACCTGCAGGTTCCACGTCGCGGGATTATCGGTCCCTGGGGGCACATCTATCCTCAGGATGGTGTCCCAGGTCCTGCCATTGGCTTCCTTCAGGAGGCAACCCGTTGGTGGGACCACTGGCTTAAGGGTGAAGAGACCGGCGTCATGGATGAGCCCATGCTGCGCGCCTTTGTCTGTGACACAATCGAACCCACGGGCACGCGCACCACGACGAACGGTCGATGGGTTGGTGAGGCAACGTGGCCATCGCCTGAGATAGCTGCAAAGCAGTTCAATCTCGGTGCCGATCGTCGCCTTGGTGGAGACGCAGGGCAAGCAGCGATACTACAAATTCGTTCGCCGCAAAGCCATGGAAAAGCAGGTGGTGAATGGATGGCGACGGGTTGCCCCGGCGAACACCCGACAGACCAGCGTCTCGATAATGGCGGCGCGCTCGTTTTCGAAACGGATGTGCTGGAACAGGACTTTGACGTTTTGGGTGCGCCCGTGGTCCGCCTGCGCGCTGCCTCGGATTGCCCTGTCGCGCAAGTCTCCCTTCGTCTGAACGATGTTCTTCCGGATGGGCGTGTCACGCGCGTCAGCTATCAGGTTTTCAATCTGACGCATCGTGATAGCCACGAAGAACCCGAAGCACTGGAAGCAGGCAAGTTCTATGATGTAGCGATCAAGCTTAATGATTGCGGCTATCGCTTTGCCAAGGGTCATCGGCTCCAACTTGCCATCGCCACAGCCTACTGGCCCATGGTGTGGACGTCACCCTATGACGCGACGCTGAGCATCTCAGTCGCGGAAAGCAGACTCGAGCTACCGGTTCGTGCGCCCTCGCAGGAGGCAGAAGTGCGTTTCGAGGCGCCTGCGCACGGACCGTTCACTCCAACGACGCAGATCGACGCTGGCACCGTCAGGCGCTGGACCGAACAGGATCATGAAACTGGTATCAATACCTACATCACGGAAGGTGTGGGCGGTTTGTTCGGAGAGGGCGTCATCCGCTTTGACGAGATCGATACTCAACTCAGTCACAGCCTTCGCAGAGAGTTGACCATCAAGGACAACGATCCGCTCTCGGCGAGATACGTGCTGACCCAGACATATGACATGGGGCGTGAGGGCTGGCGGATAAAAATCGAAAGCCGGACGGAAATGCGCTCGGACGAGAACACGTTCTATCTTGTCGGAGAGTTGTCGGCATTTGAGAATGGCGCGCTGGTCAAGACGCGCGAGTGGGACGAGCGCTTTGACCGTGATCTGATCTGAGGATGACCTGCTAAAGATAGAATGGGTAGCCATCACTAAAGGCGACAAATTCTTGGGGCGCGGGCTTGGTCGGACAAGGGCGATCTTGCACCGCTCCGCTTGGGGGTGGTGAGCCTGAGCGGAGCGGCGCAAAATCTTGATCAGAGATTAGCGCTTGAGGTGGGTCTCGTGTCGCCGAGTTTTTTAAGCGCTGCGCCGCGTGCGGCCTCGATTCCCTTCGGGAAGCCGCTCCGGTCATCGTAGTTGCGGCGCTGACCTTTGTGGCTGGTGTGACGAATGGTGGTTGCGCCAGCCGCGATCACGTCAAGAAGGGTCACGCCAGCAACCATCAGAAGAGCCAAGGCGGCATTACCCCGCTTCGGGTTCTCCGTCCGCATGGCGGTTGCCAGGGTGGCGATATCGAGAGCATCGCCCGCAATCCGGGAGGTCAACCCCGCTTGCTTGTCAACCGACAGAGTGACAAAGCCGGAGGCGATTTCTCGAGCCCCGAACGCCCGCACAAGATTTTCCTGACCGCGCAGGCCGAGCGCTCCGGTCAGCTTCCGGGCTGCAAGGATTTCCACGAGCCCGAGGCCGATGCTGAACCAACCGAGATTGCGGGCCAGCCGATCGGACGAACTAAGTGAACTTTGCCCCGACTTGATGACGCGCGGATCGCCTTCTGAACGAGTGATATTGCTGAAAAACGACATGTTGGACCTCCTTACGGTTTGAGAACAACCTTGATGCAGCTGTCCTGTTTGTCGCGAAACGTCTTGTACATCTCCGGCCCCTGTTCGAGCCCGACGGTGTGGGTAATGACGAATGACGGGTCGATCTGGCCTTCCTCGATGCGGCGGAGAAGATCGTCGGTCCAACGACGGACATGCGTCTGCCCCATGCGAAAGGTGAGGCCCTTGTTCATCGCCACGCCCATCGGAAGTTTATCGATGAGGCCGCTGTAAACGCCGGGAATTGAGATGATCCCAGCTGGCCGGCACACATAGATCATTTCGCGTAGGACATGCGGACGGTCACTCTCTAGCATCACGATCTGCTTTGCCCGGTCGAGAAGCGTGTCCGGTTGCCCCATTGAGACGTGGCTTTCCAGTCCAACCGCGTCGATGCATTTTTCCGGCCCCTTGCCGTCGGTCAACTCGTTAAGCCGCTCGACGACACTTTCGTCGCTGAAGTTGATTGTGATGGCGCCGCCTGCCTCGGCCATGGAGAGCCGCTCCGGGATGCGGTCGATAGCAACCACCTGCTTGGCGCCAAGAAGCACAGCACTGCGGATTGCCATCTGACCGACCGGACCGCAGCCCCAGACGACCACAGTATCGGTCGGTTCGATGTCGCATTGTGCAGCGGCCTGCCAGCCGGTCGGAAAGATGTCGCCCAGGAAGAGGACCTGCTCGTCAGTGAGGCTGTCCGGCACCTTGATGTGCGTTTCGTCCGCAAAGGGGACTCTGAGATATTCTGCCTGACCGCCGGGATAGCCACCCGTCAAATGCGTGTAGCCAAACAGGCCGGCCGTGGTATGGCCGAATACCTTATCTCCCAGCTCCTTTTTGCGGTTCGACCGCTCGCAGACGGAAAAGTTGCCCCGCTTGCACTGATCGCATTCACCACAGTTGATCGTAAAAGGTACCACGATCCGGTCACCTTTCTTCAGGCGACCGTTCATCTGCGAGCCGGTCTCAACGACCTCGCCCATCATTTCGTGGCCCATCACATCGCCCGGCATCATCGCGGGGATAAAATTGTGGAACAGATGAAGGTCTGAGCCGCAGATCGCACAACTCGTTACCTTGATGATGGCATCACGGGGATGCTCGATTTCCGGGTCCGATACGGTGTCGCATCGTATGTCTTCTTTGCCGTGCCAAACAAGTGCGCGCATTGCCTTCTCCTGCCAGGGTTGATCGATAGCGGATATGGCGGTCTTAGCCGCGCGCTGTGTCTAGAGCGCCGTGCGTCTTCTCGGACGGACTAAAGACGCTCTAACTCTTTGAACCTACGCATCGTGCCTATCCGAAAATCCATTCCGATTTCGGGCCGATGCTGTAGGCACGCATTGCCTGTTCATCGCCAAGCCCTGCGAACCACGGCATTTCGCGGAAGTTCCCGGATTTATTGGGAGAGCGGACGATAGTCCTACCGACCCGGACGTCCTGATCGCATTCAAAGCCCTTCGGTTTTCTGGAGGTGTCAGACTCCCGGCTTTCAGAAGCCTTCAGGATAAATTGGTGGGGAGGATCCAAGGGGAGAGTTGAGATTAATCCATGAGCGATGGGTGTTTCCCTTGAGCAGCTTCACACTGACGGGCTGTTCTTGAACGAACAATATGACGGAGATGGTCAGCCAATCGGTCCAACTGGCACGAAGATTGCGTCACAGAGTTCGACCTTTGAAGACGCGGAGGCGACGATGGCATTCTGGAGTGCGAATGACTTGCCCGTTAAGGATCGCTTCCCTTTCTGGAAGGAAGTCCTCTGTGAGGCCTATATTGCATTGAACCCCGTCCCTGACGCGGAGCAGGGCTTTGGTGGGGAGGTCAAGGCAAACCTCATTGGCTCCACAAATGTCACGACGATCTCCTCGACGCGGCAAAAGGTTTACAGGCGCCGGCAAGAGATCAGCAGAATGCCTGAAGAGGTCTATTTCCTCAATCTTCAGGTGGAGGGTCAGTGTCGGATGATGCAAGGCGGTCGCGAGGCGTTTCTTCGGCCTGGCGATTTCTCCATCGTGGATTCGACTGAACCCTATCTCAACGATTATTGCAGCGACCGATGGAAGCAGCATTCCTTCCGAATCCCCAGAGCAGCGCTCAAACCTTTTCTGAGACGGTCGGAGCAGCAAACGGCCACGTTGATCAGCCGTTCCGATCCGGTTGCCTCGATCGCGTGCGATTATCTGACCTCGATCGCGACACAGGCCGAACATCTGGGGCCGGTTGCAGCCCCGGTATCGGGCCAAATCATTGAGCTGGTATCCTTGGCAATGGGCATCTCGTCGCGGGAGGAGGAGCAGGCGCGAGGGACCTTGAAGCAGCAACTTTCGAAATCCCTTGTCCAATACATTGCAACGCACGCTGCCGATCCTGAATTGACGCCTGCCAAAGCCGCGCATCATTTTCGCATCTCAGTGCGGTATGTACATAGGCTTCTCGAGGACAGCGGCGATACATTCAGCAAGGTTCTGCTCAAGCGTCGGCTGGAAAAATGTGCAGATGATCTGCGGGCTGATAAGGGCCACTCCATCGGCGAGATCGCGTTCCGCTGGGGTTTCAACGATCTCTCGCACTTTAGCCGATCGTTCAAGAACCAGTTCGGTGTTGCCCCCAGGGACTACAGACTGCCGTAATCCATCCGCCAGATGCCCGCTGCGCCGTTGAGGTCGCCACATGGGCCGCGTTTAAGCCGGTAAGTATCGAGGGCATTCAGACCCGACACGCCCTCTGCGCTCACACAGTCTTCTCGTGCATACGCATCGCAGCCTCCGTGATCCTGTGGCTCCGATTTACGAAACGTCAGCCTGCTATCGACTTGCCTTCTTCCTTTCTTGGCGACCAGCACCGCAGTGTACGCAGAGCCGAATGGAGATGCGTGTCATTCGAAGGGGCGCGGCTCGTGTTGGTCCGGTTGGTGTAAACGACACTCTGAGAACAACCGATGTTCACTGTGGAGCAAGACGCTTGCTGCACTGCGACATAATCTTTCCTTCAACCACAACAGAAAAGCGAGAAGGAACAGCGAATGCGCAAGCGAATGATATTCAACTGCTTCACCATGAATGTCGCGTCTCATATCTATCACGGTACCTGGCGCCATCCGCGAAACCAGCTTGCCCAGTTCAACGAGTTCGAGACTTGGTCAGCACTCGTCAAGAAGCTGGAAGCGGGGCGCTTCGACGCGATATTCTTCGCCGACATCCTTGGTATCGACCCGGCTTATGATGGAAAGTGGGATGCTTACTTTGAACAGGGCCTCCACATGCCCTGTAACGACACGTTTACAATGTGCGCCGCGCTTGCTGCCGTGACAGAGAACCTTGGACTGGTGTTTACGAGCTCGATTCTCTCCGAGCATCCCTTTGCATTTGCGAAGAAGGCGTCCACGCTCGACCACATCAGCCGCGGGCGTATCGGCTGGAACATTGTGACGAGTGTGACAGACAATGCAGCGCGCAATTTCGGATATGACAAGATCGTCCCTCATGATCAGCGATATGACTGGGCTGATGAATATATGGACGTGGTCTACAAGCTTTTTGAAGGGTCTTGGGAAGCGGGCGCGATGATCGCCGATCGGGAGAGGGGGGTCTTCAGCGATCACACCAAAGTACACCCCATAGACCACGTAGGCGAACGTTATAAGGTACAGGGACCGCACCTTGTTGCGCCATCGCCTCAGCGTACGCCCATGCTCTACCAGGCTGGTGCCTCGAAAAGGGGAAGTCAATTCGCGGCGCAACACGCAGAGGGCACGTTCATCCTCTATCCGAATGTCGATGGCGCCCGCATCGGCATCGCGGGAACGAAGAAGCTCGCCGAGCAGATGGGGCGGGGCGCGGACGACATTAAGTTCATCCAGGGCTTGTCCTTCGTCGTCGGCAGCACGATGGAGGAGGCAAACAGGAAAGCCGCGGAAATCGACGAATGGGTTCTCTATGAAGGGCTTGCTGCCCATGTCAGCCGCGATATGGGCGTCGATCTTTCCCATCTCGACCCCGATAAGCCGGTGGACGAGTCTGGTCTCGACGGCCTGCAGGGATATGCGCGCATGATTGAGATGGGTAAGCCTCACGGGGAAAAGGCCACCGTCAAGGAAGTCGCGAATGCGCTTTCTTATAATTGCCGCATCGTGGGCACGCCGGACTTCATCGCGGATGAACTTGAGCGTTGGCAGGATGCAGGCGTTGATGGCATCAACATGATCTGCCAGCTTCACCCGGAAACATTCGTAGATTTCATCGACCACGTCACGCCCGTTTTGCAGCAGCGAGGCTTGGCTCAGCGGGAGTATGCGGAAGGCCCGCTCCGTCAAAAGCTCTTCGGCCGAGGCCCGCTTCTTCCCGACAACCACCCCGGCGCGGCGCTGCGCCTCGCACGCAACGGTGCCACGCAGGTTGCAGCGGAGTGATCTGCGAGAAACAGGATCCGGCATCGCCGGATCCTTCGGGTCAACACGTTGGAGAGACAGACATGTCCACTGATAAAAACATTGAGGCGGCAGAGAACGCCAACTTCAAGAATGCCATGGCGATGATGGCCGCCGCCGTCAAAGTCGTCGCGACCGATGGCAAGGCCGGGCGAGGTGGATTGACGGTGACTGCGGCTTGTTCCGTTTCCCAGGAGCCGCCGCGTCTCCTCGTTTGTGTCAACACGTCAGCTTCCGCGCACCCTGTCGTTGTTGAAAATGGCCGGTTGAGCCTGAACATTCTGGCAAAAGGCCAAGAGGCCGTAGCAGGCGCATTTGGCGGCAAGGTTCCCCCGGAGCAACGTTTTGAGGTTGGGGAGTGGGGCTCGGATGAATTGGGGCAGCCCATTTTGAAAGACGCATGTGCGCGATTCAGTTGCACCATTCACGATACGATGCGCTCTGGGACGCATACGATCTTCCTTTGCGACGTTCACGCTGCCGATAGCCAAAGGGGTCCGTTGCCGCTGGTCTATTTCGACCGGATGATGACGACGCTTCCACAGGTCACACTGGCAGAAGCGTGACGGGGTAACCGAAAGTCCAAAAACCCGAGAATGGAGGGGAGGGTGCCTCTGAGATGTGTACGGCATAGGAAAGAGTGAGCCAGTTTAGGTCGATCTTCCGGGATGTTTAATACCGACAGTAAGCTTTGGTATAAGCTCTGGGCTTCGGTTCTCACGTCGCCTCTTAGGAGAGGCTTGCCTTTTCGCGGGACAAATCAGTTTCCCACAGCCACGCCTTCCCGTCGCGGATCGGCGCTTCCGGCCAAGCCCCTGTCGGTGATCTCGATGGCGTGCAAGCCGGAATTCATCTCGCCCGGCTTCACGTCGTACCCCAACGATTTGAGGGCGTCGGCCATGTCTTCCGCCTGGGTGCCAGCCTCGATATCGTAAGTGCCGAAGCGATTGATGAGATGCGGCTGGGCGACGATTTCCTCCACGGGCATGCCCCAATCGATATAGGCGATCAGCGCCTGCGCCACATATCCGATAATTTGGCTGCCGCCTGGAGAGCCAATGGCGATCAGCGGTTTGCCGTCCTTCATCACGATGGTTGGCGCCATCGAAGAGCGTGGGCGCTTTCCGGGTTCGACACGATTGGCAATCGGCAGGCCGCCTTCATGGGTCTTGAAGGAGAAGTCGGTCAACTCGTTGTTGAGGAGAAAGCCGTTGGTCATCAGACGCGACCCAAAGCCATTTTCGATCGTTGTCGTCATGGAAACGACGTTGCCTTCCTTATCGACGATGACGAAGTGGCTTGTGGAAGGTAATTCAAGTGCGGCATCCCTGCCGAAGAGCAGCGCGTGGTCCCAACCCGGTTCACCGGCTTTGACCGCATCCTTGGTCAACGCCTTGTCGCCATCCAACAGCTTTGATCGCTCGCTTAAACAGGATTTGTCGAGCAAGCCTTTGATCGGCAAAGGCACGAAGTTCGGATCAGCTAGGTAACGTTCGCGGTCGGCGAAGGCAAGACGTTGGGCATCGCCGATGATGCGCCAGCTTTCCACATTCTTTGGCCCCAGAGCCTTGAGATCGAAATGTTCCGAGAGGCCGAGAATTTGGCTGACGGCAACCGCGCCTGACGACGGCGGGCCCATGCCGCAAACATCGAGAGCGCGGTAGGTGAAGCAGACCGGCTCTCGCTCGATGATGCGATAGTTGGAAAGATCGGCCAGCGAAAGTACGCCGGGATTACCGGCGGCTTCCCGCACAGTCTTGACGATGTCTTCGGCAATTTTCCCTTTGTAGAAAGCGTCGGCACCGTCCTTCGCAAGTATCGCAAGCGTGTCGGCATAAGACGGATTTTTCAACACGGCGCCTGCCTTCAAGGCCGCGCCTGCGCTATCGAAGAAATAGGACGTGGTCTCCTTGTAGGTCTTCAACCGGTCACCCTCGGAAGCAACCAGGGAGGCAAGACGTGGCGACACCTGGAACCCTTGCGTTGCCAGAGTCTGGGCCGGCTTCAGCAGACTTGCCCATTCCGTTTTGCCGAAGCGTTTGTGGACGTCCCCAAGCAGGCGGACCGTTCCAGGCGTTCCAACGGAGCGACCGCCAACCACAGCGTCCATGAACTTCAGGGGTTGACCTTTCTCGTCGAGAAAGAGTGTCGGTGTGGCCTCCATAGGCGCTGTCTCCCGGCCATCGAAGGTGGTCAGCTTCCCGCTTTTTGCATCGTAATAGACGAGAAACGCACCGCCGCCGAGACCGGAGCTTTGCGGTTCGACGAGACCAAGCACGGTCTGCACGGCAACCATCGCATCGATCGCATTTCCGCCGCCTGCGATGACATCACGCCCCGCCTCGGCAGCGAGGGGATTGGCCGCTGCCACCATAAAGTCTTTGGCTTCCACACGTTGGGCGGTTGCGACCGTTGTCGCTTTCTCCGGCGCAACGATGTCGGACGCCTGCTGTGCCGAGGCCACGGCGGCGCATAGGGTCAGGGCAAAAAAGGTTTGGCTGAGAAGTTTCGGTTGCATTCGTCCTATCCTTCTAGGTGGCATGACGACCAATGGCAGTGGGATGCCTCCTTGCGCCAGGTCCCAAGCCGGTCAGGTGCGCAACGATTTGGTGACACTATGATGACTGCGTCTCAGCCTGTCCACTCTGACTGATGACAGGTGCACGACGTTCGGATGGACGCCTCCGATGATAGTCCTCCATTTTACCACCGATGATTTTCTGATGATTATCCACCACAAGATGTGCGGAAAAGTATAAGGCACGCGCCAGTGTCGCCTCCGCGAGAAGTGTAAAAATTTTGGCTGCTCGGGGTGCGATTGCACTGTTTGTCAGCGCATCACGCAAAGTTGTTGGCTAAAATGGCTGCGTGTTTGCTGTTGATTGAAGGGCCCGATGCACGTCTATTCGATTTTCAGCATATAGGAGTCAAAAAAGTATCAGCAATTTCCGCGCCGTGATGTGGAGCAACATATGCTGTCGCGCCTATGGTCCGCATCAACGCCCGGGACGAGCCATAAGAGGAATGGTCTCGCTTCTAATTAAGGCGGACGTGCGTGAGGGAGGAACCATGATGCAGCCCGATCTGGAACTGGTCCATATTCGCAAGGGCGAGTCTTTCGCTGCTTGGCGGCATGGCTACCCGTTCCGCACGGTCCGCTGGCACTACCACCCCGAGTACGAAATTCACCTCGTCGTGGCCACCTCTGGCACGTTCTATATCGGTGACTTCGTTGGACGCTTCGACCCCGGTCAGCTGATTATGACCGGACCCAATCTCCCCCAGAACTGGATTAGCGAGATTGAGCCCGAGGAAATCGTTCCGACGCGCTCTCTCGTGATCCAGTTTCCGGAAGTATTTATTGAAGACGCCAGCGCATGCATGTCGGAGATGGAACCGGTTCGCAGTCTGTTGGAGCGTAGCCGCCGTGGCATTCTTTTTGACGACGAGACGAGCAATCGCGTCCGGCCTCTGATCGAAAGGTTGATCGAAGCGCAGGGTCTTACGCGCCTCGCCCTCTTCTGGGAAATTCTTGACCTTCTCGTCAAAGCGCCATCTCCTGAAGTTCTGGCCAGTCTCAGCTATGAGCTGGACCTGGCAGGAACCGGAGATAGCGGCATCAATCGCGCCTTGTCGCATCTGCGCCAGCATCTGACCGCTCAGGTGGATGAAATCGATCTGGCCGAAATCGTCGGCCAGAGCCCGAGCACATTTTCACGAGCCTTCAAGCGTCATACGGGAACGACGCTTGTGCGTTACCGCAATCAATTAAGGATCGATCTCGCCTGCCAGATGCTGCTGGCGGATCAGGACGTCAAGGTTGCAGAAGTCTGCTACGATGTGGGCTTCTCCAACCTGTCGAATTTCAATCGGCATTTCCTGAAGCTGAAGGGAATGTCACCGTCGAGATTCCGAACCATATTCGCAGCCCAAAAGGCGGC
Organism: Agrobacterium larrymoorei; assembly: GCF_030819275.1. Lineage (GTDB taxonomy): Bacteria > Pseudomonadota > Alphaproteobacteria > Rhizobiales > Rhizobiaceae > Agrobacterium > Agrobacterium larrymoorei_B. Next base: position 222,854 of record NZ_JAUTBL010000001.1, on the reverse strand, counting down.
AGTCATGGCGGAGTAACGCAACCGTACATCGCAGACTTCATCAATTCGGACAGACGACTGTCCGGAAACGGGTAGTTGCTGCCCAAATTCCAACGGGAGGAAGAGTACATGAAAATGAAATCCAAGTTTCTGATGGCGACAGCCGCGCTTGCACTGATGGCCGCTCCAGCTCTGGCGCAGGAAAAGCTGAAGATCGGCATGACGTTTCAGGAGTTGAACAACCCTTACTTCGTTTCCATGCAGGAAGCGCTGAAGGAAGCCGCAGCGAGCATCGGAGCCGATGTCGTCATAACCGACGCCGGGCATGATGTTGCGAAGCAGATTTCCGACGTTGAAGATATGCTTCAGCAGAAGATCGATATCCTTCTTCTGAATCCGACCGACAGCGCAGGCATCGAAGCCGCCGTTCATGCCGCCAAGGCCGCGGGCGTCATCGTTGTCGCCGTGGATGCCAATGCAAATGGTCCGGTCGACACCTTCGTAGGTTCGAAGAACCGCGATGCGGGCTACATGTCTTGCAAACATCTCGGTGAAGCTGTTGGCGGCAAGGGCGAGGTCGCGATCCTCGACGGTATTCCGGTCGTCCCGATCCTCCAACGCGTCGAAGGCTGCAAGGCCGCACTGGCGGAATTCAAGGATATCAAGCTCGTCGACACGCAGAATGGCCGTCAGGATCGCTCCGTGGCTCTTGGCGTCGTCGAGAACATGATCCAGTCGCATCCCAACCTCGTGGGCATCTTTTCCGTGAATGACGGCGGTGCGATGGGGGCGCTCTCGGCGATCCAGGGTTCTGGCAAGGACATCAAGCTGACGTCCGTAGACGGCGCCCCAGAAGCGGTGAAGGCCATCGCCGACGGTACGCCTTTCATCGAAACCACGGCGCAGTTCCCGCGTGACCAGGTCCGTGTCGGACTTGCCATGGCGCTTGCCCAGAAGTGGGGCGCCCGCGTTGTGCCGAAGGAAGTCCCGATCGATGTCATGGTCGTGGACAGCAAGAACGCCGGCGAATTCAGCTGGTAAGAACTTCTCCCAGGCTCCGTCCCCGCTTAGGCGGGGGCGGGACGCTTGGATCTAACGACATTAGAGCGTCCTTTTTGTGTCCTGAACGACGCACGGCGCTCTAAATCCCGACCATTGAGGAGGGTTAAGATGCTGGAACTGAATGGAATAAGAAAAAGCTTCGGCAAGATCGAAGTCCTGCGCGGCGTCGACCTTCAGGCACGCCCCGGAGAGGTGCATGCGCTTCTCGGCGAGAACGGCGCTGGCAAGTCGACTTTGATGAAGATCCTCTGTGGCATTTTGCAGCCCTCCGAAGGGACGATCCGCATCGACGGTACGGAGCGGCGTTTCGCAACCTACGATGAGGCTATTGCTGCCGGGGTTGGCATCGTCTTTCAGGAATTCAGCCTGATCCCCTATCTCAACGCTGTCGAGAACATGTTCCTCGCCCGGGAGATCCGCGGGCCGCTTCGCCTGTTGAACAAAGGCGCCATGCGCAAGCGTGCCGCTGAGATCATGCGCCGTCTGGCGGTGGATGTTCCGCTTGATGTGCCGATCAAACGGCTTTCGGTCGCTCAGCAACAGTTTGTCGAAATTGCAAAGGCGCTTTCGCTGGATGCGCGCATTCTGGTGCTCGACGAGCCGACCGCGACTCTGACACCGTCCGAGACCGAACACCTCTTCAATGTCATGCGAGAGCTGCGTCGTCAGGGTGTGGCGATCATCTTCATTTCGCACCATCTCGAGGAAATTTTCGAAATCTGTGACCGCATCACCGTTCTGCGTGACGGAGAGCTTATTGGGTCTTGCCTGACATCCGAGGTGGATAACGATCGGTTGGTCGAAATGATGGTGGGCCGGCGCATCGAGGCGAGCTTCCCGCCGAAACCGAAGCTTGATCCATCGGCCGACGTCGTGATCGATGTCGAAGAACTTCAACTGAAGAAGGGCGGGCCCGTCTCGCGGTTTTCGTTGCGTAAGGGGGAGATCCTCGGCTTCGCCGGGCTTGTGGGCTCGGGCCGATCGGAAACTGTTCTCGCCATGCTTGGCGCGCACTCTGCGTCGCGCCGCAAGATAAAGCTGGATGGCTCGGAAACGCGGTTCTCCGGTCCTGACGATGCGCTGATCCGCGGTATCGGGCTGCTGCCGGAAAGCCGGAAGGAAGAAGGGCTGATTACCAGCTTCTCCATCCTACAGAACATTTCGCTGAACAATTACCGCAAATACCGCAAAGCCCATTGGTTCCTCGATCTCAAGAAGGAACTGGAGCACACGCAGCGGGCGATGGCGCAGGTGCAGGTCAAGGCGCAGGGACCCTATGCTCGCGTTGACACCCTATCCGGTGGCAACCAGCAAAAGATCGTGATTGCCCGCTGGCTGAACCATGACATGCGCGTGCTGATCTTCGATGAGCCTACGCGTGGCATCGATGTCGGTGCCAAGGCAGAGATCTACGCACTGATGCGTGCATTCGCCGCGAGCGGCCACTCGATCATCATGATCTCCTCGGAGCTGCCCGAGGTGATCGGCATGTCCGACAGGGTCTGCGTCTTCCGCTCCGGCGGCATCGTCGCCACGCTTGAGGGCGGCGATATCAATTCCGAAACAATAATGACAAACGCCACCACCGGGAGAGTTGAACATGTCGCTTGATGCAAACACCGGCGTTGCCGCGAAGACGGGCGGCTTCAAACTGAGCGGCCTGCTGCATTCGCCCCTGGCATTGCCGCTCGCGGGTCTGATCGTCGTCTCGATCCTGATGGGTCTTGCGAGCGACAACTTCTTCAGCCTCAACAACATCATGAACGTGCTTCGGCAAGTGTCGGTCGTCGGCATCCTTGCCGTCGGCATGACTTTCGTCATCCTGACCGGCGGCATCGACCTGTCCGTCGGCGCGGTTATGGCGCTTGTGGGAACGCTCTCGGCGGGATTGATGGTCAATACCGGGTTACCGGCTTCGGTGGCGCTGCCCGCGGGGCTCTTCATCGGGCTCGGTATCGGCATATTCAATGGCGCGCTTGTCGCCTGGGGAAAGATGCCGGCCATCATCGTTACACTGGCGACAATGGGAATGGCGCGCGGTCTCGGCCTTATCTATTCCGGCGGCTACCCAGTAAGCGGCATTCCAAGCTGGATTTCCTGGTTCGGCGTCGGCCGCATTGGCATCGTACCTGTCCCGGTTGTCATCATGGTTGTGATCTACGCCGTTGCCTGGGTTCTTCTCCAGCGGACTGCCTTTGGTCGTCACGTCTACGCTCTTGGCGGCAATGAGCTCGCAGCGCGGCTCTCGGGTGTAAAGACACAGCGCGTCAAGCTTGCCGTCTACGGCATTTCGGGCGTCACCGCCGCGCTCGCTGCGCTGATTTTGACCGGGCGCCTGATGAGCGGTCAGCCCAACGCTGGTGTCGGCTTCGAGTTGGATGCGATCGCTGCGGTGGTCCTGGGCGGTACGGCGATTGCCGGGGGCAGAGGGCTTATTCTCGGCACGCTGATCGGTGCCGTGCTGCTCGGCATCCTCAATAACGGCCTCAACTTGATGGGCATCAACCCCTATCTGCAGGACGTCATCAAGGGCTTCATCATTCTGCTGGCCATCTATATCGGGCGCGAGTGGCGCTAGGTCAGCCGACAACCTTTCCATAACGCAGGAGAACTAAATGTCTGAATCGCTGCAAGGCAAGATCGCGGTCATCACCGGTGCTGCTTCCGGTATCGGGCTTGCCACCACCGAAGCACTCTTGGGACAGGGCGCGACCGTGGTCATGGTCGACTGGAACGAGAAGGCCTTGAATGAGCTGGTCGCAAAGCTTGGCGAGCGTGCCATCGCGCAGGTCACTAACCTTTTGGATACCGACAGCTGCAATGCCATGATCCCGGAGATATTGGCAAAGGTCGATCACATCGACATTCTCTATTGTAACGCGGGCACCTATATCGGCGGCGATCTGACGGAAACGACGCCTGGAGCGATCGACAAGATGTTGAACCTCAACGTCAATGCCGTGATGAAGAACGTCCACGCCGTGGTCCCGCATATGTCGGAGCGCAAGACTGGCGATATCATCGTGACCTGCTCGATTGCCGGTCACTTCCCCACCTATTGGGAACCCGTCTATTCCGGTTCCAAATGGGCGATCACCAGCTTCGTCCAAGGCATGCGCCGCCAGATGATCCCGCATGGCGTGCGTGTCGCTCAGGTCTCGCCCGGTCCGGTCGTCTCCGCGCTGCTGGCAGACTGGCCGGAGGAAAACCTCCGCAAGGCCAAGGAGTCGGGTAGCCTCATCGACGCAAGCGAAGTGGCCGACGCCATCGTTTATATGCTGACGCGCAAGCGCACTGTCACGATCCGCGACATGTTGGTTCTGCCGACCAACTTCGATCGCGTCTAACATCAAGGAGCGTCTGAAATCAAAGATTTCAGACGCTATTCTCACATATTGGATCACCCGCGCGAGGACTGTCTCAAATGGCTTCTTACCTGATTGGCGTCGATGTCGGCACTGGATCTGCTCGCGCTGGTGTATTCGATACCGAGGGCAAGCTTCTGGCAACGGCCAAGCGACCGATCTCGATGCATCGGGAAGATGGTGGCATTGCGGAACAGTCGAGTGCCGAGGTCTGGCAAGCGGTCTGCGAGAGCGTCCGGGAAAGCGTTTCGCGAGCCGGTATAGACCCGGCTGACGTGGCGGGCCTCGGTTTTGACGCGACATGTTCGCTTGTTGTCTGCGGTGCGGGCAATGAGACGCTTCCGGTTGGCGATCCCAGCCATCCTGAGCGGGACATTATCGTTTGGATGGATCACCGCGCGGTTGGACAGGCTGAGCGGATCAATGCCGGCGACCACGCCGTCTTGCAATATGTTGGCGGGCGCATTTCGCCAGAGATGCAGACGCCCAAGCTTCTATGGCTTAAGGAAAACAGCCCCACTGTCTACGACCGCGCTGCGCAGTTTTTCGATCTGACGGATTTTCTCACATGGAAGGCCACCGGATCGCTCGACCGTTCCGCCTGCACCGTGACGTGCAAATGGACCTATCTTGCCCATGAGGACCGGTGGGACACCGATTATTTCAACGCGATCGGTCTCGGCGACCTCGCGGAGCAGGGCTTCCGCCGCATTGGTCAAAACGTCGTCCATCCCGGCACTGCGCTCGGCTCTGGATTGACGGAAGAGGCGGCACGAGCGATGGGGTTACGCCCCGGCACCGCCGTCGCCGCCGGTCTGATCGACGCGCATGCCGGTGGAGTGGGAACGGTCGCTGCAGGCGGTGACGCGTCGCGATGCCTCGGTTACGTGTTCGGCACATCATCCTGCACCATGACGACGACCGCCGAACCTGCGTTCGTACCAGGCGTTTGGGGTCCCTATTATTCCGCCATGGTTCCAGGCGCCTGGTTGAATGAGGGCGGGCAGTCGGCTGCCGGTGCTGCCATCGATTATCTGGTGCAATTGCACCCGGCATTTGCCGAGGCAAAGACGCTGGCAAGCAATGAGGGCAAGGCGTTGCCGGTCTGGCTCGCCGATCGCGCCTTGAGCCTGGCTGCGTCTGCTTCCGCCGCAGCGGATATTGCCAGGGACTTTCATGTGGTGCCGGAATTTCTCGGTAATCGCGCGCCGTTCGCCGATCCGCACGCGCGCGCTATCATCGCTGGTTACGGCATGGGGACAGGCGTGGATTCCCTCGTCGCGCTTTATGTCGCTGGACTTCTTGGCCTCGGCTACGGGCTTCGCCAGATCATCGAGACACAGGCGCGCCACGGTGCGCCGGTGGAAACCATCAGCGTTAGCGGCGGGGCGGGGGCCCATCCGCTTGCTCAGCAATTGCTGGCGGATGCGACCGGTATGCCTGTCGAGCTAACGGAATGCGAAGAGCCGGTTCTTCTCGGTTCGGCTATGCTTGGTGCAGTTGCGGCAGGAACTTTCCCGGATCTTTCGTCCGCTATGTCTGCAATGTCGAGGGTTAAAAACCTTGCCTCGCCCGAAGCCACGTTCCGCAAGGTGCAAGACGCGCGCTATGAGGCGTTCCTGGCGTTGCAGAATGTAGCACGGACCATTCGCTCCAACAGTCACTCCTGAACACCGTCGAAGTCACAGATCAGCAGGCCAACGCGGCCGCATTAATGCGAGGATAACATGCAGTTTACTGGAAAGTCCGTCATCATTACCGGAGCCGGAAAAGGCATTGGACGCGCCTGCGCCCGCCTGATGGCGGCACGCGGTGCAGAGGTCGTGGCGATCAGCCGTACTCAGTCCGATCTCGACAGCCTGAAAGCCGAAATTGGTGGACGTTCGATCCGCGCAGATCTTGCCGATGCCGCCGCCACCCGGGCCGCAATGGCAGAAGCAGGCCCTTGCGATTTTCTGATCAACAGCGCCGGCATCAATGTGTTGGAAAGCGTGTTGGATATGACGGATGCCGGCTATGAGGCTGTACTCGGCATCAATCTGCGCGCCGCGATTATCACCTGCCAGGAGTTCGCCCGGGCACGTGTGGCAAAAGGAGGGGGTGGTGCGATCGTCAACATCACGTCGATTGCCGGTCACCGCGGGTTTCAGGACCATCTTTGCTATGCGGCGTCCAAGGCCGGGCTTGAGGGCGCGACGCGTGTGCTTGCCAAGGAGCTTGGTCCCCATGGTATTCGCGTCAACGCGGTCGCACCCACGATCACACTGACCGAACTCGCTGCGGAAGCATGGAACGATCCGGTCAAGAGCCAGCCGATGATGGTTCGCCATCCCCTCAATCGCTTCGCTGAGGCGGAGGAAGTGGCAGAGAGCATCGCGCTGCTCTTGTCCGACGACAGCAAGATGATTACCGGTGCCATACTGCCGATCGATGGCGGCTTCCTCGCTGTTTGATCAGCGGTTCTGCGTGCTCCGCGCTCGACGAATGGCTTGGCTATCGCTCTGCCTGCTTCGGAGAGGCTGATAGTGCAAGCGGATCGGCCTCGACGAATGTGGCGAAGGATTGGGCGATATCCCCGATGTCGCCATCGACAATAAAGACGAGCACGCTCGTGCGGTCGCCTGCGGGCCATGCGGCCATGTGCACGGGTTGATGGATAAGATGTTGAACACCGTGGATCACCACCGGCGTCTCATATCCGTCGACGCCGATGATACCCTTCACGCGCAGGAGCTTTTCGCCATGCCTGTTGACCAGCAGGGAAAGCCATGTCGAAAACCGTGGCCATGAGACGGTGTTGGGTGTGGTCACGGATATGGCGCGGATCGCACCATGCGCGTTGACGTCTTGCAGCGGCGCATGTGCGTGGTCATGGTAACGCTCCGCTGCGACCCAGCGCCGAGCTTCGGCTGGACGGGCTGAAAGGTCATGGATATCCTCCGTCAGGATCAGGCTCGCAGCGGGATTGGCAGGATCGCTGATTTCGATGCTGGCTGTCGGATTGATGGCCGACAGCTTGGCGATGAGCGCCGCTATCGCATCGGGCTCTGCAATATCCGTTTTGGTAATGATCAGGCGATCGGCAACGGCGACCTGCCGGGCGCTCTCGGTATAGGTCTCGATGTTATGTTGCCCATTCGGCACCTCGACGACGGTGACGATGTTGCCCATCGAGAAATGATATTTCAGCATCAGATCTGCCGTCAGCGTGGCGACGATCGGTGCCGGGTCGGCAAGTCCCGTGGTCTCGATGATGAGCCGGGTGAAAGACCCTATGCGACCTGCCTTGCGCTTTTCGAAGAGGGACAGGATCGCCTGCTTCAGATCGCCGCGGATGGTGCAGCAGATGCAGCCACTCTGCAAAAGGACGGTGTCGTCCTCAATCGTCTCGACAAGCAGATGATCGAGACCAATGCTGCCGAATTCATTGATGATCACGGCGGTGTTGGAAAGATCGGGCTCCGACAGCAATGCATTGAGCAAAGTCGTCTTGCCGGAGCCCAGAAAGCCGGTGAGGACATTGACGATGATGGGTTGTTGGGCGCCGGATGCCATCACGCCTCTCTCATTTTCAAAAGGAGTGTTGGATCGAGAGGATCGATCGCTTCGCCGGCAAAAGCCTCAGCCAATGGCCACAACTGGCCCAGATGATCCACGACCGCACTCTTTCCCGTGCGGCCGGTGAGAACATATCGATCATTCCAGACCTTCAACCGCAAGCCATAATGAGTGAGGACTGCATTCACGGCACTGGCCTGTCGGTAGCGCTCGGCGGCGGGCGTCATCGACGCAACGCCTTTGCCGCCGCTGCTCCAGTGATCTGCCGCGCCGAGCGCACCGCACAGGCCGCACATTCGCTGTCTCCCTTATGCCTTAAGATTTATGATTGTGGACGGGCCGTGCCGCTGCGTGGATAGCGCTTGGCGAAGTCAGCAGCGATTTCTTCCATGGTGACGAACTTCACGCCTTCAAACTGACGGATGTGGTCGAAAATGCGCTCATGCATCTTGAGAACGTGTGGCTTGCCGGAGACATCCGGGTGGATGGTCAGCGGAAAGACGGCGTAATCGTAGTTCTCATAGACCCACTCGAATTGGTCGATCCACATCTGCTCGAGGTCGCGCGGATTGACGAAGCCGTGGCTATTGGGCGCGGCCTTGATGAACATCATCGGCGGGAGGTCGTCGAGATTCCAGGATGCTGGGATTTCGATCAGGTCGGTTTCGGGACCCTGGGTGAAAGGCTTCATCCAGTGCGAAGGATGTTTCGAATAATCGATCTTCGTCCACTCGTCACCGACGGTGACGTAATAGGGGTGGTGGTCATTGTGCATCAGGGAGTGATCGTAAAGAATACCCTTCTGCTTCAGCAACTCGTTCGTCTTGGAGCCGAACTCCCACCAAGGTGCCACATAACCGCGCGGTGGTTTTCCGGAAAGCTTGGTGATGAGATCGACGCACTTGTCGAAGATCGCTTCTTCCTGCTCGGGCGTCATGGCAATCGGGTTTTCATGGCTATAGCCATGCATGCCAATCTCGTGACCGGCATCGGCGACCTGCTTCATCTCATCCCAGAATGTCTCGATCGAGTGTCCGGGAATGAACCACGTGGTCTTGATGCCCCATTTTTCGAAAAGACGGAGAAGGCGCACAGAGCCGACCTTGCCCGCAAAGACGCCGCGGGAAATATCGCAAGGGCTGTCTTCGCCACCGTAAGAGCCAAGCCAGCCCGCGACGGCATCGACGTCGATACCATAGGACACCAAAATTTCCTTCGCCATGATCGCTTCCTTCTGTAATGGCCAGGTTGGCCTGATTAAATTCAGGGCAGTTCGGTTGGAGAGAGGCCCGAGCGGCTGCCCCCCATGCTGATATGTTTGCGCATGTAATAGTGCGCACCGTCCGGATCGCCGCGTTCGATGGCTTCCAGGATCAACTCATGCTCCTTGACCGCAGGCCAAAGATCGCCAGGGTGCAATACCGGCATGCGTTGGCTCTCCTGCATGACGACCGCGAATGTTCGATGCATATCGACGAGCAGGCGGTTGCCGGAGATCGCCAAGATCTGGCGATGAAACTCGGTATCGGCCTCTACGTAACCGCCCAAGTCTGCGTCATGTGCCGCGCGGCGAAAGGCAGCGAGCGTGTTGCGGAGGGCGGCAAGATCGTCCTGCGTGCGGGAGATCGCAGCAAGTTGCGCTGCGTAACTCTCGACAACATGCCGCAACTGGTAAACCTCGCGAAGAGAGTAGGGGGCGGCTTGCGGCCAAGCACCGTTTCCCTCGTCGCTGGCCTCAGCGATGATGAACCCGCGACCATTGTCTTGAGCTTTGATTTTGCCGGTGGTCAACAAAACGGAGATGGCCTCACGAAGTGTTGCCCGGCTGATGTCCAGAAGCCTAGCGAGTTCTCGCTGCGGCGGAAGTGCTGCGCCTTGCGACCAATGGCCTTCGGCGATCATCGAGGCGAGCGCTTTGACCGTGGCCGCCACAGTGCTTCCGCCTGCGCTTGCCGCTCCCGCTGTCCTCTTGATCGCCGCTTCAACCAGGTTTGTTCTCCGTCTTGGTCTGACCAAGGGTTTTGTTTGTTGCAGAAGATCGGATTTTGGTCAGGCCGTCAACGTCAAAGAATAGGCAGTTCCTGCTCATTTCTTCGCCATTTGACAATCTTGGTCAGACCAAGTTAGCTGCCTTAAAGATTTTAGGGGAATGATCATGACGAAAACTGTTTGCCTCATTACCACGGGCGGGACGATCGCCTCGCAGAAGAATGCGAGCACAGACCATGTGACTGCGAAGCTTGGCGGCAATGACCTTCGGGCCACTGTGGAAAGCCGGCTTGCTGGCGTCGAGCTGGTAGTCGACGAATTCATGACGGTCGGGAGTTTTGCGCTTTCGCTCGAAGACGCCTTTGCTCTCGCTTGCCGGATAAGGGACCATCTCGCCGACCCCAAAATCGACGGGGTAGTCGTGACGCATGGAACCGACACGATGGAGGAGAGCGCCTATATGGCCGATCTTCTCATAAATAGCGAAAAGCCGGTCGTCTTCACCGGCGCGCAGCGCGCAGCCGATGAGCCGGATGGAGATGGTCCCCGAAACATCGCGGACGCGGCTCGTATCGCTGCATCTGAGACCGCCCGCGGTCTGGGCGTGCTGCTTTGTTTCGAGCAGGAGTTTCATGCGGCCCGCGACGTGACGAAGTCGCACACCTCTCGTACCGACACGTTCATTTCTGCCGAGCATGGGAAACTAGGCGAAGTCGATGGCGACTTGGTCGTCGTGCACCGGCGTCCGGTGAGCCTCGGCAAAATTGGCGCAGAGCGCGTCGAGTCGGATATCGAGATCGTCAAGCTTGGAATCGGCACCAGCGACCGGTTCCTCCGCTTCGCCGCCTCCGAAGGAATGCGCGGCATCGTCATCGAGGGTTTTGGCCGTGGCAATGCAACGCCCGCCGTGACGGCTGCTGCTATCGATCTCGTGAGGAGCGGTGTCCCCGTCATCATGACGAGCCGGTGCCAACGTGGTCGCGTCAAGCCGATCTACGGGAACGGCGGTGGCAAGACGCTTGCCGAAGGCGGCGTTATCTTTGCAGGAGATCTCAGTTCGCAAAAGGCGCGTGTTCTTCTCTCGATGCTTCTAGGATCCGGATTGGGGATCGAAGAAATACGCCGTGAGGTCGAGCGCTTCGGTCTTTAGGCGGCGTTTTGGTCTAACGAATTGTTGAAGCGGGACCTTCGGAGATCCCGCTTCATTTTTGCAGTCAGTCGATACGAGCGCCGCTGGCATTGAAAAAGTGCAGATCCGCGGCCTTGGCGCCGATCTGCACGACGTCGTCCATCTCGATACGCGAGCGTCCCGCCACACGAAAGACGATATCGCTGCCATCGGCTAATGTGCCGTGGACGTAGCTTTCAGCGCCGACCAGTTCCACCGCAGCCACCTTGACGGATGCGCTAAAGGCCTCAGCCTGGGGAGCGTCTGCGATCAGGTGAAGGTCTTCCGGACGAATACCGAGTGTCGCTGCAGCGGCCGGAGTTCCTGCGTCTTGCGTCATCGACCAGTTGCCGGACGATGTCGGGATGGCAAGCAGGTTCATCGAGGGCGAGCCGATAAAGGTCGCGACAAAGGTCGTCGCCGGACGCTCATAGAGTTCAATCGGAGTGCCGACCTGTTCGATGCGACCTGCATTCAGGACCACAAGCCTATCGGCCAGCGTCATCGCTTCCATCTGGTCATGCGTGACGTAGACGCTTGTCGTGGCAAGCGAACGCTGGAGCCTCTTGATTTCAACGCGCATCTGTACGCGAAGCTTGGCATCAAGGTTCGATAGAGGCTCGTCGAAGAGATAGGCGGCGGGTTCGCGCACGATTGCGCGGCCCATCGCAACACGCTGCCGCTGGCCACCGGACAATTGCCGCGGTTTGCGCTCAAGAAACTGCTCGATCTCGAGCGCCTTTGCCGCCTGCTCGATACGGCGATCGATCTCGTCCTTCGGGGTGTTACGATTTTTCAGCCCGTAAGCGAGGTTCTGTCGCACCGTCATATGCGGATAGAGCGCATAGTTCTGGAACACCATGGCGATATCCCGCTCGGACGGCTCCAAGTCGTTGACCACCCGATTGCCGATCGAAATTTCACCGCCCGAAATACTTTCGAGACCAGCAATCATGCGTAGCAGGGTAGATTTTCCGCAGCCGGATGGTCCCACGAGGACCACCAGTTCTCCATCGGCGATTTGCAGAGACACGCCTTTGATGGCTTCCACATTGCCATACATCTTGCGGACATCGTTCAAAACAAGCTGGGCCATTACTTTTCTGTCTCCACAAGACCTTTAACGAACCACCGCTGCATCACAACGACAACGATGATGGGTGGGATGATAGCGAGGATCGCTGTGACCATGACGTAGTTCCAGGGTGTGGATGCGTCAGTGAAATCGACCATACGGCGCAGGCCGATGATGATCGTGTTCATCTTGGCGTCGTTCGTGACCAGAAGGGGCCAGAGATATTGGGTCCAGCCGTAGATGAAGAGGATCACGAAGAGCGCCGCAATGTTGGTGCTCGAGAGCGGAAGAAGGATGTCCTTCATGAAGCGGAACGGCCCGGCATTGTCGATGCGCGCTGCCTCGACCAGTTCTCCTGGGATCGTCAGGAAGAACTGCCGAAACAGGAAGGTGGCCGTGGCCGATGCCATCAATGGCAGGGTCAGGCCCGCATAGGTATCGATCAGACCGAGATCAACGATCACCTTGTAGGTTGGCAGGATGCGCACCTCGACTGGCAGCATCAGCGTGATGAAGATCATCCAGAAGAAGAACATCCGGAAACGGAAGCGGAAAAAGACGATGGCGAAAGCAGAGAGGAAGGAAATGATGATCTTGCCGACGGCAATCGCCATCGCGACGACGAAGGAGTTGAAGAGCAGGCGCTCAAGGCTGACGCCGACCACCCGTTCGACACCGCCCGACAGGGCTTCCCGATAATTCTCAACCAGGTGGCCGCCCGGAAGCAGCGACATGGGTGGGCGGATGATGTCTTGCGACGTCATCGAGGAGGCGATGAATGTATAATAGATCGGGAAGGCGACGATGATGATGCCAATGATGAGGATGAGATGGCCGATGCCATTTGCGATAGGGCGTTTTTCAATCATGTCCGGTCCTCACCCGTAATGAACCCGCTTCTCTACGAAGCGGAACTGGAAGGCAGTCAGGCCGATCACGATGATCATCAGGATCACGGACTGGGCTGCGGACGAGCCAAGGTTCAGGTTGACGAAGCCATCATTATACACCTTGTAGACCAGCGTTTCCGTTGCCTTGGCGGGACCGCCACCGGTGACGGCGTGGATGATGCCGAACGTGTCGAAGAACGCATAGACCGTGTTGACGACAAGCAGGAAGAATGTGGTCGGCGCAAGAAGCGGAAAGATGATCGTCCAGAAGCGTCGGCTTCCGCGAGCACCGTCGATGGCGGCAGCCTCGATGAGCGATTTCGGAATTGCCTGAAGACCGGCAACGAAGAACAGGAAATTATAGCTGATCTGCTTCCATGCGGCGGCGAAGACGATCAGCGCCATAGCCTGGTCGCCCTTCAGCAGCGGGTCCCATTGGAAGCCTGTGGAGCGTAGCAGATAGGCAAGCGTTCCCATCGCAGGGTTGAACATGAAGAGCCACAGCATGCCGGCGACGGCAGGGGCAACCGCATAGGGCCAGATCAGCAGCGTACGATAAAATGTCTGTCCGCGTACGACCTTGTCGGCAGCCGTTGCCAGAAGCAGTGCCACCGCCATGGAAACCAGGGCTGTCAACGCGCTGAAGACGATCGTGACCTGAAGCGCGTGGAGATAATTCGGGTCCGACAGCGTGTCTGAAAAATTGGCAAGACCGACGAACGTCGTTTTAAGCCCGAATGCATCTTCCTGCAGCACCGATTGATAGATCGCCTGGCTTGCGGGCCAGAAGAAGAAAATCGCCGTCAGGATGATCTGGGGTGCCAACAGGAGGTAGGGCAGGATTTTGTTCGGGAAGTGAACCGTGTGCAAGGGTGATGCTCCTCAGCCGGCCAGGGAAAAAGCATTGCCCGCATCCAAAGATGCGGGCAGCGGCTTCAGCTTATGGTGATTACTTGGAGGCAGCCGCGATGGCTGCATTGCCGCGCTCGACGATCTGGTTCAGCGTCGTCTTGGCATCCTGCTTACCAGCCAGCATGGCTTCGAACTGCTCGTTCATGATGTCGCGGACCTGTGGCAGGTTCGGCAGGCGAACACCCTTGGAGTTTTCCGTCGGTGCCTTGCCCATCATCTGAAGGATCGGCGTTTCACGCGCCGGATTCTTTTCGTAGAAGCCGGAAGCCTTCGTGGCTTCGTAAGCGGCATTGGTTACAGGCAGATATCCGGAAACCTGATGCAGGCGTGCCTGGATCGGCGTTTGCGACAGGAAGTGGAAGAACTGAGCAATGCCCTTATATTCTTCATCCGTTTTTCCGCCAAAGACCCAGAGGCTCGCGCCGCCTGGAATGGTGTTCTGTGGTCCGTGACCTTCGTAATAGGGAAGCTGGCCGATGCCGTAATTCATTCCCGACTTTACGATGTCGCCAAGACCGCCGGAAGACTCGGTCAGGATTGCGCATTCACCCGACAGGAAAAGCTGTTTCGCTTCGGACGTGCGGCCGCCGTAACGGAAGGTCCCGTCCTTGGCCATATCGGCGATCGACTGGAAATGCTCGACGAAGAGCGGCGCGTTGATCTTCAACTCCACTTTGCCGCCACCGAGGCCGTTCTCATTCGTACCGTAGGAGACATTGTTCCAGGCGGCGAAGTTTTCGGTCTGGATCCAGGTCAGCCATGTCGAGGTGAAGCCGCAGGGTGCAGCGCCGCTTTCCTTGATCTTACGAGCGGCTTCGAACACAGCCGGCCAGGTCTTTGGAGGGTTTTCGGCGTCGAGGCCGGCCTTCTTGAAGGCGTCCTTGTTGTAGTAGAGGATCGGCGAAGACGAGTTGTAGGGGAAGGACAGCATGGTGCCGTCCGGCTTGGAATAATAGGCAACAATCCCAGCAAGATAGTCGGACTTGTTAAACTCGAATCCGCCCTTCTTGAGAACGTCGGCGACCGGCATGATGGCGCCTTCTGCGCCCATCATGACGCCAGAGCCAGCATCGAAGACCTGAATGATGGCAGGAGGCTGCTTCGACCGGAAGGCTGCGATCCCTGCATTCAGGGTTTCCGGATAGGTGCCCTTGAACACCGGCGTGATCTTGTACTCGCTCTGGCTCTCATTGAACTCCTTGGCGAGCTGATCGACCACTTCGTTGTTCGCACCGGTCATGGCGTGCCACCATTGCAGTTCGGTTGCTGCAAAGGCAGAGGTGCCGAAAGAAAGCGAAATAGCAAATGCCGCCGCGGATGCAGCGAGACGTTTCGTGGACATGATGCCTCCCTAAATTTACGCATGGTCCAGCAACAAGCTGTCCAGGATTTTTTTCCGCCGGAACCTCCCAGAACCAGCGTCAACCTGCTTCATTCGAAGCATGTCATATAGAAAACGAAAACAAGTGAACGTGCAACGAAATTATGACAGTCGGTTGTTTGTGGTTGTGCAAAACCAGAGGCTGAGAATATTGATGGCCGGTTGGCGTCGGCTTGGAGCACTCCAGACGATAGAGGGAAGCCCCGAAGACAAAAGTCTTCGGGGCTTCTTGTTTGACGATGTGGTAATCGTCGTCACACGGCTTCGCTCATCTTGTAGTCGGTGTTCGCAGGCTCTTGCTTGTGCTGGACCAGCGGACGATTGCCGGAGAGTTTACGAACGAGCACATAAAAGACCGGCGTCATGAAGATGCCGAAGAAGGTGACCCCGATCATGCCGGAGAAGACGGCGACGCCCATGGCGGAGCGCATCTCCGCTCCCGCGCCGGTCGAGATGACCAGCGGCACGACACCCATGATGAAGGCAAGCGATGTCATCAGGATGGGGCGTAGACGAAGGCGGCTGGCTTCGATGGCTGCGGCAACCGGTGAGCGTCCTTCGAACTCCAGTTCCCGTGCGAACTCGACGATCAGGATGGCATTCTTCGCCGAGAGCCCGACAAGGACGATAAGGCCGATCTGGGTGAAGATGTTGTTGTCCCCGCCCGTCAGCCAGACGCCGGTCATGGCGGCAAGCACGCCCATCGGCACGATCATGATGATCGCGAGCGGCAGAGTGAGGCTCTCATATTGTGCGGCCAGAACCAGATAGACCAGCAGCAGCGCCAGCGGGAACACCAGCAAACCTGAGCTTCCGGCAAGGATCTGCTGATAGGTCAAATCCGTCCACTCAAAAGAGATGCCCGATGGCAAGGTCTCACTGGCAATGCGTTCGATGGCTGCCTGGGCTTCGCCGGAAGAGAAGCCGGGTGCTGGGCCGCCATTGATATCGGCCGACAGGAAGCCATTGTACCTCGTTGTGCGCTCCGGGCCTGTCGTGGCATTCACCTTCAACAATGCGGACAGGGGTATCATCTGTCCATTCGATGAGCGAACTTTCAGCTGACCGATGTCTTCTGCCCGGGAGCGGAACTTGGCATCCGCCTGCACACGCACGCTGTAAGTGCGGCCGAAGGCATTGAAGTCGTTGACGTAAAGAGAGCCGAGATAGATCTGCAGCGTTTCGAACACGTCCGTCACCGAGACGCCCAGTTGCTCCGCCTTGGCACGATCGAGATCGGCGTAGAGCTGCGGCACATTGATCTGGAAGCTTGAGAACAGGCCAGCCAGTTCGGGCGTCTGATAGGCTTTGCCGAGGAAGGCTTTGGTCACCTCGTCGAGCGTCTGGTAGCCGAATCCTGCGCGGTCTTCGATTTGCATCTTGAAGCCGCCGGTGGTGCCGAGGCCGTTGACCGGCGGTGGCGGGAACATGGCAATGAAAGCATCCTGAACGGCGCCGAATTTCTGGTTGAGCGCCATGGCGATGGCGCCGCCGGAGAGCTCCGGCGTGGTGCGCTCTTCGAACGGACTCAAGGCGACGAAAACGACGCCCGCGTTCGAGCTGTTGGTGAAGCCGTTGATGGAGAGGCCGGGGAACGCAATCGCATGTTCGACGCCTGGCTGCTGCATGGCTATGTCGCTCATGCGCTTGATGACGTCTTCCGTTCGATCAAGACTCGCGGCATCCGGCAATTGTGCAAAGCCGATTAGATACTGCTTGTCCTGCGCGGGGACGAAGCCACCCGGAACTGCATTGAACATGCCATAGGTCGCGGCTGCCAGAATGACGTAGACGATCATCACGATGCTCTTGCGATTGAGCAGACCTCCCACGCTTTTGCCGTAACCATTGGATGCCGCGCCGAAGGCACGGTTAAAGCCACGGAAGAAGCCGCCCAGAACCTTGTCCATGCCACGGGTCAGCCAATCCTTCGGCGCGTGGTGGTCCTTTAGAAGCAGGGCCGCCAGTGCGGGTGACAGCGTCAAGGAGTTGATAGCGGAGATGACGGTGGAGATCGCGATCGTCAATGCGAACTGACGGTAGAACTGCCCCGAGAGGCCGGAAATGAAGGCCAGCGGCACAAAGACGGCCACGAGCACCAGCGCGATCGCGATGATCGGACCGGATACCTCTTTCATAGCGCGGTAGGTCGCGTCACGGGGAGAAAGGCCGTTCTCAATATTGCGCTCGACGTTCTCCACCACGACTATGGCGTCATCCACTACGATGCCGATGGCAAGCACAAGGCCGAACAGGCTGAGTGCGTTGATGGAGAAGCCGAAGACATACATGACTGCGAATGTACCGATGATCGACACCGGAACAGCAATCAGCGGGATGATGGAGGCACGCCATGTCTGAAGGAACAGGATGACGACGATCACGACAAGGGCGATGGCTTCCAGAAGCGTGTCGATCACCTTGTCGATGGAGGCGCGAACAAACTCGGTCGTGTCATAGACGATTTCGTATTTGACGCCATCTGGCATCGCTTTCTGCAGATCCTGCATGGTCGCAGCAACCTGATCGGAAATGGTGATGGCGTTTGAGCCGGGCGCCTGGAAGACGGGAATTGCAACGGCGGATTCGCCGTCGAGCAGCGAGCGCAAGGCGTAATCGGCAGCGCCGAGTTCGACACGTGCGACGTCACGTAGGCGGGTGATCTCGCCATTCGAGCCGCTTTTTACGATGATGTTGCCGAATTCTTCCGGGGTGGAAAGGCGACCCTGTGCGTTGACGTTGAGCTGCAGATCGACGCCGTTCGGACTTGGCGAAGCGCCAATGGTGCCGGCTGCCGCCTGTACGTTCTGTTCACGAATGGCGTTGCTGATATCGCTGGCGGCAAGGTCGTGCTCGGCGGCCTTCTGAGGATCGATCCACACGCGCATGGAATAGTCTCCGGCACCGAAGATCTGCACCTGACCGACACCCTCGATGCGCGCCAGCCGGTCCTTGATGTTGAGGACGGCGTAGTTGCGCAGATAGGTGAGGTCATATCGATTGCCAGGAGAGACGAGATGCACGACCATCATCAGGTCAGGAGAGCTCTTGACGGTGGAAACGCCAAGGCTTCGGACTTCGGCGGGAAGGCGAGGCTCGGCTTGCGATACGCGGTTCTGCACCAGCTGCTGCGCCTTGTCCGGATCTGTGCCCAGCTTGAAAGTCACTGTCAGCGTCATGACACCGTCTGAGGTCGCCTGGCTGGACATGTAGAGCATGTTCTCCACGCCGTTGATCTGCTCTTCAAGCGGTGTCGCCACCGTCTCGGCAATGACCTTCGGGTTCGCGCCGGGATAGGTGGCGCGAACGACGATGGAGGGTGGCACGACTTCGGGATATTCGGAAATCGGCAAAGCGCGCATGCCGATAAGGCCTGCCACGACGATGAGGACCGATAGGACGCCAGCAAAAACTGGCCGGTCTACGAAAAATCTGGAGATGTTCATGAGTTAGCCCTCTCCGGGTGAATTCTGAACGCGGGAGACCGCCCCGGTGGCGTGTCGCCACCGGCAGGAGGATCTCTCTGCCTGGATTGCGAATGAGACGGGCCGAGTAGGCCCGTCGGATCGGTTATTGCGCCGCCGCGACCTTATCGTCGGTCTGCGGAGCCACGACCGCACCGGGGCGGATGCGCTGCAGGCCGTTGACCACGATCTTGTCTCCGACGGAAAGGCCGCTTTCGACGACGCGCATTCCCTCAGCCGATGGGCCGGGTTTGATCTGGCGATAGTTCACCTTGTTGTCTTTATCGACGACGAAGACGAACTTCTTGTCCTGATCGGTGCCGATCGCGCGGTCCGTGATGACGATGCGCTTTTCGGATTTAGGTTCTCCCAACCGAACACGAACGAACTGGCCGGGAATGAGGCGCCCATCCGTGTTGGCGAATACGGCGCGGACACCGATGGTGCCGCTTGCGCCATCCACCTGATTGTCGATCAAATGAAGCGTTCCCTTGATCGGCGTGCCCTCATCGGCGAGCGTGCCGACTTCTACCGGGATTTGCTCCAGGGCCTGAAGCGCTCCATTTGAGGTTGGAAGCTGCGACAGCGCCTTGGTGACGATTTCCTCGCTGGCATTGAAGCTTGCATAGATCGGATCGATAGACACGAGCGTCGTGAGAGCAGGGGATGCGGAGCCAGCGGCAACGAGATTGCCAACGGTCACATCAAGTTTGCCGACGCGCCCTGAAATCGGTGCGCGCAGTTCCGTGTAGCTGAGATCGAGCTGTGCGGTGGTCAGTGCTGCACGCGCCGCCCGCAGTTGGGCTTCGGCCTCCGCCACATTGCTCTGGCGTTGATCGAGATCGCTTTGCGAAATGGTGCGGTTGTCTGAAAGTCGCCGGCCCCGTTCCAGTTCGGTTTTGGCCAGACTGACCTTCGCCTCTGCTGAGGCAACCTGTGCTTCCGCGCCAGCGACAATTGCTTGATAGGGGGCTGGATCGATGGTGAAGAGCGGATCGCCCGCTTTCACCAATGCGCCTTCACGAAAGTGAACCGCTTGGATCTGGCCTGCAACGCGGGAGCGGACCTGGACACGCTCGACAGCTTCGAGCCTGCCGGAAAATTGCTCCCAATGGGTGATGTCTCGGCTTTCAACAACCGCGACCGTCACTGGAATCGCAGGCGCCTCCGCTTGCGGAGCCGCAGCGACGGCACCCGTCGTCATAGGAAGATCGAATAGCAGCGCTCCGGCTGCAACGGACATGGCAAGGCCTATGCCGGCACCCGCAAGGGCACGGCGCTTGTTCTTGAGCGTCATGGGATACTCCTTGGCTTCGTGAGGAAGCCGATCAGTGATTGTCTTAAATGCTAGTGCTTTAGGTCTTGAACAAAACCCGAAAATTCATTGCAAACAGCCGGAAGCCATTTGCCACCTTCACCTCGATAAAGCCCTGTCCAGTTGGAGCCAGCAGGGAAAACATGGAGCCGAACCTGTATTCCTGCATCACGCAGGCGCCCGGCGTAATTGACAGTCTCGTCCCGCAAAGGGTCGTCCTCAGCAGTAAAAATGAGAGCCGGTGCCACTCGGTCTAGCCTCGTACACTGGCAGGGTGCCGCATAAGGGTGGGCCACCCCACAGGCCTTTGCCAAATACCGGCTCCAGCCTTCCGCCCAACGCTGCCGCATCCCGATCTTGTCGGCATCCCTGAAAGACGTCGACGCCATCAACGGATCGATCATCGGCGACAGTAAAATCTGCCCTGCCAATTTACCCGGCATCCGATCGCGCGCCTTCAAAGCCAAGCCCGCAGCGACATTGCCGCCTGCCTCTTCGCCGGCCACGAACAGCAGGGACTTCGCACTGCCATACTGCTTGCGGCTATTGCTCAGACAATCCAGCGCATCGAAAGCCCGATCGATCACAGCCGGAAACTCATTGCAGGAGCCGGTGCTGTAATCCGCCTCAATGACCACCGCTCCACTTTCGGCAAGCGCTTTCGCGACTGGTAGCTCCTCACACTGCGCGCCCCTTCTGCCAGAAAGGAGCCACCTCTGAGATAAAGGACCAGCGGCGGCGTGCGCACCTTGCCTTCGTTGCTGTAGACACGCACGGAGAGGGACGTGCACGCTGTGCCGCTCGTCTCCATTTGGTGCCACCGGGTGTCCATCGTCGTTTCCTTCAGAGACTCTGTCTATGTCTCTTGTAGTGCTTTCTAATATTGATATATTGTTCGGGATAAGTTGCGCAAGCATCCAAATTCGAAAACACTATTCCAAATTCACGGACAATAACGCGAGGTGGCAGGATGGATCAGCTGGCTGCGATGCGGGCATTCGCGCGGGTCGTTGAAACAGGGAACTTCACGAAAGCTGCAAATGCCTTGAACATTCCCAAGACGACCGTGACGAACATGGTGCAAGGGCTTGAGGCGCATTTGCGCACGACCTTGCTCAACCGAACGACGCGCCGCGTGATGGTGACCACGGATGGCGCTCTTTATTACGAGCGGGCAACGCAAATTCTGGCGGAGATCGACGAGTTGGATGGTAGCGTTTCAAGCGCCAATGTCCAGCCTTCTGGTCGCCTGCGTGTGGAAATGGCCGGGATGTTCGCTGACGAGATCATCATTCCCAACCTTTGCGATTTCCACCAGCGCTTCCCACAGATCCGGCTCGACATCGGTGTCGGAGATCGTCTGGTCGATTACATCGCCGAAAACGTGGACTGTGCCTTGCGCGTGGGGACCCTGCGCGACCAGTCGCTGATCGCTCGAAAAGTCTCGGAACTCGACTTTCTCACTGTTGCCGCACCCGCTTACATCGAGCGGTTTGGTATGCCGCAGACACCTGAAGACCTTGAGGTCGATCATCACTGTGTTGGGTACTTGAACGCCAATGCCGGCCAAGTCATGAGCATGGCCTTCGACAATGGTACCCGTTCAGTTGAAATCAGTCCGCGGTATATCGTGTCCGCGAATGATGCGAGAACCTATCAGCATGCTGTGGTTGCCGGAATGGGGGTCGGGCAACTGGTGCCGTTCTCGATAAGGGACGAGATTAAAGAGGGAAAGTTGGTGCGTGTTTTGCCTGAATGGAAAAGCGAGCCCATGCCGATCTATATCGTCTACCCGCAGACCAGACACGTGACCAACAAGGTTCGTGTCTTTGTGGATTGGGTGGCAAAGCTGCTGAACAGAAGCGCGTTGGGAACGTTGTGATTGCCTTTATAAAGTTTTTTAAGTGACTGGAAGATCACGATTAAGTTTGCTTTCAATTTCCTGCGTTGCGCGGAGGCGGGACTTAATGTCGTATGTATAGCGGGCGCAAACGGTGGCCGCGATCAGATTCGTAGCGATCGCCATCGAGAGGCGCGGGAGTTGCAAGAGGAGGCAAGACATGACCAAACGCATCGTTTTCACCGGTGGCACAGGCAAGGCTGGACGCCATGCCGTTCCCAAGCTTCTGGAAAAGGGATACTCCGTCCTCAATATCGATTTGAAGCCCTTGGACTTACCAGGAGTGAACACGCTGATCGCGGATGTCACCGATAGCGGTCAGGTCTTCAATGCACTGACGACGCATAATGGTTTCGAAGGTTTTGAAAACGGCGCTCTGCCTTCGGCGCCCGATGCCGTCGTGCACTTCGCGGCGATCCCTCGTGTGTTGATCGAGCCTGACAACAAGACATTTCAGGCCAATGTGGTCGGCACATACAATGTCATCGAAGCTGCGATGAAGCTCGGCGTTCGCAAAGTCATCATTGCTTCCAGCGAGACGACCTATGGCGTGTGCTTTGCCGAAGGAGACAAGGACTTCCATTCGTTCCCTCTGGAAGAGGATTACGATATCGACCCGATGGACAGCTATGGTCTCTCCAAGCTGGTGAACGAGAAGACGGCACGCGCCTTCGCTATGCGATACAAGGCCGATATCTACGCCCTGCGCATCGGCAATGTGATCGAGCCGCATGAGTACAGCAACTTTCCGGCCTTCATCGACAACCCGATGTCTCGCAAACGCAATGCCTGGAGCTACATCGATGCGCGCGATCTTGGCGAGATTGTTCATCTCTGTATCGAGAAAGATGGACTGGGCTTTCAGGTGTTCAACGCGGTCAACGACACCATTACGGCCGATCTGCCGACGGCGGAATTCCTCGCTAGATATGCTCCCAATACGCCTGTGACGCGTGAAATGGGAAGGGACGAAGCGCCGCTGTCCAATCGCAAAGCGCGAGAAGTTCTAGGGTTCAAAGAAGAGCATCCCTGGAAGCGCTATGTGACAAGATAGGCTAGGCGCATCTGATCACGAGCTAAACATGATGGCGGATCCAAACGCGGATTCGCCATTGGCCTCTTCTTCAGTACATGCGGAAGCATCATTCAGCTTAGAATGTAAGAGGCCCAAGTTCCATCCGGGGTTCGATTTGGCAGCGAAGTGCTAGCGCGGCATGCGTGCAAATCCCTTCGCCAGGATCGGTCCCGTTGGACGGCCTGTCGGTGAGCCGCCTGCCTGCTCGAGCGTCAGCTCATAAAGTTGATCGGCGCGTGGTCTTGGAAGCGCTGGCCCTTGCAGGCGCGCCGAGCGCACGCCCTCAAGCAGACCGAGTGAGACGGGTCCGACATCACGGGACGGCAAGGTCCAGACCTGGATCGTCTTGTCGCGTGGAACGGCGAAATCGGCCAGCAGCCGGACAGACGCTTCGTCATTGCCGAAATCCTCGACAACGGCCTGAACCTCGCCGGCATCGTTGACCAGCACCGCAATGACCAGCGGTTCCACTGTTCTAGTGAGGCTGTAGATAAGTCCAACAGCGAGGATCAGAGAGGCTGCAAGCGAGGTGAACGCTGCAAACTTCCAGCGCCGTACACCATTGTCATTCGCGACCGGCAGAGCGGTGGCAGGCTTCTCTTGTTGGGGTAGGGCGGACTCGATGCGCTGCCAAAGGTCTTCACTCACCGATTGAGGCGCAAGTCCCGTGTCGAGTGGCAGGAACCGATCCCTGCTTGCTGCGATCGCGGCCTGTAGTTCGGGATCACGTTTCATGGAATCCTCGATCTCTCCGGCCTCAACTGCGTCGAGTAACCCGAGCACATATTCGTCGGCAAGATTGAGCACATCCTTGCGGTCATAGGTCATGCCAGACACTCCCGCAGCGCCGACAGTCCACGCCTGATCCAGGATTTTGTGGTGCCGAGCGGTATGCGCAACCGGCCGGCGATCTCGCCATGAGAATAGCCCCCGACATAGGCCATCAGGATGCCTTGGCGCTTGGTGGCGTCCAATGTACCGAGGCACTCGTATAGGCGCGAATTGCGATCCAGACGATGCCAGGCCGCCATAATCTCATCCGCCTGCTGATCATCGCGAAGCGCTTCAACGTCTTCGACTGAGTGTTCTCGTCTACCGTCGCGCAGCAGGTTGAGCGCTCTGTTGCGGACGATGGCATAAATCCAGCCGCGCGCCGAACCGCTATCGGAGCGGTATTGATGGGCGTGCGTCCAGATGCGGATAAATGCGTCTTGCACCACCTCTTCGGCAAGCTCACGACGTCTAACGATACGTTGGGCAACCGCGATAAGTTTGCCAGCTTCCTGATCGAATATTTGCCGCAATGCCAGACGGTCGCCTTTGGCGCAGCGATCGAGGGCCTTTTCGAGATCAATCGGCATGGAGCCCATCACTGTCAAACCCGTCTCCTCCGACCGGAAAGGTAAACCCGTTGCTTTTCAAGCTATACCCGTGTCGACGGCTGTTAGATGCATCTCTCAAAAAAAATTTTCTCCTGCTGCATCCAATCGCATCATCCGGGGTGTCTCCAAGATGAAGGGTTCAGAGCCATGTGGCGAATCCTTCTTCGAATTCAAACGCACGGGAGAAGATTATGCAGACTATTCGTTTCGCTTTGGCAGCCTCCATATCCGTCATCGCTACTTCGACATCCGCGCTGGCAGCACCGATACTTGGATTGAGCGGCGATAAGACGCTCGTCATGTTCTACACGGAAAAGCCCGCCGTATCGAAGACAATGGACGTAACAGGCGTCGACAAGCTCGTCGGCATCGATTATCGCCCCGGCAACAAGACCGTTATCGGTGTTACGCCTGATCATCGCATTGTCAGCATTAATCTGGAGACGGGTGCTGCAAGCGATATCGCCAAGATGGACAAGATGCTGACAATTACCGACGCGCCAGTAGTGGTCGATTTCAATCCCATGGCCGATCGCCTGCGTTTTATGACCGGCACCACCAACCACCGGGTTCACCCGGACACGGGCGCAGTGACGGTCGACGGCACGCTCGCCTTCGAGGAAGGCGATATGCACAAGGCAGAGACGCCGAACATCGTCGCGGCCGCCTATACGAACTCCATCGGAAAGCCGGAAAAGACGGCTATGTACAATATCGACGCCACCATCGGCGCGTTGATCCAGCAAACCAAACCGAATGATGGGACGCTGAAGGCGATCGGTAAGCTTGGCCTCAAGGATAAGCCGGCGACCTATGCCTTCGATGTTCAGGGCATGGAAGGCGGGAAAAACACCGCCTACCTCGTGGCAAACAAGATGCTCTACACCGTCAATCTGGAAACCGGCAAAGCGACCGAAATCGGCGCGATCACCGGCCTGGAGAATGAAGTGAGAGACATCGCCGTTCTGCCGGCGATGTAAGCAAGGAGGGAGCAGACAGCATCATCTGTCTGCTCCCATGGTTCTTATGGGGTTGAGACGTGAAATCGGCACTCATAGTTTTCGACCGGAATCATTGCCGAATTGAGCTTGCCCGTCGAGGGGGTGTTCACGCTAATCTGCTGCTCACGCGATTCTCGAGGGAGGAAACGATGAGCCGCAATATCATACTGGTCGATCCATTGCCGAGGACGCTGGACCTGATCATGGAGCCTTCCGTTCGAGCCCGGCTGGAGGCGCTCGGTGAGGTGATCGTATCCGAAGACCGCCAGATGCCTGCCGAAGAGGTGGAGCGCTATCTTCCTGACACGGTTTTGATTTTCGGCCAGACGGATATGCCAAGGGAACGTTTGGATCGGGCGCCGCGATTGAAGGCGATCATAAATGTGGAATCGAATTTTCTCCCGAACATCGATTACCAGGCCTGTGTCGAGCGAGGCATATGGGTCATCACACCGGCCTCGGCTTTCGCGTCACCGGTTGCGGAAGCGTCGCTTGCCATGGCGCTTGACCTAGCGCGCGGCATTACCGCGGCGGATCGCGCGTTCAGGCAGGGAACCGAGCATTATGGGCTAGAGGGTAATGCGGAGACATTCCGTTTTGCCGGAGCGCCGGTGGGTATCATCGGTTTCGGGGATCTTGGTCGTGAATTGCGAGAGCTTATTCGGCCCTTTAGAAACACGGTCCGCGTGTTCGATCCCTGGCTTCCAAAAGAGATCGTCGAGCGACTTGATTGTCTGCCATCGACGCTCGATGACGTCCTGCGCGAAAGCCAGGTGGTTTTCGTCTTTGCCAGTGTGACCAGCGAAAACGAGGGGTTTCTCGGCAAGAAGGAATTTGCCTCGATGAAGCCGGGCGCGGCATTCTTGCTGATGAGCCGTGCTGACGTCGTTGACTTTCCGGCGATGATTGAGGCTGCAGCATCGGGCCACATCAGGGTGGCGACGGATGTGTTTCCGGAGGAGCCCGTCGGTCCAGACGATCCTGTGCGTCAAGCACCTGGTGTTCTTCTCTCGGCTCACAGGACGGGCGGCACGCGCGACGCTTTCTATGCCTTGGGTTCGATGGCCGTTGCGGATGTCGAGCTTATCATGAAGGGATTGCCGCCAAGGCTCTGCCGCCGAGCCGATCCGGCAACAGCAAACATGATGAGGTCGAAGCCAGTTTCTGTTTCCTGATCAGGAAGTTAGCTGCTTAACCTAAATCGTGACATTTCGCGAATGCTACTGATAACCTGGCGCACATTGGCGAAGCAACGTCGACCGTAGAGCGCATTTTGAGCGTTTCCTTTATAAATGGAAACGCTCTAGCTCTTACTTTACCCTCGTTTGCGCTTCCGCCAGGATCTGCTCGAACTGTTTCAACTGCTCTTCGCCGCGATCGCTCGAAATCTGGAAGATCAGCCTGTCGTCCCGTTGCATTGCTCCAGCCTTTTTCGTGAGATGTGCGAGAACCTTGGCTGGTGTCCTCTGTGTGAAGGTCAATGCGAGCGCCTTTGGTCCAGCCTCGAGCTTCGATATGCCGAGGCGCGCCGCAATTAGCTGAAGGCGGCTTGTTCGCAGCAGGATGAGGACCTCTGAAGGCAATTCACCGAACCGGTCTTCAAACTCTTCTTTGAGATCATCTATCTCCGCGAGGTTCGAGGCGCGGGAGAGCTTGGCGTAGAGATTGAGTCTGGTGGCGGGGTCCGACACATAGTTTGCCGGGATCGTGGCTGCCGCGTCAAGCTGAAGGATCGTCCGTGGCGGGAAAGGCGATGGCTTTTTGCCCAGTTTTGCGACAGCCCCAGCTAAAAGCTTTTGGTATAGTCCAACCCCGATCACCCTCATATGCCCGGCCTGATCATCGCCAGCGATGTCGCCACCGCCACGCAAATCAAGATCGCGAACACTGATGGCCAAGCCAGATCCCAGCCGGTCACTCTCAACAAGGGTCGAAAGCCGCGACATGGCGTCTTCGCCCAGATCTGAACCCTCTTCCAGCAACAGGGTCGCTCTGCCCTGCGCGCCTGAACGACCGACGCGTCCGCGCAGTTGATGAAGTTGAGCAAGCCCGAAACGCTCTGGGTGCCAAATGAACATGGTATTCGCCCGCGGAACGTCGAGCCCATTCTCGATGATATTGGTGGCGAGCAAGATGTCTCCATCTCCTCTCGCGAAGCCAACAATCGTTTCGTCGATTTTTACGGCCGGCATCCTGCCATGCGCGACTTTGACCGACAGGTCCGGAACGATGCTCTTAAGGATCGCTTCGACGCCTTCAATGTCCTCAATGCGAGGGACGACGACGAAGCTTTGGCCGCCGCGGCGATGCTCGCGCATCAAGCCGGTTCGCATGGAGGCGCGGTCGAAAGCAGCGAGTGAGGTGCGCACCGGACGCCTTCGCAAGGGCGGCGTGGTGAGCAGGCTGACCTCCTGAACGCCGACCATTGCCGATTGCAGTGTTCGCGGAATTGGCGTCGCCGACATCATAAGCGTGTGAAGGGAAGGCGCGAGCTTGGCCATAGCGCTCTTCTCCTTCAACCCGAAACGATGCTCCTCATCCACGATCAATAGCCCCAAGCGCGCAAAGCGGACGTCCTTTGCGAAGATGGCCTGGGTTGCTACGACCACACCGATCGTACCGTCAGCGAGTGCCGCCTTCGTTTGCTTGGCGTCTCCGGGCTTCACAAGTCGAGACAGCAGCCCGACCGAAATGCCCGTTCCTTCGAAGCGTTGCGCGAAAGTTTGAAAGTGTTGGCGAGCCAAAACGGTCGTGGGCGCGACAACAGCAACCTGTCCGCCGGAGAGGGCCACCGCTGCCGCTGCGCGTAACGCGACTTCAGTTTTTCCGAAGCCGACATCTCCGCACACGAGACGGTTCATGGCTCGTCCGGATGCGAGATCGGCAAGAACGTCATTGATCGCTTTCGATTGATCGCGGGTTTCGGCGAAAGGAAAACGACGGGTAAACGCTGCAAATTGAGAACGGGCAGGGGTAAATGTCTCTGCCGGTGAGGATTGCCTGTGCTTGGCGATTTTTGAAAGGTGACGGGCGGTGGAAAGGATATCCTCCGCAATCTTCTGTCTCTTTTTGCTCCAAGCTTCGGTGTGGAGACGATCGAGCGAAATGGCATCTGGCTCCGAACCATAGCGCCAAAGCTTGTCGAACTCTTGCATGGGGACGAGGATTGAGTCTCCATCGCGATACTCTAATCGTGCGGCGTCGCGAGAGACGTTTTCGACCATGATCGTCTTGAGATCCTTGAGAACGCCCACGCCATGGTCTTCGTGCACAACCACGTCGCCGATCTGAAGCTCTGGCTCGGCGAGCAGTTGATGGGAGGTAGTGTCAGCCATCGCTTCATCGGGTGCCGCAACGACCACGACACCGTGCCTTGTATCGACAAATCCCTCTTGGAGATTGCAGGCGATCTGCATGAGAGTGCCCGGGGCAGCTCTCAATACGTCATCCCATTGAGCGACTGGGCCGTCTGTCGATTCCGCAACTTTCTCCAGTCGCCGATAAAGGGCCTCCGCGCGCTTCCCATTGTCGGCAATGACGACCTTTTTTTGCTCTTGCAGGGCGTCTTGCGCGAACTTGGTCACCGACTTACGGTAATCCGCCTCGTATGTCTTCGTCGGCAGTTCGTACCCCGCGTCAACGTTTAGGGTCTCTATCCGTAAACGACCGGTGTGCTCGGCCCATTCGCTGCGGTCGAGATAGAACGATCGACGCGATGGTGCATCCGATGCATGAAAATCAATATGTGCCTGGCGAGCGTCATCAATGATCTCCAGATGGTGCGCCAGCCTGTCGTCGATGCCTTGACCCAGAATCAAGCTCGCCTCTCCCAAGAGATCGAACACGCTCGGCATGACGTCATATTGGCGAATGAGCGACGTCTCGATGATGCCGGTCGAGAGGTCTGCGCCTTCTGAGACCTCTTCGCCCTTGATGACCTCAGATGCCGGGCCGATCGCCACCTTTTCCAAAGAACTTTCCGTGCGTTGCGAAAGGTGGTTGAAGCCGTGCAGCTCGATAACGGTGTCATTCTCGTCCAGGACAATCCGCATTGGCCCTGGAGCGCCCGCGGGATAAATGTCGATGACACCGTCACGGGCAACCAATTCACCTGGATCGTCAGCAACGCCTTCTTCGGTGTATCCCGTGCGTCGGATGAAATCCATGAAGGCGTCGCGGTCGAACGGCGTTCCGACGTCTAGTTCGAAGACGCTTTCGGCAATGAGGTCTTCCGGGGGCACACGTTGAAGCAGCGCTTCCAAGGAGGTCAGTAGTAGCCGACGATCGGATCCTTCCTTCGTCCATATGCGTAACGCGTCCATTCGGCGGCCCATGCAGTGGCGCGAAGGCGGGACGCGATCATATGGCAAGCAATCCCAGGGCGGAAAAACCACATGGTTTATTTTTGGGAATAGAGCACTTATCGCTTCAGCGATCCGGTCAGCGTCTCCCTCGCTCGCCGCGACGTAGCAGAGCGGGTTTTTGGACTGAGTGATCAATGCGGCCAGTCTGGTTGCAACGAATCCCGGCGGCAGCTTCAATGGCTTTATCGGTTGAGGAATGGGATTGGGTGTGGCGGTTCTTTTCTTTTTTGGTCTAGACGCACTCACATCCATCAGCATTTCTTTCATTAGCAATTTCACCGGCTAGCGAGAACAAAATTCTCGCCCGCCGGTTCCTTGCCAACGTCGTCACTGCGGCGCGTGAGCGACGGCTCTCCAACGAGCCGTCCGGGATGCGTTCATATTCGTTTCGATTGGATGTGATCGATCAGAGATCCTTCGCCAACCGCAGACCGTCGTAGATTGCGGCGTGGGTGTTACGGGCTGCCACCGCATCGCCAATCCTGAAAAGCTGGAACGTGCCATTTTCGTTTCGCGATACGGATTGGGCTTCG
Organism: Agrobacterium larrymoorei; assembly: GCF_030819275.1. Classification (GTDB taxonomy): domain Bacteria; phylum Pseudomonadota; class Alphaproteobacteria; order Rhizobiales; family Rhizobiaceae; genus Agrobacterium; species Agrobacterium larrymoorei_B. The sequence continues at coordinate 192,441 of NZ_JAUTBL010000001.1, read as the reverse complement.
CCTGCGATCAACTCATCATAGGAGACTTCACCGCCGTTGACCGAGCGAGGCTTGAGCTCGAAGTAGAGTTCATCGAGAGGCCGCGTCCCGTGGTTGACCACCACCTGGTCGAAGAGCTTGCGCTTGTCGACGCCGCCATAGTCGCTGCCGATATGCGCCAGCAACTGGTTTCCGCTTCGCTCCACCGCAGCCAACGTGTAAGTCACCGTGAACGTGGTTTCAAGCTTCTGCAATGCTCTGACGTAGGGCACGAGATTCATGCCCATGACCTCGGGTGCAAACGCGCGGTCACGTGTCATGATTTCGACCTTCGCACCGGCCTTTGCGGCAATCTCGGCAGCCTGGAGTGCTGCGTGGTCCCCAGCATCGTCATAGATAAGGACGTTCGTTCCGGGTTTGACATCGCCCGAGATGATGTCCCATGACGAAACCACGAGTTCGTTGCCAGCCGCCAAAACCTCGGTATGGGGAAGCCCGCCTGTGGCGATGATCACCACATCTGGCGTTTCAGCTTCCACTGTCTCCACATCAGCCCAGGTGTTGAAGTGAAACTGAACACCGAGTTTCTCGCACTGGCTCATTCGCCAGTCGATAATGCTGATCATCTCGCGGCGGCGTTCGCTTTGAGCCGTCAAACGGATTTGTCCACCGGCATTGTTGGCGGCCTCGAAGACGACCACCGAATGGCCGCGTTCCGCAGACACACGCGCCGCCTCAAGCCCCGCCGGTCCCGCACCGACGATGACGATTTTTCTACGTTGGGGGGCCTTGGGTATGGTGTGAGGCATATCGACTTCTCGCCCTGTCGCGGCATTATGGATGCAGAAGGCCATGCCGCCCTGGTAGATGCGATCAAGACAGTAATTCGCGCCGACACAGGGCCTTATGTCGTCCTCGCGTTTTTCCATAATCTTACGGACGATATGGGGGTCTGTCATATGGGCGCGGGTCATGCCAACCATATCGACCTTGCCGGACGCAATGGCGTGGCGAGCTGTCGCAACATCGGGAATTTTTGCGGCGTGGAAGGTGGGGAAGTTGGTCGCCGATCTGATCTGGCCGGCGAAATCGAGATGCGGCGAGTTGGCCATGCCCTGAATAGGAATGACATCCGTCAGACCTGGGTCGGTATCGATATGGCCTCGGATGATATTGAGGTAGTCGATGAGGCCGCTATCCTTGAGGCGTCGCGATATCTCAAGACCCTCTTCCGACCCCGTGCCGTCCGACAGCCGCTCGTCTGCCGTGTAGCGAATGCCCAGAATGAAGTCGTCGCCAACGCGCTTTCTGATGGCGCCAAGCACATCGAGACAGAAGCGCATGCGGTTGTCGAGCGAGCCGCCATAGGGGCCATCCAGTTCATTGGTACGGGGCGAGGTAAACTGCTCGAGGAGATGGCCGTATGCCTCCAGTTCAACGCCATCCATGCCACCTGCCTTCATCCGCTCCGCAGCGTCGGCAAAGTCCTTTATGATACGTTCGATATCCCAATCTTCTATCTTCTTGGGGAAGGCGCGATGCGCCACCTCGCGGTGATGCGACGGGGCGACGACCGGCAGCCAGTCGCCCTTGTCCCACCGGGTCCGACGGCCAAGATGGGTGAGCTGGACCATGATCGCCGAACCTTGCTCATGCACGGCATCCGTCATGTCGCGGATCCATGGGACGATCTCGTCCTTGTAGGCGAGCAGGTTGTTGAAAACAGGAGGGCTATCTTTCGATACGGCAGCTGATCCGGCTGTCATCGTCAGCGCAACACCACCTTTCGCGCGCTCGACCGTGTAGGCGCGATACCGCTCCTTCGGCATGCCGTCTTCAGGATAAGCCGGTTCGTGCGCCGTGACGATGATACGATTTCGAAGCGTCAGGTGCTTGAGTTGAAAAGGCTGGAGGAGGGGATCGTTCGACATCGGCTTTCTCCGCAAGATGGGTTGCGGACAAGCCTAAAAATAATGTACACAAGTGTCAATATAGAGAACATCAAAGTACATTTCACATCTCCATGCCAGTTGCGCGATTGTTGCCGACCCAGCGTTTCGATAGGAAGCAGTCATGACAGAGATTTCAAACGATAGTGGCTGGCGTGGTTCGCAAGAGGTGTGGTTGCAGGCAGCCTATGAGGCCTTGCTGGAAACCGGCGTAGAGTCGGTCAAAATCCTACCGCTCGGGAAAAAGCTGAACTTGTCCCGCACGAGCTTCTACTGGTTCTTCAAGGACAGAGAAGAGCTTCTGGCAGCGCTTCTCACACGCTGGCGGGAAAAGAACACCGGCAACCTAGTCAAACAATGTGAGGCCTATGCTGAAAGCGTCGTTGAGGCGATGTTCAATGTCTTTGACTGCTGGATCGACACCGAACTTTTCGATCCACGCTTTGAATTTGCCGTGCGGAGCTGGGCCCTGCAGTCCGAGGACATATCGAAGGAGATAGAGGTTGCCGACCGTGCAAGGCTATCTGCGCTGCAGCATATGTTTATGCGGTTTGGCCACACTGAGCTGGATGCGGATGTTCGGGCGCGCACCACCTATCTCGTTCAGATCGGCTACGTCTCGATGCGCACGCAAGAGGATATTGCTTTGCGCATGAAGCGCATTCCGCATTACGTAGAGGTCTATACCGGCATTGCGCCCCAGCGGCGCGATCTCGACCGATTTTTCGCTCGCCACGGTGTCAAGGATTTGGACGTGTTATAGATCATGACATTTGCATGCTGCGTGAGGGGAGTTTTCGTCCAAAGTTCGCCGACCGAGATGCTTTGCCGTTACCCACATCGGGCACCAAGTTGACCATTTGGCAGTTTCGTCAGCTAGGCTTCACCCCTGTAGCATTGATCCTTCTATCCACACTTCTGAAAGACATCGGGTTCCATTTCGAAGGCGATCCTTGATATGGATGCTTCGGCTGTCAGAGGCTTGTCGAACAGATAGCCCTGACCCAAGTGGCATCCCGCGGCTCGCACAATTTCACGATGCTCTTCGGTTTCGATGCCTTCGGCAACGATCGTCAACTTCAGCCGGTGGGCAAGATCGCATGTCCCGGCAATGATTGCTGCGGCCTCCTCGCGATGAGATGCGCCGCGCAGGAATGACTGGTCGATCTTTATCTTGTCAAAGGGGAAGCGACGCAAATAGCTGAGTGAGGCGTAGCCGGTGCCAAAGTCGTCAAGGGACACGCGGCAGCCCATGAGCCGGAGTTCATGGAGCACGGAGAGTGCGCGCTCGTCATTCTCGATCAATGTGCTTTCCGTAATTTCGATTTCCAGTCGTTGCGGAGATATACCGTACTCTTTCAGACATGCGCGCGTCTGGAGCACAAGAGACGGATCCGTCAATTGAGCAGCGGATACGTTGACCGCAATAAATCTGTCGGCAGGGAGCAGGGCCGCATGCTGGCAAGCAGCTTCAATCACCCAGGACCCGATAGGGCCGATCTGAGCGCTTTCTTCCGCAATCGGAATGAACTCCGCGGGAGAAATGAGACCGAGTTCACGATGCTGCCAACGCAGGAGCGCCTCGAAGCCTCGCGTCGCACCGGTCGCAAGATCGACGATCGGCTGGAAAAGCAGGAAGAGCTCACCCTTCTCCGTCGCCGTCGCCAAGTCGTTTTGGAGGGATTGTCGGCGCGTGAGTTGTTGGTTCATGTCCGGGTGGAAGGTCATGAACCGATCGCGCCCCGCCTTCTTTGCTTCGTAGAGTGCAATATCGGCATGTCTGAACAGGGTTGAGCCGCGATCGGAATTGATCGTGCTTGAGCTGATACCGAGGCTTACGCTCGAGGGAACCAATCTGCCATCGATCTCGAAGGGCGCGCGAACTTCCTGCAAAATGCGCTTGCTGCATTCAACAGCGCCCTGCTCGGCATCCGAGCCGGTGTAGAGGATCGCGAATTCGTCACCGCCAATGCGTGCTATGACGGTGGCGCCCGCACAAGATGTGCTAAGCCGCTTTGAGAGTTCGACAAGCAATTGATCCCCGGACGCGTGGCCCAACGTGTCGTTGACCATCTTGAAATGGTCGACGTCGAGAATGATCAGTGCCTGCTCGACACTGGGTTTCGCCGAGATCGAAGCGTAGAAGCCGACGCGGTTTGCGATGCCGGTCAAGGAGTCTATTCTCACCACGCGGTCCAACTTGGCGTTCTGGCGAAAGACAAAAACCAGCAGAACGGCACCGAATGCAACGAATGTCATCGTCACGAAGCAGATCGTGGCGAAGATGATGCTGAGTTGGCTTTGATTTTGCTGAATTTCGTCGCCGACATTGGCATGCGAAATCGAACCAAGCCGCAATACGGGCGCAATGAACGGTTGGAGCCGTGAGACGCCTTCGCGCATCGCCACCGGCGAATGCGGTTCAGTGACCAGCGGTGCGAGCGCAGATACGACCTTCTTGAGATCTTCCAGCATCGCCTTTTGCTTGGGATCGCTCGTCAAGGAACTGGAAGCGAGTATCTTCAGGCGGTTGTTGATGATGCTAAGTCGAAATGACACATCGCTGATATCGCCCGATGTCTGGGCTTGTTGAAGAGCAAACTGTAGCCGCAGCAACTCGACCGCAGTTTGGCCGAGATCGAATGTGCGATTGTAGCGTGACGCTTCGACAATGTGGCGCTGGTAGCTGAAAGCCAGGAAAGAGCTTGCGACCGCGATCAAGGCAAGAACTGCCGTGACCAGCGTCAAGGTGATCTTGAGACGCCGGTAACGGATTGGGAGGTCAATCGTATCGCCGATTGCTCTCACTGGACGTTGATTTCCGCAATTTGCCAGACAGCGCGGCTGTAATAGGTTTGATGCTGCAATTCGGGGCGGCTGTCGAAGGGGAAAATGAGAAACACCGGCCCCTTATCGCTGACTGGCATAATCGCTCCGTTCTGGCGGGTCGCCAAGAGCGCACCGGCTTTTTGCAGGTCGGATATATCCGCTTCCACTTCATAGTCATTCAAAGCGATGATTTGTAACTTCGTCCCGCTCAACTGCGTCGCGGCGAGGAAATCCTTCAGCAACACGCCACTAAACTCGGTGACGCCACTATGCCACGGCGTCGTTGTCGAAAACGTGGTCCTGGGCATCTTGTCCATTGCAGAGAGATCGAGAACGATCGACGTTTGTTTGCCAGACGACAATCCCTGTGCCTTCAAGATTGGCTCCGACGATTGAGCATCTCTGCTGCTCACAGAACCTCCAAGCACAAGCCCGGTTAAACAAGCAATGAATAGTCGGCGAGTTGGCATAGGTGGTCCTCAGTTCGATCGCCCAGCCATACCTCAAGTATCGTTGTATTCAATCTTAATCATTTTTAGTGTTATGTTATGTGTAATAATTATTTAATGCCGCATCGGCAAATGTTCGACTTTTAACGATTGTTATCGAAGTCCTTGGATTTGAAGCGCGAAATACTTCGTGCTGGAGCACAATTACGCCTCGTCAAGTGACTGCTGCAGGTCGTGGAACCGAATGATCGATTAGCCGAAGCTCAGATTTTGGCGCAAGGCAAGCTGGAGTTCTTCGTTTCGGTCTTGAGGCGATTTCAACACGCAGGTGGAACAACAGGTGCCGCCTTCGACCAGATAAAAACGGCAGCAACCGCCGCGTTGGCGGAACGTTTCTCTGATCGCCTTTCCCTGCCGATCACATTGTGTCAAGTCGAAGTAATGGAGCTCGCGATTTGCAAGTGGCGAACCCGGCGTTTTTAGAATGCGCATCGCTGCGGCTTTCGCAGCCTCGACTGCATCGAACCGCAGGCCGGCATCCAGAAAGCGTTGGGCAATCGCATCGCCGACGAGCCTCCAGAGAGCAGCGCGCGAAAGCTTTGTTTTCGCGTGAACCCGATCGACGACGAGGCAGAAATGGTTTTCGATCCCAATTCTATAGAGGTCCCCGTCTGCGGGATCGTCTAGTCGGCCGTGCCGGATACCGGCTTCTTCGAAACGCATATGGGCGCGCCGAGATCGATAAATCTTACCGTGATGCAGTTGCTTCTTGGTGTAGAAAGAAAGCGCCACGGTGGCTAGCGAGAGTTCAGAAACAAGCCCAAAACCGACAAACAGCGGAACAGTTGTCGCGGCGAAGATGTAAGCGTAATCGTTTATCAAAAATGCGCCGGCGGTTTTGAGATCCGTCCTCGCGTAACGCGACTGCTCAAAGGCAAGGAATTCGTCCATAGCCTCGTCATCTGAGAAGAACGTCTGAGCACTGATCCAATCGGTGCCAGCTGGTTCCAACTCTGCACGCATATCCGGCACATAAGCGGCCTGCGTCTCGAATGCGTGCAGGACGAGGGCTTTCCGCGACAGAGATGTATTTTTGGCTACAGCCATCGTTTGAACCTGACGATGGACCGAGCGAGCGGGCATTTCGAAGCAAGGATGTGAACAAGCGTCGCTTCGAGATTGAGGCGAGGCGCCTTGTCAGGGTCATGACCCAAACGGCCTTCCTCGGAAGTAAAGCGTCCTCTCCTCATGCAACGGTCTCTTTTCGCCCCAGGAGCCAGAGGAGATAGGGCCCTCCGATCAGCGCGGCGAAGAGGCCGACGGGTACTTGGTACGGGTAGATGACGATCCGTGCCAGCCAGTCTGCACATACGAGGATGCCAGCTCCCAGCATGATCGTTGCTGCCAGTTGGTGTTGAGGTGTGCGGAATCCGAGGAGCCTGGCAAGGTGTGGTGCAATGAGCCCCGTCAAGCTCAAAGGGCCGACAAGCAGTGAGGCGACCGCTGTCATCAATGCAGCGAAGACGGCCAATATAAACCGTGGTCGCAGGATGCCGACGCCGAGGCTTCGCGACAATCCGACGCCAAGTGGCAGGATGGTTAGCCAACGCGTCATAAAAAACAGCGGTGCCGCGAGTACAACCAGGGAAAGAATGGATGACCAGGCTTCGAAAGAACCGGCGCCGCTGGTTGATCCTGCCATCCAGTTGAGCAAGACGTAGCTGCGCATATCTCCTTGCGCCAACATAATGCTGACGATCGCCATGCAAAAGGCGCTGACCGTGATGCCCGCGAGCAGCAGTCTTTCTGACGAAAAGCCCGACTTGCCTGCAATCGCCATCATCAACAGGAAGGCGAGGAGTGACCCGGAGGCGGTGCTGACAAGCATAATGAAGCCCGATGGAATACCGGTCAAAAGGAGGGCGAGCGTCAATCCGGCTCCGCCCCCGCTTGAAACCCCAAGGACCTCCGGGCTTGCGATCGGGTTTCCGGTCACCCGCTGAATGACGAAGCCAGCTGCGCCAAGCATGGCGCCAGCACCACCGGCGGCAAGTATGCGTGGCAGGCGAAACGGTAGAAGCTCGAAAAGCAGTGAACCTGTCGCCACACGCCATCCATCCATAGTCGGACTGACGGTCAGCGCGAGAGCGAGGACAAGTATCACACCGGCCGCTATCACGCAGAGCATAATGGCCGGTCTCCGAAGAGGTCTAGCGACAGCACTTCCTGTCTGGGTGGCGGTGGAGACACCGTGAACCCGAGGCAGAAGAACCAGCAGTAGTGGCCCTCCAAGGAGAGCAATAGCGGCACCCGTCGGCGCGAGATCGGAAAAGCCCGGTCCCAGGATTTGCGTCAAGCAGTCGCCGATAAAGAGGATGGCGGCTCCCGTCAAAGGAGCCGCCATGATGAGCTGACCCGTGGTACGCGCACCGCAGATCCTGGCGGTGGCTGGGGCCGCGAGCCCCAGAAAGCCGATAATTCCGACTGCGGCCGTCACGGAGGCGGAGAGCCAGACGCTGAGAACGAGGATGGCGAGCCGGACCCATAACAAGGCGAGACCGAGGCTTCGAGCGCTTGCATCGTCCAATGCAAGGACGGTCAGCGGTCTCGTCAGAAGCGCAGCCATGAGGATTCCCGCCAGAAGCCGTGGTGCCAGCGAAAGAGCAACGCTCCAATCCTGCTGATTGAGCGCGCCTGCGCCCCATATATTGATCGACAAGGCGTATTCGCCACGTGCCAGGATCAGCGTCACGCTGAGCGAGGCGGTGATAAGGCCGGCAATCATTCCTGAAACGGCAACCGTGACCGGATCGAGCCCGCGCCTCCAACTCAGGGCCAACACAATTATTACGGCTAAGAGGCCGCCAGCAAAGGCGGTCAATTCACGCGACACACTTGCCAGCACCGGTGAAAAACTTAAAGCCACGGTCAGCGCAAGTTGAGCGCCGGACGCGATACCGAGCGTGGAAGCATCCGCGATCGGGTTGCGTAACACGCGTTGAAGAAGAGCACCGGCAAGGCCGAGCGCTGCACCTGCAATCACAGCGACTGCCGCGCGGGGGAGGAGGCTGTTCCACAACAGGATCTCATCCAGCGGCCCCGCGATTGACGCGTCGCCCGGGACATGAGGGCGAAGTGACAGTAGCGCGACGAATGAGAGGATGCAGGCCAAGCCTAGGGCGAGTGCAGGAAGGATTGAACGTCCTGCGGGCGTTATTGTCAAAGAATTTTCAGCGGCTTCGGACACCTGAAATCCCTTCAGCAAGAAGTTCGGCGAAGCGGCTCGCTGCCGGTAGCGCTCCATAGGGATTGATTGACTTCAGCGTCAGCACGCGGTTCTCACGAACGGCGGGGAGGGCGTTCCAAAATGCGCTCCTGGTCAGTCCTTCAAAAGCGTCTTGGGGATGAGGCGGTATGAGGACGATAGTCGCGTCGGGCATGGACGCGAGCGTCTCAATGCCCATAGGCGCAGTGGCGGAATAGCTTGTAGCGCCATGCCATGCGCTCATCAGCCCTAATCTTTTCAGCACCTCCCCGAACATGCTGTCTGACCCGAAGACCCGATAATGTCGCGCGTCACCGAGATTGATAGGAAGGACAGGCCTTCCATAATCTTTGGTGATCATACGTTTCAGATTATCGAGCCGTGTTGCGACCGCATCGACCATTATGCGGGCCTGAGCAAGTTCCAAGCGCTCACCGATGGCGATCGTTGCTTGTTCGGCAAGAGTATAAGGGTTTTCGCTGGCCACGTAGATCGAATGGCTTTCGACAGGCGCGATACGGCTCATGAGCGGATCGGCCCAGGCGTAAAAATTCGAATTAAAGATGACGTCTGGACGCGCAAATCGGAGCGCTTCGAAATTGGGTGTGCCGCGCAGGCCGATATCGGCAACACCTTCCGGGAGGTCCGGCTTGACCACGACATCTTTGAACTGGCGGAGTTCCGCCGCTGCGACGACATTCGCGCCTACAGCCAGGAGCGTTTCAAGAAGGGCCCAATCGAGGGTAGCAACCCGAGGCGCCGCTGGTGTCGCTTGTACGCCGCTCGCCGCCGCGAGTACTGCCGCGCCCGAAAGCAGAGTTCTTCGGGTCATATGCACGTTCAATGTGGCTCCTGTCACAAAGGCCTTGGACTTACGAAGCCGAGAGCCGTCTGCGAAACATGCGTTAATTTGTCAACTTACCAGGCTTTGCTGATTTTGAACATCAGCGTGCGCGCATCACCGTATCCGCAGGCACCCTCACCGCGGCAGGCTTCCACATAGGTCTTGTCGAAGAGGTTGGTGACGTTGAGCGACGCCGTCCAGTCATCCTTCTTGTATCGGATCGCCGCATCGACAACTGTTGATTCAGGTACGCTCTTCGTATTCGCTTCGTCCGCCCAGGACTTGCCCTTGTAACGCAGTCCAGCGCCTATGCTGACACCCTCCAGCAGCCCAGATGTCACGGTGTAGTCCGCCCAGAGGGACGCTGAATGTTCGGGGACGACATAAAGCGACTTGCCGACGAGAGCGGGATTGGGATCGTTTTTGGTCACTTCGGTGTCGGTATAGGCATAGGACGCAAGCAGCTTCCAATTTTCGTCGACATTGACCTTGCTTTCGATTTCAAAGCCTCTCGACTGCGCCCCGCCCAACTGATCTGTAAAGGGTGCAGTCGCGATCGATACGGTGGCATTGCGCTTGTTGATCTGGAACACAGAGGCCGTGATTGTGGCATCCATGAACTCAGGCACATACTTGATCCCTGCTTCGTACTGCTCCCCTTCTTCCGGCTTCAGCGGGCCTTGCAGACCGCGTCCGACAAGCGGATTGAAGAAAGTTGCGGCACTTATGTAGGGCGTGACACCGTTATCGAACTCGTAGGCGAGACCGGCACGACCGCTCCAAGCACCATCGGTATCTTTGAAGCTGCCCGCCGGCGTCAGCTTGTTGTCGAAATCCGTGTGAACGACGTCGTAACGGCCGTTCAGCGTCACCAGCCAGCCGCCACCGAAGCGGATCTGATCCTGGGCATAGAGGCCGAGCTGGTTCATCGTCACCGTTTCGTTGTAGAGCGGCGAAGGAGCTGCTTGTGGCTGGCCATAGACAGGGTTGTTGACGTCGATCGTGCCGGAGCCGAATACAGAGTTCTGGACATTGTCGATGCGATAGAGGCGGTAATCGGCGCCCAGCATGACCTTGTGTTCGATACCGCCCAGATCGAAGGAATTTTCGATCCGGTTATCCCATCCAACCGTGTCGGCGGCGGTATCACCCTCGAAGTTGAGCCGATTGAGGGCGGTTGCTGACGCCCACAGGTACGGGTAGACGAAGTGCTCGTACTTGTTCAGGTGCCCATAACGGAGATTGGAGGTCAACTCCCAGCCGTTATCGAAGGTGTGCTCCAGTTCATAACCGGCCATTGTCTGGCTGTAGCGGCCGGTATCGATATCAGGTTCGCCGGGGAAGAAGCGGCGTGAAATCTTGCCGACGCCGGGGCGGTCGATGACAGTGCCTTCATAGGGTAAGAAGCCATTGCCGGTGTGCAGTTGGTCCAAACCGGAATAGGAAGCCCAAAGAGTGAGTTTCGTGTCCTCGTCAGGCGAGATGGTCAGCTGCGGCATGATGAAGCCGCGGAAGTCGTGCGTGTAATCCGTATAGCCGTCACCGCCGCCGATCTTGCCGGTCAGACGATACCGCATCGTGCCATCTTCATTGACCTTGTCGGAAAGGTCGAAGGCGCCATACCGATTGCCGTTACTGTTGACGCCAGCTTCCGTGTAGTAATAGGGGGCATCCGTTGGCCGCTTGCTCGTCATGTTGACGATACCGCCCGCATTCGCGCCGCCATAGAGAACCGAGGCTGGCCCCTTTAGTACCTCCACACGCTCAAGAGCGAATGGATCGATCTGGAAATTGCCGAAACCATAGGAAAAAAGGCTGAGCCCATCGAGATAGACACCAGTCTGGCTCGCGTCGAAGCCGCGAATGTAATACCAATCCGTGTCCGGATCGTTGCCGAAGGGCTGGGTCGTGACGCCCGGCGTGTAGCGCAAAGCCTCATCCACCTTGTTGACCACGCCGCGATCATCCAATTCCTCACGGCCGATAACGGAAACCGCCTGGGGAATTTCCTGAATTGGTGTATCGCTCTTCGAGCCGGTGGAGGATTTCTTCGCGACGTAACCGTTGACGGAGCCTTGCCCATTTCGTTCTCCGCGGATAACGATCGGAGCAAGCGTGGTCGCAGCCTCCTGTGCATGCGCCGGCCAGGTGCCGCAAATGGCGATGACCGCCACTCCGCACAGCTCAAGCCTCACCCCAAATCCTCTTCCAGTCTTGTCCATTATGTGCCCCACTACACAACCTCTCCGCCTCGATGCTCGATGCGGCCCTGCAATAGGTGAGCAATTAACTCATCTTTACTCCGGTGGATTGGCTTGATCTGCAGCAATTGGATGTTTTTGGGCGATCTCTCAAAACAGCCAGTGGATATTTGCAAAAATGCACCACCCGCCTGCTAGCAACGGGGTCAGATTTGCCGCTTGCCCGAAATTGGTCACGACTGGCGAGCTTTACGCCAACGTGCGGGCGTCGTCCCGAGATGCTTGCGAAATACTTTGGTGAAATGCGCCTGGTCGGAGAATCCGGTTTCAGCCGCAATTTCGGTCAGCGGTTGGGTATCCAGCGACAGCAGTTCCTTCGCCTTCTCCAACCTGGTCCTCATCTGCCACTCATGCGGCGCCAGACCAGTCGATGCCTTGAACGAGTGGCTGAAATGGGATTGCGACATTCGGGTGAGTTCGGCAAGCTCCTGCAGGCGGATGTTGCGGGTGCAGTTTTCACTAATGAAATCGGTAGCTCGGCGCAGTTGCCATCCCGCAAGGGTGCTGCGCCGCCGCGGCGATGTCTTCTCCAATTTCAGAACATCAATCAGGAGCGCCAATGCAAGGCTGTCTCCGTAAAGATCGTTCAGCGGTGCGCTGCTGGTAAGTTCGGTCGCGATCAGTTCCGCGAGCGTCATTACACGTTGGTCGAAGAACAGCAGCTGCGGATTCTGTAGTTTCTTCGGATCAATCTCTTCTGAAAGCCGCTGGACCAGAACATCCGCATCGAAATGGATATCAAGGTGCCTGACATATTGCACATCGGCGAAATCAACCCACAAATCCATGTCGGCGGGAATATAGGAAATCGGGCTGTGACCATCCTGCGGCGTGCCGGAAGATTTAGGGGACAGCTTTACGTTCGACCGTCCACGTCCTCGCTGGTCTAAGAGGATAAAGAGGCGGGGGTCGCGAGCAGTATAGTGACCGCCAGCGTAGGAGGCGCACTCGACGTCCCAGAGATCGGCAGTTATCCCGTTCCAATAGCGGCGGCGCAGCCCACCCATGACAGAGAAACCTTCGATCCTGTTTTCCATCCGCGGCTGGAAATTCATGATTATGCACCCCAAGGTAAAACTTGCATATAATTATCAAGTTCTCTAACTAGCTGCAATCCTGGACTCGAGCGCGCCGCGCGCGTTCACGTCGAAATGGGCAGGCGTGTTACCATGTTGCCAAATGAACGAAACATGACCTCGCTTAATCGAGAAACATGCAAGACGGGTGACTGATAATGCTGACGAACGCCGAGCCTCGTACCGTCGAAGCCGTTCCGCCTGTTGTTTCGCTGAAGGATGTCACTTTCGCTATCGACGGTCGGGTCCTACTCCAACCGCTAACGCTCGATATTCCCGCGGGTCTCTCCGTTGCTCTGATAGGTCACAATGGCTCCGGCAAATCCACCCTCCTGAAGCTGATCGGCCGGCAGCAGCCCGCAAGTGCAGGTAAAATCCAATTCGAAGGAAAGCCGCTCGAAAGCTGGGGTGCTCGGGAATTCGCTCGCCGGCTCGCTTACCTTCCTCAGCGGACGCCAGTTGCGCCTGGTATGCTTGTGAAGGAACTGGTCGCGCTTGGCCGCTATCCCTGGCATGGAGCGCTCGGACGCTTCGGGACGTCGGACCAAGCCAAAGTCGGTGAGGCAATCGCTCTTACGGGCATCGGCCCATTTGCGGAACGCATGGTTGACAGCCTGTCTGGCGGAGAGCGCCAGCGTGTGTGGCTCGCCATGCTCGTGGCGCAGGACGCCACTTGCCTGTTACTCGACGAACCCATCTCGGCGCTCGATATCGGTCAGCAACTCGAGGTCTTGTCGCTGACGCGGGACCTTTGCCGAAAAAAAGGCATCACTATCATAACGGTTCTGCACGACATCAATATGGCCGCACGCTATTGCGATAGGGTGGTCGCGTTGCATTCCGGCAGCCTGATGGCGCAAGGTACACCTGAGGAGATCATGACGGTGGAGGAGCTTGCGCGCATTTTCGATGTCCGCATGGATATTTTGCGGCAGCCATCGAATGGCGGGTTGTTGGCTTTCGCCCAATGAATCCTCGAAGATGCTTCTTGGCGTTTGGGCGCACAATGAAGGATCGGCAAATATGGTGGTGCCAGCTTTGAGCCAGGCGGAATACCCCCACCGCTCTCATAGCAGCTGCCAGGTTCTAAGCGCGCGCCCACATACCGCGATGTCGCAAATCGGTCGAGCAAGGTCGATGCGTTTCCTGGCGAAATGTGGTGGTCACGTCTAGTTTACCACAAGGCTTTTTTAGCTTTGGCAGGCTTGATCCTTCTGTCGGATGCGGCCTTCAAACGCCAGTTTTAGCCCGATGGACGAAAAAAATTTGAGGTTTTTTTATGGACATTGGAAAAAAATCGCCGTAGGACACACCCATCGGTGAGCTTGAAGCTCGCAAGCATGCATATTCATTTCGATTAAAGAGTGATTATGCAAAGGCGCCATCGCAGTTTTTGAAGGCTTCTTCTCAAGGCTGCGGCTAGCTGCGATGTCGCAAATAAGCTGTTACCCTATCGAGGGCCGCCTGGTCCTTAAACCGCGAGGTTGTCAGGCCCTATTGCTATCAAAGAAGGAGAATGCCCTCGCTCTATGCTGGGCTAATTTGATTTTATGAATTCTCAAACTGAAAATGACGCACTGGCTCTGCCGGTTTCGACCAAAATCAGTCTCAATAACGTCTACAAGATATTCGGTGAGGATACCGATAAGGCGCTGGGCATGGTTCGCGCCGGGAAGACGAAATCTGAAATCCACTCCGTTACCGGATGTTCCGTTGGCGTCAACAAGGCCAGCTTCGATATCAAATCCGGCGAAATTTTCGTTATCATGGGCCTTTCAGGCTCGGGCAAATCCACCCTCCTACGTCTGCTCAACCGGTTGATCGAGCCCACGGCGGGTTCAATCAAGATCGATGGCGAAGACATAACGAAGATGTCCCGTCGCGACCTGATTGAGCTTCGCAGGCGCGATATCAGCATGGTCTTCCAGTCCTTTGCGCTTCTGCCCAACCGCACAGTGCTCAACAATGCCGCCTTCGGACTTGAGGTTGCCGGTATGGGAGAAGCCGAGCGTAAAGCAAAGGCGCTCTCAGCGCTCGAAGCTGTCGGTCTTGCCGGTTACGCAGACAGCATGCCTGATCAGCTTTCCGGCGGAATGAAACAACGCGTTGGCCTGGCGCGCGCGCTCGCCAGTGAGCCCACAATCCTGCTTATGGATGAGGCGTTCTCCGCTCTCGATCCACTGATCCGCACGGAGATGCAGGATGAACTTGTCCGCCTGCAGGCCGAGCACAGCCGAACCATCGTTTTTGTCAGCCACGATCTCGATGAGGCAATGCGTATCGGTGATCGGATCTGCATCATGCAGAATGGCAACGTCATCCAAGTCGGCACGCCCGATGAAATTGTCATGAACCCGGCAAACGACTACGTCCGCTCCTTCTTCAGGAACGTCGACGTTAGCCAC
The DNA here is from genome assembly GCF_030819275.1 of Agrobacterium larrymoorei. GTDB lineage: Bacteria > Pseudomonadota > Alphaproteobacteria > Rhizobiales > Rhizobiaceae > Agrobacterium > Agrobacterium larrymoorei_B. Next base: position 177,384 of record NZ_JAUTBL010000001.1, on the reverse strand, counting down.
GTCTTCAAGGCGGGCGACGTCGCGCGGAAGACGCAGGTGACGATCATTGATCGGCAGGGTGTGACCGCTGCCGCCGCGCTTGAGCGAATGAAGACATTTGACCGCGAATACGCGATCATTCTGGGCCGTGACAAAACCTACCACGGCGTCGTCAGCCAAACCACGCTTGTCGAAAACATGCGCTCTGGACATGCGGACCCTTATCGCGCCGCTTTCCTATCGGAGATCGAACCGATCCCTGCCGACGAGCCTTTGTCGAACGTCCTTGGAAGGGTGGCCGCAAGCCCATGGCCGGTTCCGGTCATCGATCACTCCAGGCACTATCTCGGCTCCATCAGCAAATCGACACTGCTTGAAACGCTCGACCGCGCAAGCTGATCTTTGCATTTCCCCCAACCGGCCAACAACCGGAGAGACATTATGAACTTCGATATCGGGGACGGCGTCGATGCCGTCGTCAATTATGTTTTGGACAATTTTTCACCGTTCCTGGACTTCGTCGCCACTGTAATCGGCTTCGTGACAGGGACCATCCAAGACACGCTAACCGCCATTCCCATGCCTGTGGGTGTTCTCATCTTCGTCTTCCTGTCGTTTTGGCGGGTCGGCGCAGGTTTTGGTTTGCTCGCCGGCCTTGCGCTTTGGCTCGTTGATCACATGGGACTATGGACGGCAATGATGGAAACGCTGTCACTCGTTATAGCTTCGACGCTCATGGCGATGCTTGCCGGACTGCCGCTCGGGATTGCAATGGCGCGAAAGGATTCCGTGGCCGCTATTGTCAGACCGATCCTCGACTTGATGCAGACCATGCCCGCATTCGTCTATCTCATTCCAGCGGCAATGTTTTTCGGGCTTGGCGCCGTACCTGGCGCTATCGCAACCGTAATTTTCGCCATGCCGCCGGTGGTGCGCCTTACCAATCTTGGTATTCGCCAAGTGCATGTCGAATTCATCGAAGCCGGAAATGCTTTTGGCTGCACCTCCTCTCAGCTGCTCTTCAAGGTGCAACTGCCGAACGCCATGCCGTCGATTATGGCAGGGATCAACCAGACGATCATGCTGTCGCTTTCCATGGTCGTCATCGCATCCATGATTGGCGCAGGCGGCATTGGGAACACGGTTCTCACCGGCATACAGCGTCTCGATGTGGGAACCGGTTTTGAAGGTGGTCTCGCCGTCGTCATCCTCGCGGTGATCCTGGATCGCCTTACCCAAAGTCTTGGAAAGCCCCAGTCGGCATTTTGGTCGGTGCTTTTCAAGAGAAGGAGCGAGCGTAAGGAACTATCTCCGGCAACAGCCTGAGGCCCTGCGCCGCCCAACGATGCGGATGCTGAATCCGCAAATTCAAACCTCCCAAAAGGAGAACATATGTTCAAGACACTTTCCTCGACCCGCCGGGCCGCCCTTGGTGGCGCCATCGGGTTTGCTGCCGCTTTGCTCTTTGGCTCGGCAACGCCAACTATCGCCCAAGATGCGAAAACGGTGAAGCTCGGCTTTGCCCCATGGTCGGACGCTGAGTTCGTCACCAAACTTGCCGCCAAGCTGATCAAGGAAAAACTCGGCCAGAATGTGAAACTCGTCCAGACGGATGTCGCACCGCTTTACCAGGGCGTGAGCCGGGGTGACATCGATGCCATGATGATGGCGTGGTTGCCGGCAACCCATGCTGATTATTTCGCGAAGGTGAAGGACAAGGTCGAAACCCTCGGCACAGTCTATGAAGGCGCGAAGCTAGGGTGGGTGGTCCCAGCCTATATTCCAGAAGGCGAGATCGCCTCAATCGAGGATCTTAAGAAACCCGAGGTTCAGAAAAAGCTGTCGAATACGATCCAGGGCATCGATCCCGGTGCTGGCCTGACGCGGCTTTCGCAACAGGCGGTCAAGGACTATGAACTTGACCAATACAAGCTGCAGATCTCCAGCGAAGCAGGCATGCTAACGACAGTTGATCGGGCGATCAGGGGTGAAAAGTGGTTCGTCGCCACGTCCTGGAGCCCGCACTGGATGTTTGGAAAGTACAAGCTCCGCTATCTCACAGACCCGAAAGAATCCTTGGGTCAGGCGGAGCATGTCGACATCCTCGCGTCGAAGACATTCAGGGAAGAAAACCCCAAGGCTGCGGAGTTTCTGTCACGCATGAAGTTGCCGCTCAACGACTTGGAAGCGGCGATGTTCACAGCCCAGGAGTCCTCTTACGAGACTGCGATCGAAAAATACATCAAGGACCATCCAGATCAGGTTAAGGCCTGGCTTGGAGAACAGAGCTGATGCAATCCGGCCTTCTCAGACGATAGTCCAGGAGGCCGGTTCATTATCGGGGGTAGGGGATGGAACGAAGAACCAATCACAGAGCGCTGACCGATAACGACACACTCGGAGGCCGCATCTCATTGGCGCGCGATGCATCGGCGCTGTCGCTCGTCACTGCTGCGAAGATGGTCGGCGTGGACAGCGAGGTTTGGAGCGCCTGGGAAAATGACCGGAGCGAGCCGGCTCACGCGTATATGGAGACGATTGCCGCTTCGCTGCATGTCAGCGGAACATGGCTTGCGACGGGGTTCGGTCCTGGGCCGCGATGGCCAAGTGATGAGGCGCTCTTTTAAAATGTGTGCGGGTGGTGCGAACACCTCTTCTATCCTGACCCGAAATGCCATCTCAACGTATCGCGGGCCCAGATGAACCATACGGAACTTGAAGCACGTCTCAGCCAGTGAAGCGGATCATTCGCTCCAAAGAAATTTTCAACTGCGAAAATTTGGGCTCCTAAGTGTTCAGAAACACTCTTTCGATAGCGTCATAACTCAATCGAGGATCAGTTATGCCGCAGGTGCAGATTCGTTTGGCTGAGATTATCGAAGCCCTTAGCAAGGCGCTGGATATGACAGAGGGGCAGCCAGAGGGACATTGTATTCGCTGCTGTTACATCGGAACGAGCATAGGAAGAGAGATCGGCCTCAGTGACCCGGAGCTGCGTGATCTCTATTACACACTTCTGTTGAAAGATCTGGGCTGCAGCAGCAACGCGTCGCGCATCTGCGAACTCTATTTGGCCGATGACATCAGCTTCAAGAATGACTTCAAGCTCCTCGATGGAAGTTTGGGGCAGGTTCTGAAGTTCGTCATCAGCCACACAGGAACGAAGGCCGGTCTTGCCGAACGTTTCCGCAGCCTGCTCAATATTCTTAAAAATGGGGGCGAGATTTCGACTGCCCTCATGCAGACGAGGTGTCAACGCGGTGCCGAAATTGCTCGACAAATGCGATTTTCGGAAAAAGTTGCCGAAGGCATCATCGGTTTGGATGAGCATTGGAGCGGGCGCGGCAAACCGAGTGGATTTGCCGGAAAGGAAATCCCGCTTTTCTCGAGGATAGCACTCTTAGCGCAGGTGATCGATGTCTTCCAGGCCAGCGGTGGCTCGCAGGCCGCTCTGGAGGAAATCGCCAAGCGCAAGGGCGATTGGTTCGATCCGGCTCTCGTTGACGTCTTTGAAAGGATCGCGTCGCGACGAGAATTTTGGAGGGAACTGACCTCGCCCGACCTGGAGAGAATTGTTCTCGCTTCCGAACCGGGGCAGCACGGTGTTTTGGCCGATGATGATTATCTCGATGATATCGCCGCTGGTTTTGCGAAGGTGATCGATGCCAAAAGTCCTTACACATCGGGCCACAGCGAGCGCGTTGCGCTTTATACCGATCTTATCGCAGAGGAAATGCAAATCGATATCGAAACGCGCCGCGTTTTGAAAAGAGCCGCTTTGCTGCATGACATCGGCAAACTTGGTGTGAGCAACAGTGTCTTGGACAAGGCTGGGAAACTTGATGATGAAGAATGGCGCCAGATGAAGCGACATTCGGAATTTTCAGAGCAGATCCTTTCCGCAATTGGAGCGTTCGCCAACGCTGCACTGATCGGAGGCGCGCATCACGAGCGTCTAGACGGTAAAGGGTACCCAAGGGGCTTAAGCGCAGACCAGATACCAATGGAAGTTCGGATCGTATCCACCGCCGATGTCTTCGATGCCCTGACGGCTGATCGGCCTTACCGGCAGGCGATGTCGCTGCAGGAAGCGTTCTCGATACTCTGGGATGGAGCAGGCCTCTCCCATGATCCAATCTGCATCAGCGCCCTTGAACGTGCCGTGGCAAGAACGCCCTTGAGTGTTTGTGCCGCCATGCCGGTTTCGCGAGAGTCACTTTCGTCTTCGGATGAAGCTGAAAAAGCAGCTTAACACGTAGAGCTGCCGATACCGTCAGTCGCGCTCTTGCGCTCTCTACTATTGAGGAGGCGATCTAGGATCGGTGGCTTCTTCAATGGTAATGCGGGGTGAGAGGGTGGCTTAGGCACCGCCACGGCTGTTTTAACCAGCTATCTTTTTGTTGGGCGCACCTGCTCTCGAATTTCGACAAGCCGGTCGATAGAATGCAGGGTTCGATCTGGATCTCTTGCGGCAAGTGCCAGCATAAGGGTTTCGACGCAAGTAAGGAGAGGAGCATGTAATGCGACTTGCTCTGCCTTGCTTCGAGGTATGACGATACTCACAGTCGCATGCTTCAAAAGCGGGCTGTCTGCCTTGCTTACGATAAAGGCAACGGGAACTTTCAATCTCTCGGCTTCGGTCAGCATCGCCGTGCTTTCATTATGCAATCGGCCATGCATCATCGCCAGGACCACATCACCCGGTGTCATTTCCAGAAGCTGCTCTGCCAGCATAATGCCCGTGCTTGTTAAGGCGTAAGACGGATAGCCTGAGCGGGAGAATAATCTCGATGCGTAATTAGCAATAATCCCCGAAGCTCCTATTCCGAATACCCCGATCCGCCGCGCGTTTGCGAGCAGATTGACCGTCTGGCGGAATGCGCGGCGGTTCGGCTCTGAAGCAAGAGCCTCCATGGCGCTTCGCTGCTCCTCGATTGCGAAGTCTATAGCGGCATCGGCACTCCGACGAAGCTCGGCGGTCGTTACCGCCATTTTTTCCGAGGGAGAATCCGTCTGGCCGAGATGAGCGGCAAGTGTCTCCTTCAAATCGATAAGCCCGTCGAAACCAAGCGTTTGGATCGCGCGGATAACGGTGGCGTCGGACGTGCCTGTTGCGCGGGCGATCTCCAGTGCCGACTTGCCAAGAACAGCATGTCTGTGCCCGTCGATATACTCAGCCACGGTCAGCAGGCTTGGGGAGAGTGTCGCACGGCGCTTCTTGAGCCGCTCGGCAAACTTGTCCTTTCGCCGGCCACGGCTGTAGGGGATGCGCTGCGTGCTGTCTGCCATGACCGGCTCCAAATATCGCTTTGCCGCTGATTGCGGCGCAATGGGTTACGGGACTGGGCGAGGCGCGACCGTTGCCTGCACCATCGCAGTCATGAGTGAAAGCGCGGCGTAGCTGTTGGAAATTGCCTCTTCGCGCGAGACCATGACATATCTACCATCGCGGCATGCCTTCAAGAACCCGCAAAATCCCGGCAGCACCTTCTCCATTTCGGCGATTTCTTTTTGCGAATCTCCACCTGTGTCGCTTCGGTAGGGATCAAAAATGAAATCGGCATCCAGTTCCGGCAGGCGTTCAGCGCTAATCTCGATCCGTTGGCCTTCCGCAATTGCATCGATGATCGGAGGAAACCGGAAACCAGCGTCACGGAGCACGCGTCCAAGCGCGCGGTAGGTGTGATATGTGTTGATCTTGCCGTTGAGCGGCTGGAACACCGAAACGGTTATTGCCGATGTGTCGGCGGCTTGCTTCAAGGCGGCGATCCCGCTTTGATAGCGTCGCTCCAGAACCTCCAGCCGTTGTTCTGTCCCTGTCAGCGCGGCAAGCTTGGCATAGACATGCTGGGCACCGAACTTTGCTGCGTCCAGCGCAACTGTCGGAGCGATGCGTTCCAGGGCCTCGATCGGTGTCGGCCGGCCAATTGTTGTCACGATCAGATCGGGTTTGATGTCAGCCAGTTTTTCGAGATCGATATCGTTTGCCCCGATGAATGCGATCGTTGAATTGTCGAAATCCACGCCTGTCAGAAGCGAGCCGGAGCGAAGATAAGGCTTGGCGTCGGGACCGATGCGGCCGTGGCTTGCAGCGGGCATCACGCCGAGTTCGATGAGCGGAATGGTGACGTCGATGTCGTGCAGTGAGGCAATCCGCTGCGGCCGTGCGGGCACGTCGACGCTGCGCCCCAAGTCGTCGGTGAAGCGGATTGTTTGCTGCGCTGATGCCATGAGCGGCAGAAACAGAAAGACACACAGGATAAGGACGCGCATCGCGAAAAGCTCCTCAAATATGGTGCCGTCGCTGCCAAAGCAGACCGACAAGCAGGACAACACCCAGAACGGAAAGGACGATGCCAGCGGGTATCTGAACCGGGGCGAACACGGTACGACCAACCGTGTCCGCCAGAAGAACCAGCCCGGCGCCGATCAAGGCGCTCCCGGAAAGCAGTGCAGCCTGGCCGCCACCGATGATGAAACGGCTCAGATGCGGTGCGAGCAGTCCGACAAAGCCAAGGCTGCCCGCGCAGGAAACGGCGGCTGCCGTCATTAGCACGGACGCTATAATCGCAATCAGCCTGTAGCGGTTGGTTCGAACGCCAAGGCCGATTGCCGTGATCTCTCCCAAAAGACTTGCCTCAGCAGCACGGACTGTCAGAAGGAGCATACCGCCTCCAAGAATGAGGCATGTCCAGGCAAGCGGCAGCAGCGTTGGCTGAACACCCGATAGGCTACCTGCCATCCATATCATGGCGGCTTGCACGTTATCGATGTCAGCGCTTACCAGTATCAGCGCGATGATGGCGGAGAGAAACCAGGACATGCCGATCCCGATGAGAATAAACCGGATATGAGAAAGTGACCGCGCCAGCGACATGGCGAAGAGTGCGGCAGTAAGTCCGCCGGCCATGCCCACGATCGGACGGAGGTAAAGCGGAGCGGCAGGCCAACTGAGGATCGTGACGATCACAGCGAGGCTCGCGCCTTCTCGCACCCCGAGCAAGCCAGGATCCGCCAACCCGTTTCGGGTCAGAGCCTGGAGTGCCGCACCCGATAGACCAAGCATTGCGCCACAAGCGAGCGCCATGGCGACACGAGGCGCGCGCAGGTCGCCGACGACATCGTAGGTATGCGATGACATTCCGGTAAGGAAGACGAGGGCATCTGCAAAGCCAGCGTGCCCGCTGCCGATTGCGAGCGCCGCAATGGCACAAGCTAGCAAGAGGATGGCGAGCCCCAGGCTCATCAGGCAACGCTGCAAATGGAACCGCACGGAGAACGTGCCAATTCGGACAAATACGTAGTTTGAAACGATCTCCATCACAGCCTCCGCGCCACGATCAAGAGAAACACAGGAGCGCCGACAAGCGCCGTCATGATACCTGTCGCGACTTCGCGGCCTGGCAAAATGCTGCGGGCGACGATATCAGCCATGACCAGCAGGGCGGCGCCACCCAAGGCTGACAGCATCACGGCATGAAGATGCCGTCCGCCGGTAAGCCTTATTGCTAAACCGGGGACGATGAGACCCACGAAGCCGATCGGTCCAACGGTCGAAACGGCGGTTCCCGATGCGAGGGCCGCAGCAGCAAGTCCGACCAGCCGCGTCGTCTTGAGAGGCACGCCGAGACTGATCGCGGACGCGTCTCCCAGCGCCATAGCATCGAGACGGGGAGCAATGACCAGTGCAACGGCGCCAGCAACGGCGAGCGGTAGAAGGGCCGTGATGACCTGCTGCCAGGACGCGCCCGCGAGATCACCGACAAGCCAGAAACGAACGGCCTCCAGCGTCTCCTGATCAAGCAGTAGGATGGCCGAGACCAGGGCCGAAGCGAGTGCAGAAAGCGCTATACCGCAGAAAACCAGCTTTGTTACGGTCATGCCAAGTCTGCCGGCGGAAGACAGAGCGAAGACGGCGGCAAAGACGACGGCACCGCCGCAAGCGGCCAGAAGCGGACGCTCCACTATGGTCGGCTGGATCGCCGCAGGCAGAGCCGTCGCCACGACCACGGCAAGGCTGGCACCGGCATTGAGGCCGAGAATATGGGGCTCCGCGAGTGGATTGCGCAGAAGCGATTGTAGCAGCAGGCCGGCGATGCCCAGCGCAGCGCCACTTAGGAGCGCTGCGCATAGACGTGGCAGCCGTAAACTAAAGAGAATTCGATGATTGAAGTTGGCGGGATCGAAGGAAAAGAGGGTGTCGAGCACGACGGAAGGGGGCATTCCCCTTGCGCCGATGGAAAGGTGTAAGAGAGCCAAAACCAGTGTCAATCCGGCCAGGGGCACCAGCAACGCCCATCTTGAGACTGTCGGCGCGGTGAGGGGGGCTGCTCTCACGGATTGCTCCTGAAGCCCGGAACAGGCAGAAAAGCGGGTCTTCCGGTCGCCGGATGGTTCAGCCGCGTGACGGTCGTTTCGAAGACGTCACGAATCAACTCTTCCGAGCAGACGGCGAGATCGTCGACAATGGTGTGAATGCGGCCCGCTTTCATGAAGATGATACGGTCTGCATATTGGAAGGCGGCATTCAGATCGTGCAGAACCGCAACGACTGTTCGCCCCAGATCGCTCGTCAGCCGCCCGATCATATCCATCACCTCGTTCTGGAAGCGCAGATCGAGAAAGGTCGTGGGCTCGTCGAGAAGGATGACGGACGTTTCCTGGGCGAGCGTCATGGCAATAAAGGCACGCTGCCTTTGTCCTCCAGACAGGCTGTCGACAGCGCGTCCGGCAAGGTCTGCCAGAGAGGTCGCGGAAAGAGCCTGCTTTACCGCCGCCTCGTCGCTCTGCGACCAATGCTTTAAAAAGCCCTGATGCGGATAGCGGCCTCGCGAGACGAGATCGTAAACGGTTATGCCTTCGGGAACGAGCGGCGCCTGTGGGAGGAGACCGAGTTTTTTGGCAATCTCTTTGCTCGGGGTCGTGGAAATATCCCGTCCATTGAGCAGCACCGCACCATGGGAGGGCTTCAATATACGCGCCAGGAGCGAAAGCAGGGTCGACTTGCCTGAACCATTTGGTCCTGCCAGCACGGTCAACTGCCCTTCGCGCACGAGGAAGCTGACATCGTCAAGAACGACGTTGGCGCCGTAGGCCGCTGAGAGGGCCTGGGCGTCCAACAAGATGGCGCCGCCAGATTTCGTATCTTCGCTCATCGTCAACTTTCAACTTCTCTGGCGCAACGACGTGCATATCATGACTGTAGTAGTCAAATATTTTTGTCTTTAAAAGTTGTTTTTGACGGGGGTAGTGCGCTTGGCGTTCGGCTGATCGCCTCCAGATATCGTTTAATTCCGGGCCATTTTCGGACAGTCTCGGTCAGATGTAGTCAAATTAAAAATTGACTACTACAGTCATGAAATCCATGGACGTGCTCGTGAGTTTTGATACCTGGGGCGCATCATGGGACAAGCGAGACATTTAAAACATTCAACGGCGATCTTGCTTGTTTCGTGTATCTTTGCGGCAGCGTGCAGCTCGGCATATGCCCAGGAACTATCTCGGCAAAAAACCAAGCGCGTGACCGCGCAGGATGCTGCCCCAACCCAGCTTTCGACGATCGTGATCAACGGGGCAGCTGACGCCGCCACGAACAGGTATCAACCCGTCGCGACGTCCACAGCCACTCGCACGAACACCCCTCTGCTGGATATTCCCCAGGCCGTCAATGTCGTCAGCCAGGAGATTCTTCAGGATCAGCATGCGACGAGCCTGGATGAAGCCTTGGCAAACATCAGCGGTATTTCACAGGCGAATACGCTGGGCGGCACGCAAGATTCAATCATTCGTCGTGGTTTCGGCGACAACCGAGACGGCTCGATTCTGATCAACGGGATGAAGACTGCCTTGAACCGTTCGTTCAATGCGACGACGGACCGGGTAGAGGTGCTAAAGGGACCATCTTCCACGCTTTACGGTATCCTGGATACAGGCGGCATGATCAATGTCGTGACGAAGAAACCAGAGGACACTTTCTCCGCCGACATTTATTCTAGTGCTTCCAGCTTCGGCGGTGGGTCGGCAGGTTTCGATGTAACAGGCCCGCTTGAAGGGACCGACCTGTCATACCGGCTTATCGGCGATTACAGGCACATCGATTACTGGCGCAATTTCGGCGAAAACAAGGATTGGCTGATCGCGCCATCACTATCCTGGTCCGGTGAAGACACGGATGTGACGGTGTCTTACATGCACCAGGACTACAGCACGCCCTTCGATCGCGGGACGATCTTTGATTTGACCACCGGCCACATGGTCAATGTGGATCGTAAAACCCGCTTCGATGAGCCCTATAATGTTACCGACGGCAAGTCCGATCTTTTTCAGGTCGATATTGACCGCCAGCTCTCGGATGACTGGAAGCTCGGCATTGACTATAGCTACAGCCGCAATGTGTACTCCGACAACCAAGCGCGCGTCATTGAATACACTCCAGCAACCGGCGTCCTCAAGCGCCGTGCTGATGCAACGCAAGGCTCCACTATTTACAATCATGCCGTCAGGACGGATTTGACCGGCGATGTCGAGATCGGCGATTTTCGACACGAAATCCTGATCGGTGCCTCCTACGACTACGCCAATACACTTCGAACCGATCTCATGCGCTGCGGTGAGGTTACAGGCTTCAACATCTACAATCCGGTCTATGGGACGCTTCCCGCTTGCACGGCGGTTCGAACGGCCGACAGCGACCAGACGGAAATTATCAACACCGGCTCGCTATATCTGCAAGACAACTGGCATCTGAGCGATCAATGGATTCTGGTAGGAGGTCTGCGTTATCAATATTACGATCTGGTGGCAGGCAAAGGACGCCCCTTCAAAACGAATACGGACAGCCATGGTGATGCGCTCGTCCCCAATGCCGGGATCGTCTATAAGCTGACGCCTGATGTCTCTCTATATGCCAACGCCGCCAAAACCTTTCGACCGCAATCCTCCATCGCAAGCTACTATGGCAATCTCGACCCGGAGGAAGGCGTTTCCTATGAGGTTGGCGCCAAATTCGAGATAGCGTCCGGTCTGACTGCAAATGTTGCCCTATATACTTCGGAAAAGAAGAATGTCGCCTATTCTGAACTCGTCGGTATAAATACGGTGGTCAAGACCGCAGGTCTCGTGCGCTCACGAGGCTTTGAGATCGATGTCGCCGGTTCGCTGACGGATAATATCGATATGATTGCCAGCTATGGATACACTGATGCAGAAGTCCGCGACGATCCGACCTATGCCGGCAAGAGGCTCGTCAATGTGCCGGAGCACACCGGCTCGCTCTATATAACCTATGATTTCGGCGAGATTGACGAAAGCGGCAACACCCTCAAGGTAGGTTCCGGTGTGCGCGCTGTCGGGCAGCGCGCTGGTATGAACTCCAATGCCTATTTCCTCCCGGGTTATGCCGTCGTCGATGCTTTTGCGACATACACGCTGAATTTCGAGAGACCCATCGCGCTGCAGCTTAATGTGAAGAACATTTTCGATAAAACGTACTACACGTCCTCAATCGGCACGACAGCTCTTGGAAACTCCATTGGTGAGTCGCTCAACGCGACATTGACGGCAAAGATCAGCTTTTAATCTCATGGCGGTCAGGCACGGCTCTGTGTCTGACGCGCATTCGATCTGATCTTCACCCCGGGATGTTTAAACCTGCCTGTTTCGTCAATCCGGACCGGTCATCAGTTTGTCCAAGGTCATGGGCAAGTCACGCACGCGCACACCCGTTGCATTGTAGACTGCATTGGCGATGGCTGCCCCAACTCCGGTAATGCCGATCTCTCCGATGCCGCGTGCCCCCATGGGGGCCTGGGGATCGGGCCTGTTGGTGTAAAGGATGTCGATTGCGGGGACGTCCATTTGCACCGGCACGTGGTAGTCTGCCAGGGAGGCATTGACGACGCGCCCCGTTCGCTCATCGAAGTTCGTTTCTTCGGTAAGAGCCAGACCGATACCCATGATGATCCCACCTTTGAACTGGCTGGTCGCCATCTTGTGGTTCAATATTTGCCCTGCGTCGAAGGAACCCAAGAAGCGCGAGACGCGCGCTTCGCCCGTTACTGCACTGACGCGGACCTCGCAAAACTGTGCACCGTAAGAATGCATGGAAAAAGCTTGCATTTCCGCCGGCGCGGGTGCCTCCGCCTCGCAGACAAGCTCGTCTCTCCCGGCGCGCTTGAGGATCGACTGGTAGCTCTCGAAGCGGCTACTGTCGTTGATATGCGCTAAACCACCGTCTCTGGTATCCACGTCGGAAAGCGAAAGTCCTGCCAGTGGAGAGTCGTTTCCGGCAAGCTTGATCAATTCCTCAACGAAGACTTCAGTTACGGCGATGACTGCGCCACCGATTGAAGCGGTTTGCGTCGAGCCTCCCGCAATCACACCCTTTGGCAGTCGGCTATCGCCATACTCGAAGGTCACATGATCGAGCGGCAAGCCCAGCCGTGCGGCAAGATGCTGGACCTGCGCCGTCGCTGTTCCCATCCCCATGTCGTGGACGGCGGTTGAAACCGTCACGTGGCCGTCCGCCGTCAGCTTGATACGCGCGGCGCCGCCGGGGAACCGGTGATAGGGATAGGTCGCCGTCGCGCATCCCATACCGATCAGCCATTCGCCCTCACGCCTCTGGCGCGGCGTCTGGCTACGCTTGTCCCAACCGAACTTTTCCGCCCCCTTCTCGTAGGCTTCGATGAGATAGCGGGAAGAAAATGGTTTGCCGGTTGTCGGATCCGTTTCCGGCTCGATCCGTCGGCGCAGTTCGATCGGGTCCAGTCCTAATTTTTCGGCAAGCTCATCGAGCGCGCATTCCAGTGCGAAGGTTCCGACCGACTCCCCTGGTGCTCGCATGAAGGTGTTTGCCAGCATGTCCATATCGGCGACGTCCTGGCCGAGACGAAAGGTTCTGGCGGCGTAGAGGTGGCGCGCGGGAAAGGTAAATTGTTCGGGGCAGGAATTGTGCAGCGTCATCGCGGCTGTTCCCGTGTGGATCAGGGCGTCGAGCGTTCCGTCTGCCCTTGCGCCCAGGGCTACACGCTGTTCGGTGACCGTGCGGCCGCCGACGATTCTGAACACCCCTTCGCGAGACAGCATGATCCGCACCGGGCGGTTTGCGAGCCTGGCCGCCGCACAGGCCAGGATCTGGTGGTCCCAGAGACATTTTCCTCCAAAGCCACCACCGACATAGGGCGAGGTCACATGGACCTTGCTGACATCGAGATCGAAAATGTCCGCAAGCTGGCCCGTGGTCAGGTCGAGCAACTGGCTTGCATCGTGAACCCGCAGTTCATCATCATTCCAGACAACCGTCGCCGCATGCAATTCGATGGCGTTGTGATTGTGGCGCGGCGTTCTGTAAACCAGATCGACCTTCACGTCCGCCTTGGCAAGTGCGGTTTCGGCGTCGCCGATCTCGACGAAAGGGGGTTGGCCAAGCAGAGTTTCAAGTTGCCTCGGCGACGTCTTGGCTTCATCGAAAGACGTGATCGCTGGCAGCACGTCGTATTTTGCCGTGACCAGGGAAGCTGCGTAATCCGCCTGCTCTTGCGTCTCTGCCAGGACGACAGCGATGGGCTGACCGTTCCAGTGAATTTCGTCGTTCTGCATGACCGGAAGATCGGTGGCGCCTGCCGCTGTGGGTGACGACATCATCAGCGATGGCGCCTTCATCCTTGGCGCGTTCTTATAGGTCATGACGAGAATGACGCCCGGCGCGTCTTGTGCCGCGCTGACGTTCAGTTCGACGATGCGACCGCGTGCAATGGTGCTGAAGGCCAGCGCTGCATAGCTGATATTGTCATAGGGAAATTCGGCCGCGAACCGTGTCTTGCCCTGCACCTTCATTGGGCCTTCGATGCGCGATACAGATTGTCCGAGTGATCCATGCTTGCGCAAAAGTGGATCGGTCGTAACGGCAGGTTGCCAGCGACCTGGCTTGGCTGTTTTTGGCAGCGTCTGGGTTTCGGCGCTCATGCGTTTTCTCCCTTCAATTCTTCAAGAACCGCGACGATCGTGCGTTTAGCAAGTTCGATCTTGAACCTATTGTCCCGCAAGCCGATGGCGTCAGCGAGTTCGGCTTCGGCCGCTGCCGCAAAGCTTTCCGCATTTGCCTTCTGGCCTTGAAGGCGCGCTTCCGCCTTCAGCGCTCGCCACGGCTTGTGGGCAACGCCACCAAGGGCGAGCCTCACATCCGTCACGTGGCCAGCGCCGTCGATCTCAAGCGCGGCAGCAACGGAAATGAGAGCGAAAGCGTAGCTCGCGCGATCCCGGACTTTCCGGTAGGCGGACATGCGGGCAAAGGGAAGGGCCGGGATCTCTAAGGCTGTAATGAGATCGTCTGGATGAAGTTCGGTTTCGATCTCAGGCGTGGCCCCTGGCAGGCGATGAAGCGCACGCAATGGCAATAGGCGCGTGCCGGACGGGCCTTCAAGATGAACCGTTGCGTCCAGTGCGACCAATGCCACGCACATGTCTGATGCATGGGTCGCGACGCAGCTTTCAGATGCGCCGAGGATTGCGTGGTAACGGTTGAAACCGCCCACCGCATCGCAGCCGGAATTAGGCTGGCGCTTGTTACAGCGGGCAGCGTTGTCGTAGAAATACCGACAGCGGGTGCGCTGGAGTATATTGCCGCCGACTGTTGCCACATTTCGAATTTGCGCGCTGGCGCCCGCCAAAATGGCGCGTGACAGAAGCGGAAACTGCGATCTCACCGCACCATGGGCTGCGAGTGCCGTGTTTGTCACACCTGCTCCGATCAGCAGGCTGCCATCTGTGCGTTGCTCTATGGCACTGGAGAGGCGGGTGACATCGACCAGTGTTGCCGGTCTCTCAACGGTCTCGCGCATGAGGTCGACGAGATTGGTCCCGCCGCCCAGATATTTGGCTGTGGGACCCGCTTGCTTGAGAGTGATGGCGGAGGCGGCGTCCGACGCCTGATGGTAGGAAAATATGTTCATGCGCGTGCCCTCTCATCGGTCTGGACTATTGCCTGATGGGTCAGCGTCTCGGAGATGGCTTCGACGATGCCGTTATAGGCACCGCAACGACAGAGATTACCGCTCATGCGTTCGCGAATTTCGGTCTCATCCACAGTCACACTGTCGCTCGAAAGATCGGCGGTGACGACGCTTGGGATATTGCGTTCGAGTTCGCCCGCCATACCCACGGCGGAACAGAGTTGGCCCGGCGTGCAGTAGCCGCATTGAAAGCCGTCATGCTCTATAAAGGCTTTCTGCAGAGGGTGAAGATTGCCGTTTGCGGCAAGGCCTTCGACGGTCGTGATGCTGCGTCCCTGATATTGAACAGCAAGCGCGAGGCAGGAATTGATACGCTCGCCATCCACGAGCACGGTGCAAGCGCCGCACGCGCCTTGATCGCATCCTTTCTTCGTGCCGGTCAGCCCCAGATAGTTGCGCATAAGATCAAGCAGCGAGGTGCGGATATCCGCCTCTACCTCCACTGCCGCTCCGTTTATGATGAATCGCATTGGATATCTCCCTCATCTGACAGGCCGCGTTGGAAACGCACTCGCGGCACCTGTGGAACGTCCGGTCATGTTTGCCGTTGGCCGATCGCCGGGACAATTAAAGCAGCGATTTTCAGCCCAAGTTCTTTGTTATGAAGCGCTTTCGACTACGGTCTCGCAGGGATGCTTTCGTTCCGTGCAACGTGAGTCTGCCGCGAGGCGGCGATGTCGGCGATAACGGAGAGCGCCAGAGATTGCGCGTCTTTTGCTTTTGCGAAAACTCCGATTGGCGCCTTGATCCGACCGATCGCCTCCTCCGAATGGCCGCGCTGGCGCAATCCCTCGACCCGCCTGTGATGTGTCCGGGAACTTCCGAGAGCTCCAATATAAAACGGCGATGCAGCAAGCGCGGCTTCAAGCAGCGGGATTTCCTGGTCTAGATCGTGCTGAAGAAGAGCCACTGCTGTGTCGGCATCAATCAGCGAAGGATCAATGTGGGAGCTGCTCGCACCGTCCAGGAGAATGACATCATAGCCCGCAGCCTCGGCAATTCGGGCGGTTGTCTCCACCTCAAGGGAGCGCCCGGAAAAAATCATGCGCACTTTTGGCCGGTAGCAGGTGACGAACGAATCGTCGTCCCAGCCGGTTGTTGTCGCCTCTGGCCCAAGCGAAAGTTGCCGGGGGCCGGGCATATAGCGAAGTGATGCGCACTGACGATTATCCACCAGCCTGTTGACGGAACAGAGCGGTTCGACGGTCTTGAGGAGGTGAATGGAGACCGTAATCCCGCCTCCGCAGGGCAAAACGATATCGAAGAAGGGTGATCCTTCGCCCAACATAACGAACCGGTCGTGACCACTCCTCATCGCCTGCAAGGCTTCAGCGGCAATAGCCGCCTCAGTACACCCGCCGGACACGTAGCCGCAGTAACGCCCGTCTTCGCAGACCGCCATATGCGCGCCAATTGGACGCGAGGAGCCGCCGCGTATCTCCACCAGGGTGCATAGGGCCACCTGACGTCCTGCCGCCGTGCTTTCGATGGCGAAGTTTAGAATGTCATAGGCTCTATCGTTTGAAAGGGCCTTTTGAGGTGCAGGCAAAACGGAAATCTTGTCGTCTCGAGGCAACCAATGAGACGCACCATGGTTATTCGTGTTGGTATTCACCGATCGAGTCACGGGTGCCTCCAGGATTGCGACGTCAACTTAAGAGACGGATGGTTGGGCTCTTGTGGAACGATACGGCTGCCGGCCTTCATCGCCATTTTCTGATTTTGGCATGACATCCGCCTCCTATTTGATTTAAGGAAACGAATGGCGCATCCATAAGCGGAGGCGCCTCCGTTTAACTTAGTGGCTTACGATCTTTCGTCAAGTCATTTCTTATGGAGCGCGCCCTTAAGTGCCCGAGGAACCTACGCCAACGGTCAAACACCCGCCTTTGCGTGCGGATGCCCGGCGAAACCGCGAGAAACTCGTCGAGATTGCTGCACTGGCATTTTCTGAGCAGGGAGCGTCCGCATCGCTTGAAGACATTGCCAGGCGTGCGGGTGTTGGCATCGGCACGCTCTATCGGCATTTTCCGACACGTGAACATCTGGTGGAGAGCGTGTATCGGCGTGAATTGGAGCTTCTTGCCGCAGCCGCGCGCGCGTTTATGGCCGAAGAAGAGCCCGAAATGGCCGTCGAAAAATGGATGTACCGGTTCGTCGATTACATGGCGACGAAACGGGGCATGGCGAACAGTCTGAAACTGTTGTTCACATCCAACTCCGCTCTTTTTTCGGAAGGCTCAACGCTATTGCATACCGCCTTTGACGACCTTCTAGCCCATGCGCGCGAAGCTCACGCCGTCAAAGGAGACATTGACGCCGCAGACGTTCTTAATGCGCTCTTCGGGGTATACTCCATACCGGAAGGACCCGATTGGCGTTTACGCGCCCAAAGGATCGTTCGGTTGGTCATGGACGGATTGCGCACGAACCCAAGAGCCACCTAAGCGTTTAACGGTCGCTGAACTATATAAAAAATTGCTCCGCTTGCCTTCGCCAAAATGAGTTCGCTTGGGCAGTCCTCGCGATCGAGCATTGCAGGGGAACGGGATCTCGACCGACTTCAATCCTAATTCGGTTTTGGGTAATGTCGAGCCGCAGCTCTCGCGGCGTTTAAATGTTTCGTCATCAGTTCCGATGCCTTGATGGTGTCGCCTTCGAATATTGCGGCTATGATGTTGAGATGTTCGCGGCACCAATCCCGCACACGGCGGCGGTTGGAATAGCCGCCGAACTCCAAAAGACGCCTTAATCGGTTCTGCTGTTGGATGGCTTGAAGAAAGAAAATATTGCCGCTGAAGCCCGCAATCATTTCATGAAACTGCGCGTCCGTGTCAAACAGGAGGCGGGGATCGACGGCCGCGATGTTGGGATGACCCTCGAGGTAGATGTGCTCCAGGCGCGACCGTTCGAGCAATCCGGCGTCGAACTTGAAACTTCCCAAAAGCAGCCCGGCCGGTTCCAGAGTGCTGCGGTAATCATAACTATCGCGCAGGGCCACTTGTGAATCGAGGGTTGGGCGGAACGTCCAGCCGCGACCGCTGTTGCGCGAAAGCAAGCCGTCATTGACCATATGCGTCAAGGTGCGCAGCAGAAGAGTCCGATCGACTTTGTAGCGCCGTGTCAGTTCTGCCTGGGTGACGCTGTCACCCAGAATGCCGGACAGCCGGTCCTCCACGATGCGGGCATAAAGATCCTCGCCCGCCGTGACCGGTACCTCCAGTTCTGTGCGGTGAAGTGTCAGATGCTGGGCCTTGAGGAAAAAACCTTGATTTTTGCGCGCTTCTACAATGCCACGCTCCGCGAGCAAGGTGAGGGCAGCTCTGACGGGCGTGCGGGATACGCCGAGCATGTCGCTCAGTTGCTGTTCGCGCAGATGATGTCCGATCTCAAATCTCGCGTCGCGAATGAGGTCAAGGATCTGATTGGCAAGGCGGTGCCTACTCTGCTGGGCATTCGTTGTCACCGCACTCGAAGTTTTTGTATCGTTTTCTGACATCGTACAATCGTAAAGCTGATAGTTGCATCCTGACTAATAGCCGTTCATCGACAAAAGTCTATCCGCTCAACGGTCGAAGTGCGGTCAATCCGGCATTCAAACTCAATTTAAGATCGAAAAAATCGAATATGGAGCGAAATTCATCAATAAGATCAAAAAATGAGCATACATACGCATTGCTCAATATTTCACTTTCTCGCTTGACTCCGAAATTTTTTAAATTGTATTGTTGTTAAAAGAAAATGCAATCTGACTTAACAATAACTAAGGGGACTCGCATGCTCAAGACCATTTTCGCTACATCGATGCTGTCGCTTGCCGCTGTCGCCTCGGCGTCTGCCGCTGAGTTGCCGTCCGCCGGATTGGTGGAAAAGGGAACCCTCACATATGGCGTCGCCGCGACGTTTGCTCCGTTCGAATTTCAGAAGGATGGTCAGCTGACCGGTTTCGACATCGATCTGATTTCCGCTATTGCCAAGAAGCTGAAGGCTGAAACAAAGCCGATGAGCATGGACTTTCAGGGTCTGATCCCGGCACTCTTGGCCGGTCGTATCGATATCATCAACTCTGCCATGTATATTAACCCGAAGAGATCCGAGCAGGTCGATTTCATTCCCTATCTCAAGGTAGGTAATCAGGTTGTCGTGCGTGCGGGCAATCCGTCCAAGATCACCGGTCGTGACGACAGCCTCTGCGGCAAAACGATTGCCGTGACACTTGGTGGAATTGAAGAGAGCCAGGCGCGTGCCGACGATGCGCGCTGCAAGGGCAAGGGTCTTGCCGCGGTCAAGGTTCTGACGTTCCCGACAGGGCAGGACTCCGCACTTGCGCTGCGGCAGGGACGTGCCGATGCCGAGTTCGACTCGACCCCCGGCGCGGTCGTCTTGCAGACCGAAACGCCCGGCGTTTACGAGGTTGCCGGAGAAGAATTCGAATCGAATACCAATATCGGCATGGCGACCCGGAAGGGTGATACGGCTGTTCAAAAGGCGATCAAGGACGCGCTGCAGGAGGTCGTCGCCGACGGCACCTACAAGACGCTGATCGAAAAATGGAAGCTGCCGGCATCGGTGTCGATCTTCAACTGACCGCCCCATAACAAAGAAAAAAGGAGAGCGGGATGTCGCTTGATCTGGTCTTTGACTATGTCTTTTCACCCGCTTTCTTCCACGGCGCGTTACTGACGCTGATCATAACGGTCATCTCGCTATTTTTCGGAATGATCGCCGGTCTCGTGGTGGCTCTGTTGCAGGAATCGCGCGTAAAGGCGTTACAGATTGTCACGCTTTTGTATCTCTGGCTTTTCCGTGGCACCCCGGTGCTGTTCCAGATCATCTTCATTTACAACGTACTGCCGACCTTCGGCATCATGCTGTCCGCCTTCGCCAGCGCCGTGATCGCATTGTCGCTGAACGAGGGCGCCTATATGGCGGAGATCATTCGTTCCGGTCTTCAGGCGGTCAAGAAAGGCCAACGGACGGCTGGCCTTGCGCTTGGCATGAGCCGGTTTGCCGTGATGCGTTACATCGTCATTCCCCAGGCCGCCCGCATCGTCCTGCCGCCGACAGGAAACCAGATGATCGGCATGCTGAAGACGAGCGCGCTGGTATCGGTGGTGGCGGTGGAAGAACTGCTTCTGGTCGCAAACCAGACCGCAAGTTCCAACTTCAAATACTTCGAGGCGCTGACGGCGGCCGGCATCTACTATCTGGCGCTCACCACGATTTTCATGGGCGGCCAATTTCTCCTTGAGCGGGCGCTCGACCGAAAGCGCCGACGGGATAAGCGTCCTCCCGTTTCCTTGATGGCGCGCCTGACTGCGCTTACCGAAAAGGCAGAGGCCCGATGAAAGAGCACGTTACCAAAGCCACCGCACGCCAGCCGCTCCTCGAAGTCATGGGGATCAACAAGAGTTTCGGTGACCTTCAGATCTTGAAGGCGTGCAGCCTGAACGTCCACGGCGGCGAGACCATGGTGATTATCGGCCCGTCCGGGTCTGGCAAATCGACCTTGCTGCGCTGCATCAACCTGCTTGAGCCAGCCGATGACGGCAATATCTTCTTCGAAGGTAACGACATCGCCCGTGAGTTGCGCCGCGCCACGGAAGTCCGCCGTCAGATCGGTATGGTTTTCCAGAATTTCGAGCTCTTCCAGCATCTTACCGCCATCGAAAACATCATGCTCGCACCAATGAAGGTGCTCGGCATGAGCCGGAGCGACGCCCACGACATAGCCATGGATTTGCTCCGCAAGGTGCGTATTCCCGAAAGGGCCGATTTTTTTGCGGACGAACTTTCGGGCGGGCAGCAGCAACGGGTCGCCATTGCCCGCGCGCTTGCCATGAAGCCGAAGCTGATGCTCTACGACGAGCCGACGTCGGCTCTGGACCCCGAGATGATCCGCGAAGTGCTGGACGTCATGGCCGATCTCAGCAGCGAAGGCATGACCAGCATCGTCGTGACCCATGAAATGGGCTTCGCCAAGCGCGCCGCCGATCAGATCATCTTCATGGAAGATGGCGAGGTGGTGGAAAATGCGTCTCGCGATTCTTTCTTCGGAGGCGCCGTCAACGAACGGGCGACACGCTTCCTCGACCAGATATTGCACTAGGTGAAATCCGATCATGACTCATATGCCAGACGCCGCCCGGATGAAACGCGAACTTGCGGAAATCATCGCCATTCGCAGCGAGAACCCGCCAGGCGGTGAAGGTGAGGTTGCTGTTTACGTCGAGCGCCTGCTGAAAGAAGAAGGCTTCTCGGTCTCGCTGACCGAATACAAGCCGGGACGCTTCAATGTCGAAGCCAGGCTGGAAAACGGTACCGGCCCCGTCTTTGCCTTCAATACCCATATGGACACCGTGCCTGCAGGCGACGGCTGGACCTCCGATGCCTTTACGCTTCGGGAGGCGGACGGCAAGCTCTTCGGTCGTGGTACCTGCGACTGCAAGGGGCCACTGATCGCCATGATCGAGGCAATGCGGATGCTTGCCGCAGACCGCGCGACATGGTCTGGCACGCTGCTCGGTGTCTTCGTCGGCGACGAGGAAATTGCCAGCGAAGGCGCCAAATACTACGCCTCGACAAAGCCAAATATCGATTTCGCGGTGGTGGGCGAACCAACCTCCAATACGACCTATTCGGCGCATAAGGGCAGTCTCAGGCCCGTGGTGCGCGTGCAGGGTGTCACGGCACATTCCGGTACGCCACATCTCGGCGACAACGCCATCTATCGCGCGGGCCAGCTTCTGACACTCATCGAAACCTATCACAACGACGTCGTGCGCAAGCGGACCCATCCCCTGGTCGGCGCGGCAAGCCTGACGGTGACGCGCATCACCGGCGGCCATGCGGATAACGTCCTTCCGGGTGCCTGCGACCTGCTGCTTGACCGCCGAATGGTGCCAGGCGAGGACGAAGAGGTCGTCAAGCAGGAACTGGCTGCTTTGCTGAAGGATGCGTATGATCGTTTCGGCGTGAAGGCGGAGATCATCGACTACAAGGCCACGACCGGCAGTGCCACTGAAACCGCGCCCGATCATCCCGTCGTCCTGGCAAGCCTCAAGGCCTGTAAGGAGAACGGCACTGTCGATCCCGGCCCATTCGGTTTTCAGGGCGGCTGCGATCTGGTGCATTTCCGTTCGCTTGGTGCACAAGGAACGGTGATCGGCCCCGGCAGCCTGTCCGTCGCCCATAAGGCGGATGAATTCGTGCCGGTGGATGAATTCATCACCTGTAGCGTCATCTACCGCGACGTGGCCAGAACGATGCTGCGGCCGGCCCCATGAGAGCGTCCCTCTCCAGAGCCATGCTTCGATATGGCGGCGGGCTTCTCCTGCATACCGCGTCCTCCGGTCCGGTCAGCGGGCTCGATACGCTCTATCTGAGGCTGGAACATGGTGGGCATGCCGGGACAGGCGAAGTCCGCATCAATATTGCATATCTGAACGGTATCGAGCCGGAAACCTGCCTTCGGAGGACGTTGGACGTCCTGAACGGTCTGGACTGGTCGATGGAACCCGGTGCAGTGCAGAGCGAGTTGGCCGGTCGGGGCGATGTCATCCCGCCAGTTCGGATGTTGATCGACAGCGCGCTTCACGATCTCGTCGCTCGCAAGCAGGGTGTGACGGTCTCCGCCATGTTGGGCGGCAAGGCTTTGCCGATGGTAAGGCACTCTACCAACCAGACCCTGTTCATATCCTCAACCGACCGGTTTCTGGCCCAGGCCGAGACCTACGTGGCACGCGGTTTCTGCGACCTGAAAGTGCGTGTCGGTGGTGGCGATTTTGCCGAGGATATTGCGCGCATAGCAGCCCTGCGTGACCGTTTCGGCGATACCGTCAAACTTGCTATCGATGCCAACGGCTCGTGGAGCGAAGCAGAAGCGGCCTGAGAATTTGCGGTCGCTCGCCCGCTTCAGGCTTGCCTATGTCGAGCAGCCGGTCGCTGCCGGAGATTGGGACATGCTGAAACGGCTGGCGGAGACGAGCCCACTGCCGCTGATGCTCGACGAAAGTGTAGCCTCCGCCGCCGATATTGATGAGATCATATCTGCAAAGGGGCTTCTCTGGGCGCATCTGAAGCTCGTCAAACTGGGTGGCATCGCAGCAACCCATGCCGCCGCCAAGCGGCTTTCGGGTGCCAATATTCCCTTCATGGTCGGACAGATGAACGAAGGCGCGGTCGCAACGGCGGCCGCACTTCATCTGAGCTGCGCGGTCGGCCCCCGCTTTGCCGAACTCTACGGAGCCGACGGTCTCGAAAACGACGCGGCAAGCGGGCTTCTCTACAGGGATGGCGGTGTCGAAGGGCCTGCCACGAGCGGTTTCGGTTTGGAATTCGATGCGTCGAAGGCGCATCTCGTCAAGGAGTTTGAAGCATGACCATTCCCAGCGATATCATCCAGGGACAGGAATCCGCCTTCCCGAAGGAAGAATATGCGCGCCGACAGGCTCTCGCCCGCGAAGGACTTGCTGCAGCGGGCCTCGACGCGCTGGTCGTGACCGGCCCGGAGAACATCTTTTATCTGACCGGCCAGCAGACACCGGGCTATTACACTTTTCAGGCGCTGATCCTGCCAGCGGACGGCGATCCGGTATTCCTGATCCGCCAACTCGAATATTTCAACTTCATCGCCAACACCTTCATCTCCGATGCCGTCGTCTATCAGGACGGTGAGGATCCGATCGGGCTGCTGGTCAAGCTGATCGAAAGCCGGGGACTGGCCTCCAGGCGCATCGCCATCGACAAGCGCGGCTGGTTCCTGCCTATTGCCGTTTACGAGGCGTTACAGGCTCGGCTCGGCACCATCGGCGATGGAGCCGGCGTTATCGAAACGTTCCGGGCCATCAAGTCGCCGCTTGAAGTGGAGAAGCTTGAGAAGGCTGCCGCCTATGTCGATGCGGGCATGCGCGCCGGCCTCGCCACCATTCGTGTCGGCGCCACCGAGAACGACCTCGTGGCCGCGATGATGGGTTCAGCCATCGCCGCCGGTTCCGAATATCTCGGCATGGAGCCGCTTGTCTCTGTTGGCCCGCGCACAGGCGTGCCGCACGGCACCTGGCGCCGTCGCGCCATTGCTGCGGGCGATCCGGCGTTTCTCGAAATGGC
This sequence comes from Agrobacterium larrymoorei, assembly GCF_030819275.1. Lineage (GTDB taxonomy): Bacteria > Pseudomonadota > Alphaproteobacteria > Rhizobiales > Rhizobiaceae > Agrobacterium > Agrobacterium larrymoorei_B. Next base: position 153,286 of record NZ_JAUTBL010000001.1, on the reverse strand, counting down.
GGCGTGTCACGATCGATACCACGCCGCCCTGATGCGCTCGGCCTGGATCGGGGAGCCGCCGAAGGAAGCGGCCGACATGATGAAGGTCTGCCAGGAGGCGCTGCAAGTCTCTCTCGACGCCATTCGTCCGGGTGAAGCGTGCGAAGTGCCGCATATTGCCTGTCAGAAGGTGATTGATCGCGCCGGCTATACCGAAAACTTCAAGAAGCGCCTCGGCTACAGCGTTGGAATTTCCTTTGCGCCGGATTGGGGCGAGGGCGCCATCCTCAGCCTCAATGCGGGCGTGAAGACCGAGCTGCAACCGGGTATGACCTTCCACCTGCCGCCGGCGTTGCGCATCTACGGTCGCTTCACGGTCGGCGTAAGTGAAACGATTGTCATAACAGAGACCGGTTATCGCGCCCTCGGCACGATCGACCGCAGTCTTTTGATCGTCTGAAACACGGATCGAACGGAGCTGACGATGGGCCTTATCCTCGTTCATCATGACACCGACAGCCCGGCGCTTTACGGAGCCGTTGCCGCAGCGGTAGCGGTCCGTGAGAACCATCGGTTCATGCATCTCGACGCCCGTTTCGATACGTCGCGTCATGCCGATGCGAAGCAGCATGCGGTTGCCAAGGGCGGGCTGGCCGCAAGCGGGCTTTATTGGTTCGAGCGGCTATCGGGACAGCCCGTCGCCCCACCGGCAACAATAGAGGCGATCTTCGATGCGGCCCGTATCGATGACATCGTCGTACCCGTTCATCGGGCTTTCATGGCCGATGCGGAGGCGGTGTCGGCTCTTGCAGTCCGCGCAACCGGAGTGGTGAGCGTTGATGATCACGGCGACCGTTTTCTCAACCGGGACACAGGGGCGGTTCTCGCCTGGCGGGATCGCTTCGGTCGCATCACCCTTGCGCAGCCAGAGGCTACGTCCGCCCCAGCATTGAGGATCGCGCTCATCGGCGCCAGGAGCGATCATATCGGCGTATACCCGTCGGCGCTCGCCAGTCTTGCGGACGCGGCGGACAGTCTCTCTATCCCTGTGTCCATCGACTTTATCGACCCGGTCGATGTTGGCGAGGCTGATGCCGAGATGGTGCTTCGACCTTACGCGGGGGTTCTTCTGCCCGGTGGATCCGACATGAAGAATGTCCCCGGGCAAACCGCGGTCGCTGCCTTCGCGCTGGAAAATGCTGTTCCGGCTGTCGGGCTTTGCCTCGGTATGCAGACCATGGCGACGGCGGTTGCCTGGAAAGCCTTCGGTCGCCGCGGCGCCAATCTGGCGGAAGCCGATCCCGATGCCGGTATCAAAACATTTCTCGCCATGGCGGGAGAAGAAAAGGCCGGTGGCGGTCTGCTGCCGGACCATCGCAGCGGCGATCAGATCACGCGCACCGTCGCTGGCACTCGGCTTGCGGATATTGTTCTTTCCGATACGACCGTCCGGTGCAATCACCGTTTCAGGCTCAATCCGAATATCCTAGGAGACCTGGAAGCGCATGGTCTAAGGGTTGCCGCGCTTGGTGTGGATGGTGCGGTCGTCGATGCGATAGAGGTGGCCGATCATCCCTTTTTCATGGGCATGCAGGGTCATCCCGAACTATCGTCGCGGGCCGATGCGCCTCATCCGCTGATCGTTGCCTTTCTCAAGGCGGCGCTGCTACGGCAACGGCCCGAAAATCGGGATCGATTTTCGGATTAGCACGATGCACAGGTTCAAAGAGCGAGCGCGTCCTTATGCGTCCAAATCGACGCAGCGCGCTCTAAGACAGTCACGGGCGGCAAGCTAAGCCTCGCCTCATCAAGAAAAACAGGAAACGCCATGCGCTCTCTTTTTCATCTCGCTTATCATGTCAACGATCTCGATGAGACCCGCCGTTTCTACGGCGGTGTTCTGGGCTGCAAGGAAGGTCGCAGCACCGAAACCTGGGTCGATTTCGATTTCTTCGGCCACCAGATCTCGATGCATCTCGGCAAACCTTTCGAGACGACGCGCACCGGCAAGGTCGGCAATCACATGGTGATGATGCCGCATCTCGGCGTTGTTCTGGAGCTCGATGCCTGGCTGGCGCTCTCCAAACGTCTTGAGGAAGCCGGTATCGTCTTCGACATCCCGCCTGTGGTCCGCTTCGAAGGCGAGCCCGGAGAGCAGCGCACCATGTTCTTCTTCGACCCGAGCGGCAACCCGATCGAGGTCAAGGGTTTCAAGGATTTCGACAGCGTCTTCGCCCAATGATCTCGCTTAAGGTACAAAAAGAAAATCGTCCGATGATCGCTCTCGTGACGCGTATGGCCGAGGACGTGGAGCAGCTTTGGCTTACCGCGCTGTCGCGACGAATGCCGGATGAAACGATTATCCCGTTCCGGCATGTAGATGAAGCGGCGCGGCAACAGGTCGACATTGCAATCGTCGCCAATCCAGATCCCGCGGACATCGCGCGGTTGCCGTGGCTGAAATGGATCCACAGCGTATGGGCCGGTGTCGAACGCCTCGTCGGCGAGCTTGGTGACAGCCGGCTACCGATCGTGCGTCTAATCGATCCGGAGCTCAGCCGGACTATGGCCGAGGCGGTGCTCGCCTGGACCTATTATCTGTTTCGTGACATGCCCGCCTACGCGCATTTTCAGCGACAGCGCCTCTGGCGGCAGCTTCCGTACCGGCGACCTGAAGAGGTCAGGGTCGGCCTTTTGGGGATGGGGGCTTTGGGAACGGCTTCTGCGCTTCGTCTCAAGGAAGCAGGTTTCAGTGTCATGGGCTGGAGCCGGGCGGAAAAATCGCTGAAAGGCGTCGAAACCGTCTATGGCGACAAGGGGCTGAACCACCTTCTCAGCCGCTCGGACATTCTCGTCTGCCTTCTCCCACTGACCGGAGAGACAAGAGGACTTCTCAACGGCGCCCGGCTTTCGGCCTTGCCGAAAGGCGCTTGCCTTATCAATTTCGCGCGGGGACCGGTCGTGGTTTCCGCCGATTTGATTGACGCCCTCAATGCCGGCGCCTTGAAGCACGCAGTTCTCGATGTCTTCGATGTCGAGCCGCTTCCTGCCGAAAACCCTTTATGGGAGCACCCGGCAATCACCGTGCTGCCGCATATCTCTGCCCCCACCGACAGAGAAACGGCAGCGGCGATTGTGGCGGCCAATATTCTGACCTACCGCAACGCCGGCATACTTCCGCCCACGGTCGATATGGGGCGAGGCTATTGACGCCTGTTTTCACCATCTCCACCCGTCACAACGCTTTCTCTTCTGGGAATTGAACAATCATGACCTCTCCTGAACGTATCGTCTATGTCGACGGACACTATTGCCCCGAATCGCAAGGCAAGGTTTCGATCTTCGATCGCGGTTATCTTTTTGCGGACGCCATCTATGAAGTCACCTGCGTGATTGGCGGCAAGCTCGTCGATTTCGATGGCCATATGGCGCGCTTAGCGCGCTCGCTGAAGGCGCTCGACATGCCGACACCGATGAGCGCGCCGGAACTGCTAGCCATCCATCGCAAGCTGGTTGCGGATAACAAGGTCGATGAGGGTCTGATCTATATGCAGATTTCGCGTGGCAATGCCGACCGCGACTTCAATTTCCCGTCCAAGGATACGCCACCGGTCGTTGTCATGTTCACTCAAGCGCGCCCAGTTCTGGAAAGCCCGCTGGCCAAGCGTGGCCTCAAGGTCATCACACTACCCGATATTCGCTGGGGCCGCCGCGATATCAAGACCGTCCAGCTTCTCTACCCCTCGATGGTAAAAAATGCCGCTTATCAAGCCGGCGCCGATGATGCTTGGCTGGTGCAGGATGGCTTCGTTACGGAAGCGTCCTCCGCCAATGCTTACATCGTGACGACGGACGGCAAGATCGTAACCCGCGGACTGTCGTCCGACATTCTACACGGTATTACGCGCAAGGCGGTCCTCGGATTTGCAGAAGAGGCGGGATATTTGCTGGAAGAGCGGCCATTCACGGTCGCAGAGGCGGTAGAGGCGCAGGAGGCCTTCATCACGTCGGCCACGTCTTTCGTCACCTCGGTTCTTTCCATCGATGGCCAGGTGATAGGGGAGGGTGTCGTTGGACCTGTCAGCAGACGGCTTCGGGACGTCTATATCGAAAAAGCAGTCAGCGCCCGGATATAAGCCGCAATGCCAGTGGACCGACACGGAGGTGAGAAAGCGCACCTCCAACGTGTTTCCGCTGCGCTAAGGACGAAGCTACCTGTATCTCATCTCGGAGGGGATGTGGGTGACGCTCTTTCCAGCTCAAACACCAAACGTGCTCCCCAGCTCTAAACCTGGTTTCACCCGCTTCTAACGTGTCCGAGTTGTCGCTCGTTGCACATCGGTGCCGACCTCAGTGGCGGCATAATGCGCTTTCTTATTCTCGTACATCAGCACGTCGGCGCGTTTTACGAGTGATTCCATCGTTTCGCCTGCCTCGCTGGTTGCCGCGCCATATGACATGCTTAGCGGTAGGGTCGAATAGAACTGATTGTTGATCCTCAAGAGTTCCGTGATGGTTTCCATCATCGTGCCGACGGCTTTTGCGTCTGCGCCAGGCATGAGAATAGCAAATTCATCTCCACCGATGCGGCAGGCATGGTTCGGAGCGGCGACTGCGCCATTGAGGATTTCGCCGAAGCGGCGCAACAGTCCGTCGCCAGCATCGTGCCCAAGCTGGTCATTGGCTTCTTTCAGGCCGTTGAGATCGATGATGACCGCCGAAACAGGACGCAACGACTTACGCTCCAGCCGGTTCATCTCGTCGGCATAGAAGGCGCGATTATAGAGTTTGGTCAAAACGTCGTGCTTGCCCAGATATTCCAGATAGGTCTCGGCCTTTTTGCGCGCTGTAATGTCGGCAAGCGCCACCTGCACCCGCGACCAATCGTCTTCGTGACCGGGAAACACCGAGAAGTGCAGCAGGATGTGGCGGACAGATCCGTCCAGTGCATAATTGACGACCTCGCGATGGTGAAAGAGATTTCCGTTCCAAAGCTCCATCAGTTGCTCTCGAAATGGCTTTTCCATATCGTCACGGAAGATTTCACCGAGCCGTAGCAATAGATCGGAGCGGTTCTTTGCACAAAATAGATCGAGCGTCGCCTGATTAACGTCAATGACCCGGATCTCACTCATGCACTGGCGTATAAATTCCGGATGAACGTCCATAAAGGTGCGAAAATCTGTAATGCCCTGATTGCGGATGTCTTCAATCAGCGTGCGGATCCGGCTGAAATCTTCGATCCATAGCGAAACGGGGGAATGCTCGAAGACACCTTCTGCCTGACGTCTGTGTTCAACCTCAGCGCGACGTGCATTCTCACGCTCGGTAATGTCTTCGGTTGTCAAAAGCAGCCTGCTGAGGGTTGCCTCGTAGCCCGGAAGTACGGAGCCACGCAGCTGAATGTCGAGACGGCGTCCATCGATCGTGTAGTTAACCGTCGTGCTCGAAAACGACAGCTCCCCATTGAACAGTGCCGCCAGCTCATTGATGTGGGTATCCAGCATATCGTCGCGGAAGACTGCGGTAGTATTGGCTCTCAGCTCTTCGAGGCTTTCCGCCCCGAACAGTTCCAATGTCTTAGCGTTGACGCTGAGAATGCGGATCTGCTTTGAACATGCAACGACCCGGTTGCGGTCCTCTTGCAGGAACGCCCTGATATCGGTGACACCTTCTGCTCGCCACTCATCAAACAGCGCCTTCACACCGCTGAAATCTTCGATCCACATAGCGATCGGCGCAAGGTTGAAGATGTCGGAATCGAGGGCGTTGGTCATTGGTTTTCCTGCAGAATGCCGAAGTGGTGAAGGTGAACGGCGACTCAACCATACCGATAACAGGTAACTGCTGCTTTAATAACTGTTAATTAGCTCCAAGCGCATGCGGGCTGGATCTGCTGGGCAAGATTTGTACTCCAAACTCTGCCATGGCGTATTGAGCTCTTTAAGAGAATAAGGATCGACGGTCGTGAGCAAACGCAGCTGGAGCATTGGTGTGTGTATTGCCTGAGGCAGCGGACGATCTTTATCAAGGGAACGGACGCCTTGCGCGGCGCAAGCGCCCTCATCAGGTGCGGCAGCGTTTGGGAAATAGCTTGCAAACCTTTGCTTCACCGCTAGCATATCGATATATCGGGCTCATCCCCATCGCTGATAACCGGAGTTATGTCCTTGGCTTCCTTCCCATATATGCTGTTGACGGGTGCCAGTCGTGGGATTGGGCATGCTACGGTTAAGTTGTTCTTGGAACATGGCTGGCGGATATTGACAGTATCGCGGCAGCCATTTTCTGAGGAATGCCGTTGGCCATCGGCTCGTGAGAGCCATATTCAGGCAGATCTTGCCGACCTTGCTGGCATTGATGAACTGGTCCAGACGGTCCGTAGCCGTCTTCCCGATGGCAAGCTGGCGGCACTGGTCAACAATGCGGGTGTCTCGCCGAAGGGACCGGGCGGCAGCCGGTTGGGCGTGACCGAAACCGATGCGGCGACCTGGACGAAAATCCTGAACGTCAATCTCGTTTCCACCGCTCTTCTTGCGCGAGCACTGTTACCGGAACTCCAGGCTGCGCAGGGATCGATCGTGAATGTGACGTCGATCGCGGGTTCACGGGTGCATCCTTTCGCAGGGGTTGCTTATGCCGCATCCAAGGCAGGGCTTGCGGCGCTTACCCGCGAACTTGCGCATGAATTCGGTCCACGTGGTGTTCGTGCCAATGCGATTGCGCCGGGCGAGATCGCCACCTCGATCCTTTCCCCTGGCACGGATGCGCTGGTCGAAGCTGAAGTGCCACTTGGTCGGCTCGGGACCACGGACGAAGTCGCCAGGACCATTTATTTTCTCTGCACCGAGCAGTCGTCATATATCAATGGCGCGGAAATTCATATCAACGGTGGCCAACATGTGTGAGCCTTTGATCCACCAGGGACTCCGTCGTTACGTCTTGCCATAGAGATCAGCCGGTTTCATTGGTTGGCAACAACAAACTTTTCCATGTAGAGCAGCAGCCACTGCGCCTGATTTCCCTGTTTTGCGTTGTTGTCGGTGCTGGTTCGCCGAACCGATCCCCTGTCAGCACGCGACATTTTTTTGCAGACGATGGGAAGGAGCTGCGATATATCGGTATAGCAACATAAGAAAACCACGATGGGGGAGGGCTAAGGTGAACACGCGTTTGAGGCAGTCCGACTTCCTCCCCGGCGATGGTGTCGGTCAGCCCAAAGCGCTGATGGCCTATAACCACCTTCGCCATGCGATCATCACGATGAAGATGGAGCCGGGCGCGACGATCAGCGAGAAGGAAACCTGCGCCGAGCTCGGTATTTCTCGCACGCCGATGCGGGAGGCCGTGTTGCGGCTTGCGCAGGAAGGGTTGGTCAATGTCGTGCCGAGCGGAGGCACCTTCGTCAACACCATCTCACTCCGAGGCGTAATTGAAGGGCATCTCATCCGTTCCAGCCTGGAATTACGGATGGCTCGGATCGCGGCGCATTCTTATAACGCCGTTTACGACCGGGATTTCGATTTATTAGTCTTCTTGCAGAACGATGCGTCCAAGCGGCAAGATTATGACCAATCGTTCGCCGTAGACAATAATTTTCATCGGTTGGTCTGCACGATGGCAGGTTTCCCCGACATCTGGCAGGCCATTCACAATGCCACGGGACAGCTTGATCGCATAAGGCGATACGCCATTCCGAGATCAGGCTATTTCGACGAAGTCGAACAAGAACATCGGGCCATTTACCAAGCGATCAAGTCCGGCGATGCCGATGGGGCCTATAATCTCATGCGGCGGCATCTCGATGATATCGCGGCAGTCGTCGAGTATGTGTTTGCGGATCAGCCGAGCCTGATCGCGCAGGAACCAGGTTTTGATGTGTCTACGCTGAACCTGATGCTGGCACCCCCAGCAACTCAGTAACCGCTTTCACGGCTGCCCATATTCAGCGGTTGCTGTCCGGACAAGATGCGTGTCGCATTCTCAAAAATCTGCGCTACGACGTTTTTCGGATCAGGCATGGACGCGATATGCGGCGTCGTGAAGATACGGGGGTGGTGCCATAATGGGCTGTCATCGGAAAGAGGCTCTTTCACGAAGACATCGAGCACCGCGCCGCGGAGGTGTCCGCTGTCGATTGCAGCCAGAAGATCGGTCTCCACGACGTGTTCGCCGCGCCCCATGTTGATGATGGCAGCGCCCTTTGGAAGCTGTGCGAACAGGCTGGCATTCATGATGCCACGTGTGGCATCTGTGAGGGGAAGCAGGCAGATCAGGACGTCGCAGTCGGACAGAAAATCCGGTAGTTCCGCGTCTCCGCAATAGGTGGCGATCCCGGCCTCCTGCTTTGGTGAGCGCGCCCATGCGCGAACATCGTAATTGAGGGCGTGGAGACTGCGTCCGACGGTCCTTCCAATCGTGCCGAAGCCTAGTATTCCAACCGTGTAGTCCTGCGCCGCTATCTGTGCTGGGCGTTCCCAGCGCTTGAGCGCGGCATTTTGCATATGGAGGTCCATCTGTCTATGAAACAGTAGAACCGACCAGATGGCATACTCCGCCATTCCAAGCGCATGCTGGTTATCCACCACACGGCAAACTGGAACAGACGGGAGGTTCGGATCGGCGAAGATATTGTCCAAGCCCGCAGCGATGCTGTGAATCAATTTCAGATTAGGCATGTCAGCCAAGAGACCATGTGGTGGGTTCCACGCCACCGCCACGTCGGCATCTTTAAAGCCAATCTCTGGATGGATGCTCACCCGGGCGTTCATCTTGGAGGCAGCGAAGATGTCTTTCAGAAACGATAAATCGAGTGTGCTGCTAATCAGCGCGATGTGGGGGCCCTTGGTCTCTGCATCGCTCATCAAACCCAGTCTCCTATTCGATCTCTCTTAAGCCCGCAGCCATCGCCCATCATATCGCCATCCTGTGTTGGAGATGATTGTTTTTTAGGCGCAGTTGGTGTGAGTTTAAGTTTTATGCAAAAATTCCTGGGAGTGCTTGACATGCGCTGAAGCAGAGAGTCAAGATGATGTACCGATATATTGGTATATTGTTGCTGCGATGAAATCGCAAAGTGACGTCTGCAAGAAAACGAAAATCCATAAGGGGAACTTCATGCGACGACTGATTTCTGCATCTCTAGCATTTTGCATGACAACAACGGTGGCCTTGGCGCAGGCCGCGCCAGGCGGAAAACTGAACCTCATCGTTCAGCCTGAACCGCCAAGCATTATGATCGGGACCACCACGAATGGTCCAGCCCTGCTGGTCGGCGGTAACATCTATGAGAGCTTGCTGCGCTATGACGAGAACCTCAAGCCTGAGCCGTCGCTCGCCAAATCCTGGACCATTTCCGACGATGGTCTGATCTATACGTTCACGCTACAGGACGGCGTGAAGTGGCATGACGGCAAGCCGATGACATCGGCCGACGTGCTGTTTTCTGCCAACGACTACCTGATGAAGATGCAGCCGCGTCATCGCAACCTCATGACTCATGTGGAAAGCGTTACCGCGCCGGACGACAAGACCGTCGTATTCAAGCTGAAGCAACCTTTCGAGGCCTTCATCCGTGGTCTGGCTTTCTACACGATGCCGATTTTGCCAAAGCATATTTATGAAGGCACCGACTACGCCACCAATCCAGCCAATGACAAGCCGATTGGCACGGGTCCGTTCAAATTCGATGAATGGAAGCGGGGCAGCTACATCCATCTTGTCAAGAACCCGGATTATTACGTCAAGGGCAAGCCCTATCTCGATGAGCTCTACTATCAGGTCATTCCGGACGGCGCATCGCGATCAGTGGCTTTCGAGACCGGAAAAGTCGATGTCTTGCCGGGCGGTTCCGTTGAGAATTTCGACATTCCGCGGCTGAAAGATCTGCCCAACAGTTGCATAACGGAAAAAGGCTGGGAGTATTTCGCGCCCCTTTCCTGGCTCTGGCTGAACAACCGCAAGCCGCCGATGGACAATGTCAAATTCCGCCAGGCAGTGATGTATGCGCTGGACCGCGAGTTTGCCAAGGATGTCCTGTGGAACGGTTACGGCAAGGTCGCAACAGGCCCACTTTCGTCAAAACTTCCCTTTTACAAGGATGTCGAGCCGAAATACGCGCATAATGTCGATAAGGCCAAGTCGCTGCTCAAGGAAGCCGGTTACGATGGTAAGCCGCTGAAGCTTCTGCCGCTTCCTTACGGCGAGACCTGGCAGCGCTGGGCGGAAGCGGTGAAGCAAAACCTCGAGGAGGTCGGTATTCCGATTGAGATCGAGGCGACCGATGTGGCGGGCTGGAACCAGCGCACGTCCAACTGGGAATATGATATCGCCTTCACCTATCTTTACCAGAATGGCGATCCGGCAATTGGAGTGGATCGCAACTACAAGACCTCTCAGATTGCAAAGGGCAATCCGTTCAACAACGTCGAGGGTTATTCGAATCCGGAACTCGATAAGCTGTTTGAAGAAGCAGCTGTCGCCTATCCTGCGTCCAAGCGCCAGGAGCTTTACGATCAGGTGCAGAAGAAGCTTCAGGAAGACGTGCCTGTCGCCTGGCTGCTCGAACTCGGCTTCCCGACCCTCTACAATTGCAAGGTCCAGAATATCGTAACGACGGCATCCGGCCTTCCGGTATCCATGCGAGACGCCTGGATCAAGAAGTAAGTCGAGATCAGGCGGAGACTGTGTCTCCGCCTGACATTCAGACCGGACAATCTAGTCGGAGCAATGCTCATGCTGAGATTCATCTCGGGGCGGCTGTTAAAGGCAGCCGTGATCCTGATCTGTATCACCGTGCTCAATTTCTTCCTTATCCATGCCGCGCCCGGTGACCCGGCTTCGGTCATGGCGGGGGAAGCGGGCGATGCCGATCCTGCCTTCCTGCAACAGCTCAGAGAACGCTTCGGTCTCGACAAGCCGCTTTATGTGCAGCTTTGGATTTATGTGTCCTCCGTCCTCCGGCTCGATCTCGGTTACTCCTATCGTCAGCAGTTGCCGGTGCTCCATCTGATCAGTGAGCGCCTACCGGCAACACTGCTTCTGTCACTTTCCGCCTTCGTGATTTCGCTCGGTCTCGGTGTGGCTGCCGGCGCCTTTGCATCCGCACGGCAGGGCAAATGGGCCGATACGATCATTTCGCTGGTAGCGCTGATCTTCTACGCGACACCGTTGTTCTGGTTGGCGCTGATGGGTGTCTTGCTGTTCTCCGTTGAACTCGGCTGGCTACCGGGCTTCGGTTACGAAACGGTCGGAGCCAATTATACTGGCTTCAACCGCGTGCTGGACATATTGCAGCACCTTATTTTGCCTGCCATGACGCTCGGTCTGTTTTTCATGGCAGTCTATGCCCGCATGACCCGCGCCTCGATGCTGGAGGTCGGCAGGCTCGATTTCGTCAAGACAGCGAAGGCCAAAGGTCTGCGTCCAGGCATCATCCAGCGCCGCCATGTGCTGCGCAACGCACTTTTGCCAGTCGTGACCCTGGCAGGTTTGCAGGCGGGGCAGCTCGTCGGCGGGGCTGTGCTCATCGAAACCGTTTTCGCCTGGCCGGGCATCGGCCGGCTGATGTTCGACGCATTGTCGCAGCGAGACTACAATCTGCTGCTCGGCGTGTTCGTCGTTTCCGCCGCAATGGTCCTGCTCTTTAACCTCATCACCGACGTGCTTTATCGCCTCGTCGATCCGCGCATTAAGGTGACGTCATGAAGGATTTCTGGAAACGCTTTTCGCAGAACCGCGGTGCCGTTGTTGGCCTTGTTATATTGTTTCTGGTTGTCATTCTTTCGGTTGCCGCTCCGTTTGTGTACACCAAGTCACCGTGGGCGATGGTACAGCGACCCTTCATTCCCCCTTTCACGATGGATGCCTTCGTGCTCGGTACCGATCCGATGGGGCGCGATCTCGCTGCAGGGCTCGCGCATGGCGCTCGGGTTTCGTTGCTTGTCGGTCTTGTTTCTACCGTCGTCTCTCTGCTGATCGGCATTCCCATCGGAGCGATTGCCGGTTACTTCGGCGGCTGGGTGGACGATCTGCTGATGAGGTTCACAGAGTTCTTCCAGAGCGTTCCAAGTTTCGCGCTGGCAGTTGTACTGGTCGCTATCTTCCAGCCCAGCATCTATTCGATCGTCATCTCCATCGCCGTCGTTTCCTGGCCGCCGGTTGCCAGGCTTCTCCGCGGCGAGGTGATGTCGCTGCGCTCGCGGGAATTCGTCGAAGCGGCCGTTCTGTCGGGGCAGACGCATTCGACGATCATCTGGCGGCAGATTTTGCCGAACACGCTCTCGCCGATCATCGTGCTTGCCTCGATGATGGTGGCGGCCGCAATCCTGATCGAAAGTTCCTTGTCCTTCCTGGGGCTGGGTGATCGCAATATCATGTCCTGGGGCTACATCATTGGTGCTGGCCGCACTGTGATCCGTCAGGCTTGGTGGGTAAGCTTCTTTCCGGGCCTTGCGATCCTGTTGACCGTTCTGGCGCTTAATCTGGTTGGTGAAGGGCTGAACGATGCCCTCAACCCGCGCCTTGCGCGCAAGGGGAGGTAGACATGGCAGAAACTATCGACGCCGAGACCATGACAGTTGACGAGGCTGCCGCCATTATCCATCCGGGTGCGCTGGAGAAAGAAGGGCAGGGCGAACCCGTCGTGCATATCGACAGGCTGAGTATCGCGCTGCCGGATGGCGCGGATCGACCCTATGCCGTCGATCGTGTGAGCTTCAAGCTCTTTCCCGGCGAGATGCTCTGCGTGGTGGGCGAAAGCGGCTCCGGCAAATCCATGTCCGCCAATGCGCTGATGGGGCTGTTGCCTGAGACGGTTCGTGTGGCGCAGGGCCGTATCCTGCTTGGTGCTACGGATCTGATCACCATGCCAGCGGATGCGCTTTACGCCGTTCGCGGGCGCCGGGTGGCGATGATCTTCCAAGAACCGATGTCGGCGCTCAACCCGCTGATGAAGATTTCGCCACAGATCGAGGAAGTCTTCGAGGCGCATGGTTTACTGACGCCAAAGGAGCGACGCGAAAGGGCTCTCTCACTGTTGACGGAAGTCGGGCTGCCCGATCCGCAACGAGCCGCAGAAAGCTACCCGTTCCAGCTTTCCGGCGGCCAGCGTCAGCGCGTCATGATTGCCATGGCGCTGGCGCTGGAGCCGGAAGTGCTGATCGCCGACGAGCCGACCACGGCGCTCGATGTCACGACACAGGCACAGATCCTGAAACTCATTGCCCGGCTCCAGAAAGAGCGCAACATGGCGGTGATGTTCATCACTCACGATTTTGGCGTCGTCGCCGAGATTGCTGACTATGTCAGCGTCATGCAACTCGGCCGGATTGTTGAGCAGGGTACGGCGGAAGAGGTGCTGTTCTCGCCACGGCATCCCTATACGAAAAAGCTGATCGCGGCGATCCCGCGACCCGGCGAAGGTGTGAAGCATGTCGGCAACCGGGAGCCCTTGCTTGCTGTCGAGAATTTGTCGAAAATCTATCGGATGGGTGGCGGACTGTTCTCCAAGGCGCGTGAGGTGCATGCGGTCAACAACGTGTCCTTCACGCTTGGCCGCGGGGAAACGCTGGGCATCGTCGGCGAGAGCGGATCTGGCAAGTCCTCGGTGGGGCGTTGCCTCGTGCGGTTGCAGGACCCTGATGGCGGGCGTATCCTGCTCAGCGGTCAGGACATGGCGCACTTGAAAGGCGAAGCCCTCCGGGCCATGCGCCGGCGCATTCAGATGATCTTTCAGGATCCCTATTCATCGCTCAATCCACGCGAAAAGGTCGGGCGCATCATCGCTTCAGGACCGATTGCCTATGGCGAGGACGAAAAGAAGGCGTTGGCACGCGCCGCCGAACTGATGGAGATGGTTGGTCTCGATCCGAAGGCGACGAACCGTTTCCCCCACGAATTTTCCGGAGGCCAGCGGCAGCGCATCGGCATTGCACGGGCGCTGGCACTAGAGCCTGAGATCATCATTGCCGATGAGGCCGTTTCGGCACTCGATGTTTCGATCCAGGCCCAGGTTTTGGAACTGCTGGGTCAGCTGAAGAAAGATCTCGACCTTTCCCTCGTCTTCATCACCCACGATCTGCGCGTCGCAGCAAAGATCTGCGACCGCGTGATGGTGATGCAGAAGGGTGAGGTCGTCGAAATTGGCAGCGGTAGCGCGATCTTCGATAAACCCCAGCACCCCTATACGAAAAGCCTGATCGAGGCCATTCCCGGTCGGGCGAAGGAAGCATTAATGATGGCCTAGTGGAATGAATTTGACATTTGCCCTCAAGGCTTCTGCAAGCGGCAGCAAGTGTCAAAATCAGATCGCTAGGCTCGTCGATATCAACCTGGTTGGGCAAAAGAGCCCGTTTGTGGAGCAGTACATGACAATCATGCCAAACTCTGTTGAAGCTCGCGACATGGCCTATCACATGCATCCGATGGTCAATCTTCGGAAATACGAGAAATCCGGCGGCCTCGTGATCGAAAGCGGTGACGGCATCTATGTCATCGACAATAATGGAAAACGTTACATCGAGGGGCTTGCTGGGCTTTGGTCGGTGGCGCTTGGCTTCGGCGAAAAGCGCCTTGCCGAAGTTGCCAAGGCGCAGATGGAAAAGCTGCCCTATTACCACACTTTTGCTTACAAGACCCATGGGCCTTCGGTCGATCTGGCGGAGATGTTGATCAAACTCGCTCCCGTGCCGATGTCGAAGGTGCATTTTACCTCATCGGGTTCGGAAGCCAACGACCTTGCCTGCAAGATGGTCTGGTACCGTTCCAATGCGCTTGGCAAAAAGGACAAGAAGAAAATCATCGGCCGGATCAAAGGCTATCATGGTGTCACCATCGCTTCCGGCTCAATTACGGGTCTTCCGCGCAACCATGAAAGCTTCGACCTGCCGCTTGACAGGATGATCCACACGTCATGCCCATCCTATGTGCATTTCGGATTGGAAGGTGAGAGCGAAGCTGATTTCACCAAGCGCATGCTGAAGGATCTGGAAGAGCTCATTCTGAAGGAAGGTCCGGAAACGATCGCGGCTTTCTGGGGGGAGCCAGTGATGGGCGCTGGCGGCGTGCTGGTGCCGCCGAACGGTTACTGGGCCGGTGTTCAAGACATTCTGAAGAAATACGATATTCTTCTCGTCGCTGATGAAGTCATCTGTGGTTTCGGTCGCACCGGCAAGATGTTCGCCTGCGAGACGCTCGGCATCGAGCCAGATGTTCTGGTTGTGTCAAAGCAAATCTCGTCGTCTTACATGCCGCTGTCGGCAATCATCATGAACGACCGTTTCTATCAGCCAATCGCCGATGAATCTGACCGCATTGGCGTCTTCGGTCACGGATTTACCGCGTCCGGCCATCCGGTCGCGACCGCCGTCGGTCTCGAAAACCTGAAGATCATCCAGGAACGCGACCTCGTCGGCAACGCCGCCCGGCTGGAAGGAAAGTTCTTGGGCGGACTGGCAGAACTTGCCGAACATCCGCTCGTGCATTCCTCGCGCGGCATCGGGCTGATCGGTGCGTTGGAGATCAACCCATGGGAGGACGCCAATACAGGCGACGCCGCTGCGGCGGTGGCGGCGGCGTGCCAGAACGAAGGTCTGATCATCCGCAATATCGGCGAAGCCATTTGCTTCTGCCCGCCTCTGATCATCACCGCCGAGCAGATCGACGACATGTTCGGCGCTGTCCGTCGTGCGCTCGATACGGTTCAAGCGACACGAGCCTAAAGAGAAGAGGAAAGAGATCATGGGTGTAGTGAACAGTACCGACCTCGGCGAGATGACGGCGGCGCAGCTTTCCGAACTCTTCGCCTCCGGCAAGGCATCCCCGGTGGAGGCCGCCAAGGCGTCGCTGGCGCGGATCGAGGCATTCAACCCGAGCGTCAACGCCTTCGCCTATGTCGTGCCGGAGCTGGCACTGGCGGAAGCCAAGGCATCCGAAGAGCGCTGGAAAAAGGGTGAGCCGCTTTCGCCCATCGATGGTGCGCCGACGACGATCAAGGAACTGACCCCGGTCAAGGGTATTCCGTGGCGGCGCGGATCGGCGCTTGGTGCGACCACGCCGTCCGAGAAGGAATTCCTCATCATGGAGCGCCTGCGCGGCGCTGGCGTCACTATACTGGGCACGACGACATCGCCGGAATTCGGCTGGAAGGGCGTTACCCACGGTCCTGCTTTCGGAAATACCCTGAACCCGTGGCGCACGGACCGTGCATCCGGCGGCTCGTCTGGCGGTGCAGCGGTCGCGGCTGCGCTCAACATGGGTGTCCTGCATGAGGGGTCTGACGGCGCAGGCTCCATCCGTATTCCAGCCTCTTTCTGCGGAACATTCGGTATCAAGCCGACCTATGGCTGGATCCCTTCCGATACGCCGACGCCACTGTTCGAGCTTGCGCATCGCGGTCCGCTCACACGGACCGTAGAGGACGCCGCGCTGTTCATGAACGCGACGACCGGTCCGACGCCAAAGGCAATGTATGGCTATTGCCCCAGTCCGGTTCCGAATTGGCGTGACGCTGCGAAGGCCGCGAGCGTCAAGGGCATGAAGATCGGCTACAGTCGCAATCTCGGTTATGCCGAGGTCCAGCCGGACGTGGCCGCTGCCGTTGAGCGTGCCGCTTCGCGGCTCGCCGACATGGGCGCAATTATAGAAGAGGTCGATCCAGGCTTCTCCAATCCGCAGGATGCTCTTCTTGCCCTGTGGTACGCTGCCGAGGCCCGCACCGTCGAAATGATCAATCCGACGCAAGAACAGAAGATGCTTATGGATCCGGGCTTGATCCGCATCTACGAAAAAGGTTGCACCTATACCGCCCGTGACTATGTCGCCGCCGAACAGGTCAGGGCTGACCTCAAGGTGACGATGGCGCTGTTTCATGAGACCTATGACGCGCTCATGCTGCCGACGATGCCGACGACTGCAATCGAGGCTGGCGTTGATTTCCCAGGGGGTATCGAAGGCAAGGACTGGTCCGACTGGTCGCCCTTCACCTATCCGTTCAACATGACCGGTCAACCAGCAGTCTCGGTGCCCTGCGGCTTCGATGCAGGTGGATTGCCGATCGGTCTGCAGTTTGTCGGCCCGCGCTATCGTGATGACATCGTGTTGGCACTGGCTGCGGCTTATCAATCCGCCTATCCGGAAGAGCTGATCGGCGCGCCGCGGCTCTCCTAACCTTAAGACACAGCTCGGAGGCCCAGATGGCCTCCGTGACGATTATTCAATTGCAGTATCGGGAATGGGACATGGCCTCCAAGGCACACCAAGGGACGGCAAGCGGGCTTGGCGCTGAACTGAAGACGAGCGCGACCACCGTGCTAGCGGATCAGGCAGAGCGTATCGCACGGGAGAAGTACGGGCTCGACGGGAGAGCGGAATGGCTGTGGGGCGAGAAGGACAGCAACTACCGCCTGACGCTTGCAGATGGCACGGAATATCTTCTCAAGATCCTCAACCCCGCAGAAAATCCGGCCATGACCAGTATGCACAGCCAGGCGCTTCTCCATGTGGAGGCTGCAGATCCTGGTATTCCGATCCAGCGGATCATTCGCACACGAAACGGTGAGGCGGATTTTCGCATGACGGACGATGAAGGCGGCACGCGAGGTGTGCGTATGGTTACGTTCGTTCCAGGCGTATCGCAGAAATCGCAGCCGCATTCGGCAATCCAGCGCTATCGCGTCGGCGTCTTGCTCGGTCGCATGCAAAAGGCGTTGCAAGGGTTTACCCACGAGGCCGCCGGTCATCGCATCACCTGGGACATGTCGCATGCGGCGGGGCTTCGCGAATTGCTATCCATCTTCGACAGCGAGGCACAACGGGCGCGGCTGCAACGGACCATGGACGATTTCGAAAATCTGGTTGTGCCGCGGATGGGTGCCCTGCCAGCGCAGGTCGTCCACAACGATTTCAACATGGAGAACATCCTCGTCAGTAAGGATAATCCGGACGAGATCAGTGGCATCATCGATTTCGGTGATATGGTCCACGCGCCGGTCTTGTTCGATGTCGCTGTGGGTGCCGCCTATCAGATGGGCGATGCCGAGGACCCAGTCGAGGCGATGTGCGATTTTCTGAAAGGCTATGCGACGCAGAAGACGCTTTCGGCTCACGAACTCGAACTGCTTTATCCGGCTGTCGAGACACGCATGCTGATGCGGCTTGCGATACAGGAATGGCAGGCAAGGTTATTTCCCAAATACAGGGAGCGTTATACCCGCAACAGTCCCACCGTCTGGGCGCAGTTTGCCAGGCTTGATGCAATTTCGAAGAATGACATCGTGGCGCGTCTGGCGGCGGCCTGCCGCGCTTGATCGCCAAGGGAGAGACAGAGATGAACAAGCCGGCCATAACCATGATCAATGGCTTCGATGCGTCGCGGCTCGGCAGCCTGCCAGAGCGCGAGCGGCTGATGATCGAACGCCGCCAGGCGATGCTCGGCCCGTCCTATCGACTGTTTTACGAGCATCCGCTGCATCTTGTACGCGGCGAAGGCGTCTGGCTTTATGATCCGGAGGGCAATGCCTATCTTGATGCCTACAACAATGTGCCTTCGGTCGGCCATTGCCACCCGCGCGTTGTTGCGGCGATTGCTGAACAAGCCGCAGTGTTGAACACCCACACACGCTATCTTGACGACACGATCCTCGACTATTCCCAGAGGCTGCTGGCTACGTTTCCGGAGGAGTTGAGCCGGGTCATGTATTGCTGCACCGGTAGCGAGGCGGTTGATCTGGCGATGCGGATTGCCTGCTACTATACCGGTGGCACCGGCATTATCATCACAGAAAACGCCTATCACGGCACAACGGCAACAACGGCCGCTATCTCGCCCTCGCTTGGTCCCAACATGCCGCTCGGAATGCATGTGATTACGGTACCAGCACCGGATGCCTACCGTGCGGACGGGAAGGATGTGGGCGAGACATTTGCAACGGAGATATCCAAAGCGATTGCCTTCATGCAGCGTCGCGGGATCAAGCCTGCCGCCTTTATCGCCGATAGCATCTTCTCAACCGATGGAATATTTTCAGAGCCTGTTGGTTTTCTCCAGAAAACGCTGGACGTCGTGCATGAGGCTGGCGCGCTCTACATTGCCGACGAAGTCCAGCCAGGTTTTGGCCGCACCGGCTCGCATATGTGGGGTTTCATGCGCCATGGCATCGTCCCCGACATCGCTGTCATGGGCAAGCCGATGGGCAATGGCCTGCCGATCGCCGCAGCTGTGATGAAGAGCGAGGTGCAGGAGCGTTTTGGCCAAGACATTCGCTATTTCAACACATTCGGCGCCAACCAAGTTTCGATCGCTGCGGCCAACGCAGTCCTTGACATCATTGGTGATGAAGGCCTGATGAGCAATGCGGTATCGACCGGCGACTACATGCTGGAGGGCATGCGCAAGCTCCAGCAGTCGTTCGAGTGCATCGGCGATGTACGGGGAGTCGGGCTGTTTCTCGGCCTGGAGTTCGTCAAGGATCGCGTGAGCCGCGTTCCGGATGGCGCTCGCTCGCTCGCGGTCGTCAATCGCATGCGAGAGCATCGTGTGCTGATCAGCGCGGCTGGCATCCATGGAAATACGTTGAAGATCCGTCCACCGCTGCCGTTTGGCCGCGAGCACGCCGACATCTTCCTCAAGACGCTCGAAGCAGTGCTGAACGAAACGAACTGATCGCGCATACACTTTTCCTGACCATCGGGGGATAGACCATGACCCAGTCTCCAGACATCGACACCGAGCGCCTGTGGGCCGACATCATGACGATGGGGGCAATTGGCGGCACGCAGGGTGGCGGCAGTTTTCGCCCGGCACTTTCGGATGCGGACAGGGAAGGGCGAAATCTGTTTCGCTACTGGGCGCAAGAGGCCGGTCTTGCTGTTACTGTCGATGCGATCGGCAACATGTTTGCACGGCGGGACGGGGAAGACCCGTCCTTGCCGCCGCTCATGATTGGCAGCCATCTCGACACCCAGATGCCTGGCGGCAAGTTCGACGGCGTGCTCGGCGTGCTTGCTGGTCTTGCGGTCGTGCGGGCGCTGAATGCCAAAGGCATCACGACCAGGCGGGCAATCGAGATCGCCAATTTTACCAATGAGGAGGGCGCGCGCTTTCAGCCGGGTGTCATGGGGTCAGGCATCTTTGCCGGGCTTTTGCCCCTCGATGACGCTTTGTCGCGCAGGGACGATGGCGGCGTTTGCCTCGGGGATGAGCTTTCGCGCATCGGTTATGCCGGGTCACTTCCAGTTGGCGTTCGAGCGGTACATCGATATCTGGAACTGCATATCGAGCAGGGTGCGGAGATGGAGGAGGCCGGTGCGATGATCGCCGCCGTCTCCAACAGTTCCTGGGGATGCAGCGGGTTTATCGATATCAGCGGTGAGAACGGTCATTCGCAGACGGCGCCGATGTCAAAACGGCGCAATGCGCTGGTCGCCGCCGCAAGACTTATTCTCGAAATAGAGGCGATAGGGGCGGAAAACGAGCCCGATGGAATGGTTAGCGCCACCGTGATCCGGAACTGGCCGAACAACCGTGTCAACATTCCGCACCTGACCAAGCTGTCTTATGTTGCCGTTCATGCGACGGAGGCGGGCCGGGCGGCGATCATTGACCGCATCGAGTCTGCCGCTGCGCGGATTGCGGAGGAGACCGGACTTGCGATCGACGCCACCACGTCGCATTATCGCCAACGCCTTGATCTCTCGGAGGAACTTTCCGGCCAGATTTTGGAAGCGGCGGAGCGCCTCGGCTACAAATCCATGATGCTGCCGACACTCACGGCCCATGATGCCCTTTCGATGACGCATATCTGCCCCACGGCGATCATCTTCGTGCCGTGCAAGGATGGAATTTCCCATAGCGAGAAAGAGTGGTGCGAGCCGGATCAGGTCGCGGCGGGTGCCAGGGTTCTCCTTGCAATGACGCTTGATCTCGCCAATGCAATCTGAGGCTCATGCTCCAGCGTCGTCTCGTGGCAAGAATGTGGGGCGATGTGCTAGGGTGCTGCAATACTTCGAACTGTGCAAAAGAGGGCTGTAGTGAATTCTCACGCGAAGTTGGGACTGGGCGATTTGGATGCGGTGGAGGGCGCTAACCTGCCCAAGGCGCTGTGGGCCTATAACATCATCCGCGATGCGATCATCACGATGAAACTCTTGCCCGGCGAGACGCTGAACGAGAAAGAGACCTGTGCCGAACTTGGCATTTCTCGAACGCCGATGCGGGAGGCAGTTTTGCGCCTTGCGCAGGAAGGCCTCGTCAACATCGTCCCGAGCGGCGGCACCTTCGTCAACAAGATCGTCATGCGCAAGGTGATAGAAGGGCATCTGGTCCGCTCAAGCCTCGAGATGCGCACCATCAGGCTCACGGCGCGCAGTTTCGATCCGGTCTATGAACGCGACCTCGACCTTCTGCTTTTCCGCCAGCAGGACGCCGCCAAGCGGCGAGACGTCAATGAGGCATTCAAGGTCGACAACGAATTTCACCGGCTCCTGTGCCGGATCGCCGGCTTTCCGAACGTCTGGCAGACAATCCACAATGCGACAGGCCAGCTTGATCGCGTGCGCCGTCGCGGCTTTCCCAAAATGGGCTATTTCGATGAAGTCATCGAAGAGCACGAGGCGCTCTATGCCGCACTCAAGGCCCGTGACGACGATGAAGCCGCAAGATTGCTCAAAGAGCATCTCGGAGGCATCTCTGCCGTCGTCGAGTATGTGGTTCAGACGGACGCAAACGCCATCAGCGGAAAGGACGATATCATGCTGCTCAAGGCCCTTGCAGAGATGTGACGCGTCTGAAACGCGCGTCCTCTGACACCGGCCTCATAAGACCGTTACCGCCTTACACGCTTTTGGCCACCTGTCGATGACGGCTTTGAGATTGAGCTACACGCTCGTGCTGCCGCCGACCCGGCGAATGCACGATGCATCGATGATGATTTGCCTTGCTCATGCCTGGCAACGCCCAGACTGGCCACACCAGCGCCGTTGGCAAGAAGACGGAGCATGCACTAACATTCCCCACGTTTCAGTCACGAAAAGGGGGACCGGAGACATGCGAGGACATTCCATTCCATGAACACACGATTTCTCGAAACCTTCCTTTGGGCAGCGCGTCTAAACAGCTTTTCAGCGACGGCGGAACGATTGCACACGACCCAAGCCTCTGTTTCCAATCGTATCGCCGCTCTGGAGCGCGAGCTTGGCGTTGTGCTGTTCACGCGCGATGTGCGATGTGTCAACCTGACGCCGGCTGGTCGTCTGGCGCTGCAGCATGCCGAAAAGATCGTCAATCTCACTGGCGAGTTCCGCCAGATCGTCAGCAGCCGGGAGGCTTTGAGAGGCACGGTGAGGATCGGTGCGGCAGATACGATCGTATACGCCTGGCTGCCGCTGCTCATCCGGCGAGTGAATGAACAATATCCCGGTATCAGTCTGGACCTGACCATAGACACGAGCCTGAAACTCTCTCAGCGCATTCAGAACGGTGAGGTCGATGTCGGTTTTATCATGGGTCCGATAATGGCTGCTGATATATGTAACTCCCCACTCTGTACCTTTGAATCCTGTTGGGTGGGCGCGGTCGAGTTGCCGCTACCGGAAACGGGCGTGACGCTTGAAGATATCGCGCATTTTCCGCTGCTTACCTTCTCCGCCGGATCGCAGCCCCACCAAGTTTTGCGTGCGCTTCTCGATTCCCACGGATTGTCCGATAGCCGCATCTACAATTCCAATTCGCTCTCGATCATGACGCGTTTGGTGGCGACGGCGGTCGGCGTGGGGGCGCTGCCGCGGGTGCTGGTAGAGGGTATCATCACATCAGGTGAGGCGCGGATTCTCGACATTGCGCCCCCTGTGCCCCCTCTCACCTTCCACACGGTTTATCAGGACCGTGGCGACAACGCGCTGGCGCGAGCGATCGCCGATATGGCGAGAGAGATCGTCGGTGAAACCAGCATGCCATGGATGACCGTCGCAGCTTAAATTTTGTGCTGCATTGCAAAATGATTAATCCATAAGCTTACCTTATGGGTGTTGATAGAGTTTTTCCGTTTGTCATGGGGCAAGATCCACTTCTTAATTCCCCTCGCAACATGAGAGGAGAGCAACGTGAAAGTCTCACTTGTTCAAATGAACACCCAAAATAACAAGACGGAAAATCTTGCGGTTGCTGCTGATCTGATTGAAAAAGCAGTAAAGGCCGATAGACCAGACCTCATTGTCCTTCCTGAATACTTTGCATTTCTTGGAGATAATCCGCAGGAGATGCATGAGAGCGGCGAGGAATTCCCCGGCGGCGAAATATATACGTTGCTTTCAGCGCTTGCAAAAAAGCATGCGATCACGCTCCATGCCGGCTCCATCGTGGAAAAGGAAGGCAACCGCTTTTACAACTCGACGCTGGTCTTCGGTCCCGATGGCCAGCAAATTGCACGGTATCGCAAAATTCACCTTTTCGACGTCGATACGCCGAATGGTATCAGCTATCGCGAATCCGACTCCGTCGCCCGTGGCGAGGAGGTCGTGACCTATAAGGTTGGCGACAAGACCGTTGGCTGCGGCATTTGCTACGATATCCGTTTCCCGGAGTTGTTCCGCGCTTTGAGAGACAAGGGCGCAGACGTGATCGTCCTGCCGGCCGCCTTCACGCTGATGACGGGCAAAGACCATTGGGAAGTGCTGGCTCGAGCGCGCGCTGTCGAAACCCAGACCTATTTTCTTGCTGTTGGTCAGATCGGTACCCATGCGGGCGGGAAGAAGGCCTGCTGGGGGCATTCCATGGTGATAGATCCGTGGGGTCACATCATCGCTCAGTGCTCTGACAGCGTCGGAACCGCTGGAGTGACCCTCGACTTCGACTATTCGGCCAAGGTGCGCGCTAACGTGCCGGTTGCAAACCATCACGTTCTCTGATCGGAGAAATTCACATGTTTATCGTTAATTCCATGCCGGAACAGATCAGCGCGGACGTCATCGAACTCCTGGAACAGGTCGAGGTCGCCACGATCGGTCATGTACTACACTCTGGCTTCGTCGACCCCGATATTCGGGCGGTGCTTCCTGGCAAGCGAGTGGCCGGCACCGCCGTGACGCTACGCATTCCGAATGCGGATTCGACCATGCTTCACTACCTGACGCAACTCGTCCGCCCCGGGGATATCGTCCTCATCGACCGGTGTGGTGATACCCGCCACGCCTGCTGGGGCGGTGTGATTACCAACACGATGAAGATGGCAGGCGTGAAAGCTGGCGTCATCGATGGGCCTGCAACGGACTTCTCCGAGTTTACAAAAGTGGACATGCCCATGTGGTGCCGTGGTCCGTCACCGATCACAACCAAGATTCTTGGGATGGAAGGCGCGATTAACGTTCCTATCAGCGTCGGTGGCCAGATGATCAATCCCGGCGATGCGATCCTGTGCGATGAAAGCGGCGTTGTTGCACTTCATCCGAGCCAGGCGCGCGGCATGGCGGAACGCGCTATCGGCATGCAGGAGGCCGAAATCGTGCTTCTGGAGCGGCTGCGTAACGGTGAGAAGCTCCCCGATATTTCCGGGGCCAACAAGCTTGTGCAGGCCAAGCTTACGGCGTGACACGACCATTAGGGTGGCGGACTCGTCCGCCACTTCAAAAAAACAACAGAGGAGAACAGGATAGTGAAGAAATCTATTTTTCTAGGTGGAATTCTCATGCTCGGTGCGGCTGCCTTGCCGGCACACGCCCAGCAGACCGTGACGTTCCTCGGCTATAGCGGCCTTTTTCAAGAGCGCTACACCAAAGCCGTCATCGAACCTTTCATGGCTGCCAATCCCGACATCAAGATCGAATATTTCCCTCAGCAAGGCTCTGCCGCCATGCTCGGCTCCTTGCGCGCCCAGAAGGCTGCTCCGCAGTCTGATGTCGCCTTGATGGACGTCTCCGTGGCCAAGACAGGCACGGACGAAGGCCTGTTCGACAAGATCGATGAAAGCGTGACCAAGAACGTCTCCGATCTCTACCCGAACGCCCGTTTCGAAGGCGTGGCAGGCGTTGGCGTGACGTTCGACAATCTCGTGCTCATCTACAATACCGACGCAATCAAGACGGCCCCTGACAGTTGGAACGCCCTGAAAGACAGCGCCCTCAAGGGCAAAGTCGCCATGCTCAGCGCCCCTGATATCGTCGGTATCGGCACCACGATCATCATGGATCATATGAACGGCGGTACTGATTTCATCAAGAACATCGACGCCGGCATCAAGGCCATGGGTGAAGTGGCTCCGAATATTCAGACATGGGAGCCTAAGCCGGAAATTTATCCGAATGTCGTCAACGGCCAGGTTGCGCTCGGCGTGGGCTGGAACGCCCGAAGCCAAGTGAATGCTGATGGCTCCAACGGCAAGATGAAAGTCGTTCTGCCGAAGGAGGGGACGATTCTGCAAATCAACACTCTCAACCTCGTCAAGGGTGGGCCATCGTCGGCCGCAGCGCGCAAGTTTGTGGACTATGCTCTGAGCCCTGAGGCCCAAGCGGCCTTCACCGCTGCTATGTATTATGCCCCCACCAATTCCAAGGCGCATGTTGCCCCGGAGATCATTGACCGCACCGTAGTCAAGGCTATGGATAAGGTTATCCCGGTAGATTGGATCGGTCTCTCGAAGGTTCGCGACGCGATCACGCAGGACTGGCGTCGCAAGGTTATTCCGCTTAGCCGCTAAGCTGATCTTGCCCATGTGACGCACCGAAAGATTTCCACATCCCTTTCGGGGGATGTGGGAAGGATGTAGCCTTGGTACTCCACCAAGCTGGAGCCCATCAGGGCCGATAAGCCAGAAACCTGCTGAAATCGCAGGAAATTTCGACGTGATCTCACACATAAAGAGCCAGCGCATGTCCTGTAGCCCGACGCGGTGAGGCATGGTCTGGGGAAAAGCAAAAAAAGAATGGGAACTTCAGACGTTATGCAGCCAGGATTTCTTTCGATACGTTCACTGGTCAAGCGCTATGAGAATGTGATCGCCGTGGATAATCTCAATCTGGAGATTGCGAAGGGCGAACTAGTGGCCTTTCTCGGCCCCTCCGGTTGCGGCAAGTCGACGTCATTGCGAATGATCGCCGGGCTTGCTCCTGTCACGTCAGGCTCGATCTTGATCGACGGAACGGACGTGACGAAGCTCGCACCCTACAAGCGCGACATCGGCTTGGTGTTTCAAAGCTACGCCCTGTTCCCCCACATGACGGTGCTTAAGAATGTCATGTTCGGTCTTGAAATGCGCAAGATTCCGGCCCCCGAAGCCGAGCGCCGCGCACGGGAAGCGATCGCGATGGTGCGTCTGGAAGGACGGGAGGATCGGCGTCCGGCACAGCTGTCGGGTGGCCAGCAACAGCGCGTCGCGCTGGCGCGCGCCCTCGTCATCGAACCTTCCATTCTGCTTTTCGATGAGCCCCTCTCTAACCTGGATGCCAAGCTACGCGACGAAATGCGTGCTGAAATTCGCCGTATCCAGAAACAACTCGGTATCACTTCCATTTTCGTCACGCATGATCAGGTGGAAGCCCTGAGCATGTGTGACAAGGTTGCGGTCTTGAATGGTGGAAAACTGGAACAGCTTGGCACACCACATGATCTCTACGAGCGCCCGGCTACGGCTTTCGTTGCGTCCTTCGTTGGCCGCACCAACAGGCTGGTTGGACAAGCGGTCGGCGATCACACCACAGTCGGTGACACAGTCCTGCGAACGCCGGGGTCGCACAACGGCAAGATCGAATTGATGATACGCCCCCATCGCATGGCGATGACCGTTGCCGGGGACACCATGCCGGATTTCGATGGCGCTCCGATCAACCGCATCTCTGGTGAGGTTCGCGACGTCTATTATGCTGGCGACATTCTCCATTACGAGATCGCTGCCGAGGGGCAGACCTTGTCCGTTGAGCGTGCAACATCGGGTGGTGAAACGCCTGTGGCGACTGGCGCCAGTGTCAGCCTCGTCTGGCGCGTCGAGGACACATTGGTCTTTGGAGAAAACCAATGACAGCCTCGGTCATGATCACGGCTCCAGGCAGCCGCACATCCTCGATCGTTTTTCTCGCGACGCTCCTTCTCGGGCCTATTATTGCGGTCAACGGACTGGCCTTCCTGATGCCCGTATTCAACTTGCTCCTGCTTTCCTTCCGCGAAAGCCTTGGCGGTGGCGGTCTGGGAGAGGCGTACACGTTAGACAACTGGTCGTCGACGTTGACGGATGGTTTTTATCTCGAGTTGATCGGTCAGAGCATCCTGACTAGTCTTCTTATCACGGTTCTGACACTCGTAGCCTCCTATCCAATCGCGCTCTATCTCCATCGGACGCAGGGGCGGTGGAAGACGCTGTTGCTCGTACTGGTCATCTCGCCACTTTTGACCTCGGCCGTGGTGCGCACTTACGGCTGGATTGCGATCCTGGCGGATGACGGCCTTATCAACAATATCCTCCACGCGCTGGGTGCTGAAAACGGCGTGAGACTACTGTTCAACAAGATCGGCGTTGTCATTGGTCTGACCGAGATCCTGATGCCTTATATGATCTTGGCACTGCTTGCAGGTTTTGGCAGGCTTGATCCGCGTATCGAAGAGGCGGCTGAGACGCTTGGCGCTTCCCCGTGGAAGGTGTTCTGGCGGGTCATTGTGCCGCTGACAATGCCTGGGGTCGCGCTTGGCTGCCTGCTTTCCTTCGTTCTGGCTGTCAGCTCATTCATCACGCCCAAGCTCCTTGGGGGCGGGCGGGTCTTTCTTCTGGCCACGGAGATTTATGATCAGGCTATCGTGACACTCAACTGGCCTCTTGCAGCAACGCTTTCGATGATCATTCTGGTTATTTTTGGTGCCGCCCTTGTTCTCTATTCCCGACTTCTTCGGGCTATTCTTTAAAGGAGTTCGAAAATGGAAGAACGACCTGTTCCGTTGGCGCTCAAAATCATTTCTTTCGTCATGTTCCTTTTCCTGCTGGCGCCGGTCGTGCTTGTGGTGCCGATCTCCTTTTCTGCCGACAGCTATATGGCTTTTCCGCCGTCTGGTTGGAGCTTGCGTTGGTATGTCGAGCTCATGCACAATTCGAAGATGATGAGCGCATTGGGTGTTAGCACGCTCCTTGCCAGCGTCGTGACTGTTCTCGCCATGCTTATCGCGCTTCCCGCGTCCTACGCGATCGTTCGGATGCGGGTCATCGGTGCCGATGCGTTGCTCGCCATTTTTACCGCTCCGCTGCTTCTGCCAACGATCGTTTTGGGTCTAGCGATACTGATCGTCTTCGCTGGTGCGGGCCTACTCGGTACCTTCACCGGTCTGGTGATAGCGCATCTCATCATCGTACTGCCATATGCTCTTCGGGTGCTGACCACATCTCTTTCGGGCCTACCGCTGATTTTTGACGAGGCCGCGTCAACACTGGGAGCTTCGCCACTGACGGTGTTCCGCCGGGTTACATTGCCGATGATCGCGCCGGGCGTGGTGGCAACTGCCGCACTGTCTTTTCTCGTTTCCTTCGATGAAGCGGTGATTTCGCTGTTTCTCACCGGTCCGCGCATTACGACTCTTCCCGTCGCCATGTATCAGCATGTCGAAACCCAGGCCGATCCCCTTGTCGCGGCCATCTCAGTTCTCCTAATTGTGCTCACGCTTGCCGTCGTTCTCATCGTGGACCGGACGGTGGGCCTGACGAAGACTTTCGTGAAGTAGGAGGACGGATGGCATATCGACAGATCGCCGCTGGGACGACCTATCGTTTCGACGATTTGAAAACCTTGATGGCAAAAGCGACGCCGGAAAGGTCTGGGGATCAGCTTGCCGGTATTGCCGCAGACGGACCGGTGGAAAGATTGGCAGCACAGATGGCGTTGGCCGATCTGCCGCTTTCGACTTTTCTCGAACAGGAATTGATCAGTTCCGACGAGGATGAGGTTTCGGCACTGATTGCGCGTCAGCACGATGCACAGGCCTTCGCGCCGGTGTCCTCGTTGACGGTGGGTGAATTTCGCGAATGGCTGCTCAACTCCAAGGTTGGGCAGCCGGAACTGGAAGCGGTGACCTTGGGTCTCACACCGGAGATGGTGGCGGCGGTCTCTAAGATCATGCGTCTCCAGGATCTTGTAGCGGTATCGGCGAAACGGGAAGTCGTAACTCGTTTTCGCAATACAATCGGTCTGTCCGGCCACCTGTCCTCCCGCAATCAGCCAAATCATCCGACGGATTGTTCCCGTGGCATTGCCATCTCTGCCATTGATGGGTTGCTGTTGGGCAGCGGCGATGCGGTGATCGGCGTAAACCCCGCCACGAGTGCTTTGCCGGACTATATCCGTGTCGTGCAGTTGCTTGACGATCTGCGGCAATGGCTCGATATCCCCACCCAGACCTGTTGCCTTGGGCATGTGACGACGGCAATCCGGGCGATGGAGCGCGCGGCACCCGTCGATCTGGTGTTCCAGTCGATTGCCGGATCCCAGAAAGCCAATGCAGGTTTCGGCGTCGATCTTGCCGTCCTGCGAGAAGCGCATGAGGCCGGTTTGTCGCTGAACCGCGGGACTGTCGGTAATGACCTGATGTATTTCGAAACAGGACAGGGTGCGGCGCTTTCGGCCGACGCGCATTTCGGCGTCGATCAGCAAACGATGGAGGCCCGCGCCTATGCCGTTGCGCGTGAATTCTCACCGCTTCTGGTGAATACGGTCGTTGGTTTTATCGGCCCCGAATATCTTTATAATGGCAAGCAGATCATCCGCGCCGGCCTTGAGGATCATTTCTGTGGAAAGCTGCTTGGCCTGCCGATGGGGGTCGATGTCTGCTATACCAACCACGCCGATGCAGACCAGGAAGACATGGACGTTCTCCTGACCATGCTCTGCGCCGCGAATGTGAACTTCGTCATTACAGTGCCAGGGTCAGACGATGTCATGTTGAACTACCAGACGCTTTCCCATCACGATTCAATCTATGCCCGTGAAACGCTGAAGCGGCGGCCTGCGCCGGAGTTCGAGGAGTGGCTGGTGAAGATGGGCGTGACGGACGCTGCCGGTCGCATGGTCGACAACCCAGCGCTGATGAACCGTGAGCTTCTCGAAATCGATTTTCTTGGAAGGGGCGCCGCCTGATGCATGAACGCCAGCCGTCTCTCATCTCCGATCCACCGGAACGTCTCAAGATCCTGCGCGCCGAAACGGAGGCGCGCGTTGCGCTCGGTCGCACAGGTGCGAGCCTTCCAACGCGTGCCGTCCAAACATTTCTGCTGGATCACGCACAGGCGCGTCAGGCTGTTTGGCGGCCACTGGATATAGATAGGGTGGAGCGAGACCTTCGTGCTTCTGGTGCAGATGTCGTTCTTGTTGCAAGCCGCGCCAAGGATCGTGCGGAATATCTGCGCAGACCCGATTTCGGCCGCGCCCTGTCAGACGAGGGTCGCCTGACGATCGACGGGCATGTCAAGGGCGCCGATATTGCTTTGGTGGTCGCTGACGGGCTCTCGGCAACGGCTGTGGAAACAAATGCCGTGCCGGTCGCAAAGGCGTTGCTCGAGGCGCTCGCAAGCGAAGGGTTCACGGTGGCTCCGATCATTCTTGCCACACAGGCGAGGGTCGCTCTGGCGGATGATGTGGGTGCGGCACTCGGCGCAAAGGTGGCGGTGATCCTGATCGGCGAGCGGCCAGGCCTTTCGGCGGCCGACAGTCTTGGCGCCTATGTCACATTCGGACCGGAGACTGGACTGCCAGATTCCCGACGCAACTGCATTTCCAATATTCGTGATGGTGGCGTGCCGCCTGTCGAAGCGGCAGACAAGATCATGACTCTGATCAAGGCTATGTGCCAGCAAGAGACAAGCGG
This sequence comes from Agrobacterium larrymoorei, assembly GCF_030819275.1. Taxonomy (GTDB): domain Bacteria; phylum Pseudomonadota; class Alphaproteobacteria; order Rhizobiales; family Rhizobiaceae; genus Agrobacterium; species Agrobacterium larrymoorei_B. The sequence goes on along the minus strand of NZ_JAUTBL010000001.1, from coordinate 122,487 downwards.
CGTAACGCTGGTTGAATTCGAAAAGCCTGTGTCGGCTTTGTCCGACTAAGACACGGCAAATCTCAAGCGTAGACCCGGGCCGGTAAAAGCACCGGCACGATCTGTCGCGTCGATTGATGTCGCTTTCGGACGACGAAACAAAGGTAATCCCATGGACCCCAGCCCCTCCACAACCTACGACATTGCCATCATCGGTGCGGGCGTGGTCGGCTGCGCGGTCGCACGCCGTTTCGCGCTTGCGGGTGCGAAGGTTGTGGTCATCGAGAAGGGCCCCGATATCCTTTCCGGGGCATCGAAGGCCAATAGTGCCATCCTCCATACTGGCTTCGATGCCCCAGAGGGAAGTCTGGAGCTGGACCTGGTGAAAGCGGGCAGGGCGGAATATCTGTCCATCCACGGCCAGATGGGTCTTAGCCTGGTAGAAACCGGCGCCCTGGTTTGTGCCTGGAGTGCCGGTGAAGCTGAAAGCCTGGAGCAGATTGCTGGACAGGGCCAACGCAACGGCATTGGCGAACTCCGTCTGGTCACGGCCCGGCAGGCCAGAGGTACCACACCCGGCTTGTCCGACCATCTTATCGCAGCGCTCGAAGTTCCCGGTGAACATGTCATCGATCCCTGGTCAGCCCCGCTTGCTTATCTCACGCAGGCGGTTGCTCTTGGCACGCAACTGGTGCGCAACGCTGAAGTGCTATCTGGCGAGTTTGACGGCAAGTGGCGGATAGAGACGACGGCGGGTGCGATCCTGGCTGCAAGCGTCGTTAACGCGGCGGGGTTGTACGGCGATATCGTCGATGCCCGACTTGGTCTTGTCCCCGACTTCACGATCAAGCCCCGGAAAGGACAATTCGTCGTTCTGGACAAGGCCGCCCGCCGCCACGTTCCGCGTATCATCCTGCCTGTTCCCACCGAAATTACCAAGGGTGTCGTTGTGTGTCCAACCGCATTCGGTAACGTCCTCATCGGCCCGACGGCGGAAGAGCAGGATGACCGCGAGCGTGCAACGGTAGAAACGGCGGCGCTTGAAGCGCTGCTCGCACGTGGCACCGCGATTATTCCCGCGCTCGCCTCCGTCTCCGTGACCGCTGTCTACGCGGGGCTGCGTCCCGCATCGGAAATGAAGCATTACCGGATTTCCGCTCGGCCGGACCGCCGTGCGATCACGCTCGGTGGCGTCCGATCCACGGGACTCAGTGCGGCGCTCGGTCTCGCGCAGCATGCTCTGTCGCTTCACGAGAGTTTCGGTACGCATTTTGAGCCTCCAGCCGCTGTGCCTGATGTGACGATGCCCAACATCACCGAGACCTGCGAACGGGACTGGCAACGCGCCGATCATGGTGAAATCATCTGCCATTGCGAGCTTGTGACCCGCCGCGAGATCGAAGCGACTTTTGCCAGCCCCATTCCGCCCGGTGATTTCGGGGGGCTGCGACGGCGCACTCGCGCGGGCATGGGGCGGTGTCAGGGCTTTTACTGCAATGCCCGGTTGGCCGCGATGACGGGCGACCGTCTGGCTGTGCCTCTTGCAGTTCCTCCCGGAGACGGCCGATGAGTGCACAGGAACCTCCTCCGCAGCAACTGAAAAACGATGCGGACGCTGATGTCATTGTCGTTGGCGGTGGTCCGGCCGGTGTCGCGGCGGCGCTGAAGCTGAAACAACGTGGCGTCTCGCGCGTGATGATACTTGAGCGTGAGCCGGCTCTAGGGGGCGCACCCCGTCATTGCGGACATTCGCCTTTCGGTATGCGCGAATTCGGCCGTATCTATTCCGGTCCGGCCTATGCGCGGCGTCTACAGCGGCAGGCGGAGGACGCGGGCGTTGATGTCAGAACCGGACATTCGGTGGTGGAACTGGGACAGGACGCTACTCTGCTGGTGACGTCGGCGAGCGGCGTCGAAAGGTTAAAGGCCCGGCGCGTCATCCTGGCGACGGGCGCGCGTGAGAAACCGCGGTCAGCGCGGCTTTTACCGGGTGACCGGCCAGTTGGCGTGGTGAGCACCGGCACCCTGCAATCCTACGTCGCCTTTCACAGCATCATGCCCTTTCGTCGCCCGCTCATCATCGGTTCGGAACTGGTTTCCTTTTCGGCGCTCCTCACCTGTCTGACACACGGCGCACGGCCTGTCGCGATGATCGAAACGGAGACGCAGCCGCTGGCGCCGTCGCTCTTCCGTTGGTTTCCACGATTGGCTGGCGTGCCTTTCCTTTGCAAAGCAAAGCTTGAGGACATCCGTGGGCGCGGGCGCGTGGAGGAGGCTGACATCCGTCTGTCAGATGGCCGTATCATGACGGTCAAATGCGATGGCGTGCTCCTCACCGGGCAGTTCATACCGGACGCAGCGCTTTTGGACACATCCTCAGTGGCGGTAGCAGCAGGCAGCGCGGGCCCTGTGATCGATCAGGATGGACGGACGGCCAACCCGATCTATTTCGCTGGCGGAAACGTGTTGAGGGCCGTGGAAACGGCCGGCTGGTCTTTTCGGGAGGGGCGCCGCGTGGGCGCCGCCGTCGCGGATGATCTTGCCCGCGAACCATGTGACGCGCGTGCTGTAACGGTTACTTTTGCTGAACCGATCAAGCTCGCCGTGCCTGCCATGGTGAGGCGGCTGGAAATAGACAAAGCGGTTTTCCACGATTTTCAGCTCCGCTTCTCCAGGCGCGTTCAAGGGCGGCTTTCGCTTTACCTTGATGAAACGGAAGTGTGGAGCAAGAGCGGCCTGTGGCTGCCGGAACGCCGCGTGCTCGTGCCGATGCCCCGTAACGCGGATGAAGCAAGCGCGATTGCTTTTCACTTTCTGGAGGCGAATTGATGCGCATTGCCGCGATTGATCAGGGAACGACATCGACCAGATGCCTCGTGATAAGCGACGACGGAAGGGTAGAGGTCGTCTCAAGCTTGCGCCATACACAATCCTATCCGGCTCCTGGCCATGTGGAGCATGATCCGGAAGAATTGTTACATAATATAGGTGCGGTGCTGGCTGCGGCGGGGTCGGTCGATGCGATAGCGATTGCCAACCAAGGTGAAAGTTGCCTTGCCTGGGATGCCAAGACCGGCGAAGCGCTGTCTCCGGTGATCGTTTGGCAGGATGCCCGCACTGCGCCAGAACTGTCCGCTTTCCCGCAGTCGGCTGTGGAGCTATCGAGACAGATCTGTGGGTTGCCACTTGACCCCTATTTTTCGGCGAGCAAACTATCGTGGCTGCTCAAGAACAACTCGCGGGTGGCTCAAGCGAAAGCCGCAGGACGACTTCGGCTCGGGACCACCGACGCCTTTTTTCTGGATCGGCTGGCGGGCTGCTTCCGTACGGACGTGGCAACGGCCTCGCGCACCGGACTACTCGATCTGGCTACTGGAGCCTGGAGCGCGAAACTCTGCGCGCTACACGGGGTTCCACTCGACTGCCTACCCGCAATCGGCAGTGTTGATAGCGGTTTCGGTGCGATTGAGGGAACGCCTGTGCGGGTCTCTATTGTCGATCAGCAGGCAGCGCTTTACGGGCACGGCTGCCGTCAGCTGGGAGATTGTAAGATAACCTTTGGCACCGGCGCTTTCCTGCTGGCCGTTGCTGGCGACCATCGGCCTTCGGTGGAAGAACTTGTTCCTACCATTGGCTGGCAGAAGCAAGATGCTTCTACCGTTTTTGCCATTGAGGGCGGAGTTTATGATGCCGGAGCCACGCTCGAATGGGCGCGAAAGCTAGGCCTCTATGTCGACCATTCCGAGCTCGATGGTTTCGAGGGGCCATCGGCTGTTCGTCGGGGTCTTGTGTTTGTGCCCGCACTGTCGGGCCTTGCAGCGCCTTACTGGGACAGACAGGCTGTGCCACTCTTCATCGGCATGGACCATGGCACGGAGCGACGCGATATGGTGCGCGCATTGCTTGAAGGTATTGCTTTGCTGACGGTCCGATTGATCGAAGCAGTGCAGGTAATCGCACCAATCGGACACACGATCTCGATCGATGGCGGCCTGTCGCACAGCCGATATTTCTCCAGCTTCCTGGCTGCCGCCAGCGGCCGAACGATCCGCGTGCCGACCGTTCACGAATTAACGGCGGTCGGTCTTGCGGAACTAAGCGGCATCGATATGGAGGCTGTGCGAAACGATGCTGCGATATTTTCGCCCAATGGATCGGTTGAAGCCGAAGACCATGATCGGTTTGCGGGCGCTGTAGAAATTGCAAGAGGGTGGCGAAGCCTACGAAATTTCGGGTCGACAGCAACCGGATAACATCCGTCGCTGTAGGCTCCATCAGAACACCGATGATTTGGAAAAGCGTGACGTAGGGCGATCTATACCCAACGCCAACTCAGACGGGATGTTGCTGCACCCTTAACTCGCCGTGGACGATAGACATGTCCCCATCTATGAGAGGGTCTTCGTCCGAAGCGTGCAGCCCGCGGAGAGGGCAGTCTCAGCAGGTGGCTTGATGCGCTCGCCTAGATACCGCTTTCTCGTTTCGGCAGCTGCGGGCTTGCCTCCGTTACTCCGGACCCCTTGATATGGAATATGGACAGGTGGGGTTCCGAAGCCGGAGTCCCCTCTGGTTGTTACAGAATCCAGGGCTTATAGTTTGATGGCATAGGCTTCATCATGAGTGGCTACAAACGCCTCTCCAGAGACCGTAACCCAACCGCGGAACATGCCTGGTGTATTGTACGGAGCGGCAATGGCGCCCTCCGCATCTATGGCGACTAGGCCGGCTCCGATATCATAGGGGGCTAGGTCCCGGTGTACGAGGTTTCCGGCTGCGGTTTCCAGATCCTGCCCGAGATAGGCAACGCGGGACGCGATCTCGTGGCCGACGACATAACGAATGAAGAACTCGCCTTTGCCGGTGCCGGAAACAGCGCAGGCTCCATCGCGTGCATAGGTGCCAGCGCCGATGACTGGACTATCACCAACCCGGCCATCCGGCTTATTGGTATAGCCACCTGTCGAGGTGGCCGCGGCCAGGTGGCCCGCCGCATCGAGCGCCACCGCACCGACGGTTCCGTGCTTTTCGCTTTCCGTCGCCTCCGTACCCGAGGCTGCGTGACGCTTCATCGCTGCCAGCGCCTCTAGGCGTTTTTGCGTGGTGAAATAGGATTGATGTTCGGTCGCGAGGCTTTTTTCCTCAGCAAAGCGGTCGGCGGCCTCTCCCGTGAGATATACGGCGCGCTCATCTGTCATCAGCGCGCGCGCTGCCTTGACAGGATTGCGAATGGCACGCGATGCACTGATCGCGCCCGCCGCCAGCGTTGCCCCATCCATGATCGAGGCATCCAGTTCGTGAATGCAGTTTTCGTTCAGTGCCGCGCCATGCCCGGCGTTGAAATGCGGGCTGTCTTCCATGACGACAACAGCCGCCTCAACGGCTTCAACCGCGCTTCCCCCCTCCTTTAAAACGCCGTACCCGGCGCGAAGGGCGGCTGCCAGATCGTCGCGTGCGGCAGCCCATTCCGCTGCCGTCATGCTGCTTTCGGGCATAACGCCGCAACCGCCGTGAATGGCCAGTGCGATCTTCGTCATATGCTTAGTCCTCTGTGATCCGCCTGTCGGAAGCATTTCAGTCTTCAGTGAAAGAGATATCGCCGATGACGCGCACGCGCACCCGTCGTGCGCCACCTGGCAGATAGGCGATCGGAATATCCTCGACTTCCAGCGTCTTGAGGCTTGTCTTCTCCGCACCGGATGCGATTGCAGCGCTTTGCGCCTCGATCTCTGCCTGTTCAAGGGCCTGGTCACGGCTAAGCCCGGAGAACACACGATCGACTTCCCCGGAGACTTGTGCCATCGCTGCGCCCAGGGCGTTGGCCACGCCCGCATTTTCTACGCGCAGAACCTCAGACGCCCCCGGAACCCTTTCCGGGATGAGGAAGGCGCCACCGCCAACGGCTATAAGGGGTACCTCGTCCGCGGACGTCTTCATCTGGTCAAAGCCATCGGCGACCATGTCCCGGATATTTTGAAGCGTTGCCTGGACAAAAACGGGGTCGAGATTTCTGACGCGATCCCGGTCGCCCATTTCGATCAGTCCTGCGGCCACGGCAATGTCGGAGGTCGTCAAGGTGTCGCCGCCAAAAACACGCGCTTCCATGAGGATGCGATAACCAACCGATCGGGGGCCGATTTTGCCAGTCCGGGGGTCGACGATGGTGCCCCCGCCAAGCGCGATAGGCAGAAGGTCGGGCATGCGGAAGAGTGTGCGCACCCCGCCTATGTGAACGATGTTGTTGGCTTCGCGTGGGAAGCCGCCGACAAGGCAGCCGATATCGGACGTGGTGCCGCCGACATCCACCACCATCGCGTCGGAAAGCCCAGTCAGAAAGGCTGCGCCGCGCATGGAGTTGGTCGGCCCGGACGCGAAACTGTGGACCGGGTTCGCCGCAGCCACATCTGCCAGCGCCACGGTTCCGTCATTCTGGGTCAGGTAGAACGGCGCCTTCACGCCGGCCTCTCGCAGTGCGTCCGAGAAGGCCTGGACGGTTGTCTTGCCGAGCGTTTGCAGGGCGGCATTCAAGAGCGCGACGTTTTCCCGCTCGAGAAGCCCGATGCGTCCAAGCGTGTGAGACAGCGTAATCCCCGCATCGGGAATAACGGAACGAACGATGTCCGCTGCGCGAACCTCGCATTCGGTCGTTAACGGAGAAAAGGTCGCGGAAATGGCGATGGAGGTGATCCCCGCGTCCCGGATTTTCATCGCGACTTCGCGGATCTCGTCCGGGATCATCGGCACCAGCGGACTGCCGTCATATTCATGGCCGCCGTGAACCATGAAAATCAGAGGATTGACGGCGTCATACAAGTCTTTCGGCCAGTCGCACATGGGCGGTAGGGAAGACCCGGTCGGCAAAGCGATGCGAATGGCCGCGATACGCTCCAGCCTGGCGCGCTCCACCACGGCATTGGTGAAGTGAGTGGTTCCAATCATCACAGCGTCGATCGGACGATCCGCTGCGCCGATTTGGCCTGCCACATGGCTGAGCGCCGATTTGACACCGGACAGAACGTCCTGCGTTGTTGGAACTTTAATGGCGGCGACAATCGCGTCGCCATCGATCAGAACGGCATCCGTATTGGTGCCGCCAACGTCAATACCGATGCGTTTCATGGGAATACCGATCTGAAGTCAATGTCATAACCGAAGGCGCGTGGTCCAACGGCGGCGATGCCGGCAGGCGTCGTCAGAAGTTCCGGCGCGGGCAGGGCCACCACGGTGACCCTCTGCCCGTAACGCACGGACTCCGTTCCTATGGCGCTGCCTGAAACCGTATCGAGAAGGCAAAGCAGGTCCGGCGTCATGCCGACCGGGTGACCGTCGCGGAAGGCGACAGCCCACTCATTCTGGAAGGCAAGCTCCATGCGCGACCCTTTATCTGCGTCGATGCCTTCAATGGTCGTGCTGCCTCGGAGGAAACCGCCGGTGGTTTCGCGGGCGACATCCACCACCTTGCCGCGGAAAAGCTGCTTGCCACCCTCATGCTCAAGAACCGCCTGAACCGGATCGTCATGGCGCGAACGCGCTTCCATCACCGCGCGTCCCAATTTGGTCGCCTTGGTAACCGTGTAGTGGATGCCCCACTCCTTCACTTCCTTGCCGGTGCGAGGTGCCTTGCAGGTCGCGGCTGTAGAGCCGACTTCCGTACAGACCTTGCGCGAGATGCGCTCCATCCATTTCCAGGAGGCTGCGCGCGTCACGATCACCTCATTGTCTCGCACGTCGACCAGCGACAGCGGGAACATGGGAAGATTGCCTATCGCGAAAGATGTCATCTGTGCTTCGGGATAGGCGCGACCCATCGCGTCAGCATTAACGACCGGTCGGTCGAGCATGGCGGCAGCGAGAAAGGACGAAAGCGCATTCGATCCGCCGATCTCCACGCTCATGATCGCCCGGAATGGCTTGCCTATGTAATCTTCCATGACCTCGACGGCACGCGCAAGATGCACCGGATCCACCAATCGTTCCTGACCGACCAGTGGGGCACCCATTTTGGAGACGACGGCAACCATATCGTCATCGGCCAATGCCATGGGGTCCATGACATTCACCTTTCGGCCTTCTGCGTAGAGACGGCGCAGATTGAGCGTCGAGATATAGGGATTGCCTCCGCCGCCGGTTCCTAAAATCCAGGCACCTGTGGCCAAAGGTTCGATATCGTCTTCGGAAAATTCCTCAATCATGCGTCATCCTCGGGCATGCGTCGGCCGTTCCAGCCGCATGCAATGCGCCTTTCCTTTGAAGTTCCGGGTCTTGCCAACCCCGCCGTGAGGCGGGGCTGGTTTATGAGGCGGACATTACTCCGCCTTGCAGTCCCAATGGAAATTGGAGAAGTTCAGATCCCAACTCTGCATGGGGATGAACTGGTAACCTTGCAGGCATTTGTTCGCCGCATAGCGGCGGTTGGGCGAAACGGCCCAGACATCCGGTTGAAGATCGACAATCTTTGTCTGCAGTTCCTTATAGGCCGCGTTCTGCTCGTTGACGTCCGTGGTTGCGCGCGCCTTGTCGATGAGACTATCGATCTCTGCATTCTGTAGCCATTCCATCGACATCCATGTGCCCGACGCTTTCGAGTAATACTGGTTGTAGAACATCGAATCTGGCGAGGGGTATGTCGGCGAAATGTTCACCTGTGTGGAAGCAGGCGTCGTTTCGACCTTTGAGGAAAGTTCGACAATGCGGTTCCATGGCTCTGGTTTGATATCGAGCGTAATGCCGATCTGCTCCAGGCTCGACTGTAGAAGCAGAGCCACTTCCGCCTCGAAGGCTAGCGAGGCGACGTAGCTGTTGACCAGCGTGATCTTTTGGCCGGCATATTTCGATTTGGCCAGTTCTTCCTTCGCCTTTTCCAGATCGTAGACGCCGGGCTTGATATCTCCGTTATGCGCATCCTTGAAAGCATCGGAGAGTGGGCCTTGCATGTCGAAGCCCGGATAGATCACTTCCTGGATCGTCTTGTAATCGGTCGCATAAGCAATGGCGCGGCGAACGTGGATGTCATCGGTCGGGTAGACCTTCGTGTTCAGCTTGATGACGAAGCCGCCTGCGGTGCGGGTCTGAATGAGTTTGTAACCCTTCATACGGCCGATGGCTTCATAAGTGTCGTTGCCGAGACCATGTGACGAAAGGCCAAGTTCGCCCTTCTCCGCAAGCGCCTTGACGGTGGCATCGTCACTTGTCTGCACAAAGCGCACTTCGTCGATCGGCTTGCCCTTGGTCCAGCCAAGGAAATAGTCGGCATTGCGAGCGATCACCATATCAGCTGAGCGATTGTAGCTGACGAGCTTGTAAGGACCGGAGCCGGCGGAATGTTCGCCAACATAGGCCTCGCCCCACTTGTCTTCCGGCTTGGCGTTGGCTTCGATCAGCGTCTTGTTCAGTGCCATCATCAAAGGTGTCGCGGCCATGAAGGGGGAGAACTGGCGTTCGATCTTCATCACCAGAGTGGCGTTATCCGGCGCTGTCACGTTTTCCGGCTTCAGAACGCCGACGATCAGGTTGGATGGGCCCTTGTTGATGCCGAGAAGGCGCTGGATCGACCAGACGAGATCGGTCGCCTTGACCGGCGTGCCGTCCTGGAATTTCGCATCGTCTCGCAGATGGAAGGTGTAGGTCAGTCCATCCGGCGAGATGTCCCAGGATTTCGCCAGATGCGGTACGATCTCGCCTTTTGGATTGACCGTCGTCAGGCCGTCATACATGTTCACAATGGCCATGTAGCCGGTGTAGTCCGTGACCTTTGCCGGGTCGAGTGAACTGAAGATCTGCATCGTGTTGACTGCGACCGATACCTTGTCTTCCGCAAGGACTGAGGAAGATGCGAGCGGCAGAGCAAGCGATGTGCCGAGCGCCAGCGCGGCGAGACGGGAAGAAATTACAGGCATTTTCATTGTCGTTCTCCTCTTTATTGTGGGGCATTGGCCCCACTTATGGTTAGGCAGCCTTACTGACCGGAACGGGCAGCGGTGAGAAAGGAATGTCGGGGTAACCGAAAGCCGCAGGCCCTACGACTTCAAGCGCTCGGGCGCTGCGCAACAGGTCATGGCAAGGAATGGCGATGACGGCCACTCGCTGACCATAGCGCAGAACTTCGGTGGTGATCGGGTAACCCGTGTCGACATCGAGCAGGACGATCAGGTCTGGTACCGTGACCTCTACCTTGCCATCGCGGCTGAACAGCAGAAACTCGTTCTGAATTGCGACGCCCGCAGTCTGACCGGCGCAATCATCGAAGCCGGAGAGGGTCAGATCGCCGACGGCGAAGCCGCCGCGTAGATGACGCTTCAGATCGGTAATCTTGCCATTGAAAATACGTCGCCCGCCTTCCAGCGCGCAGACCGCGGCAATCGGGTCTTCCTGCTGCTTGCGAGCGCGGATCACCGCCTCACCAATGGCAATCGCCTTGGTGTAGGTTTTTGGAATCCCGTACTGGTGGACGTAATGCGCTTGCATCGGCGCCGTCGCCAGCATCGCGCCACCGCCCTGCGAGACGACGCAGGCGCGCGCCATGCGCTCGTGCCACACTTCAGAAACCGCATGGCTGAAGATCACGGCGTTGCCGTGCAGATCGCACATCACCGACGGCGTCGAACTATGGCCGTAGATGGAAAAGGTGGTCATCTGCATTTCGGGGAAGGCTCGGCCCATGCCGTCGCAATCAAGGATCGGCAGGCCGCCAAGTGCCGCCGTCACCAGCGGGTTCATGGAGTTGGAACCGCCAATTTCCTCGCAGACAATGGCATCGACCGGGGTGCGGATCAGGTCTTCCATGGCCCGCAGGCAGCGCAGGCCCTCCCGGCCTTCGCGAATGCGCTCGACGCCGACGACGGGTGCACCTATGCCGCCAATAGACATGCAAAGCGCGTCTGGCTCGATGGCGTCGGTTGCAAGGATCTTCATCTCGTATCCTGCTTTCATGGCTTCCAGCGCCAAAAGCTTGCCGAGATAAGGATTGCCGCCGCCACCGGTGCCAAGGATGCCAGCACCGATCTCCAGTGCGTTGAGGTCTTCCCGGGTCAGCGTACGCAATGCCGCGTCGTCATATTTCAGCTTGCGTGTCTCACCCATGATTGGCTCCCATTTCTCCAACGACTTTCACATGAATGCGCGTGGCATTGCCGGGCAGGTAGGCAAGAGGCATGTCGTCGCGCTCGATGACTTCCAGCGTTTCGGCAATCGCGCCAGCCATAATTGCTTTGTCGCGCGCCTCCGCTTCGGCCTCGGCCAGTGCGCTTTCTCGCGTGCGTCCATCGATCAGTGAGAAGACCCGATCCGTCTCGCCGCTAACCTGTGCGATTGCGGCACCGACGGCATTTGCCACGGCAAAATTCTCGGGCCGAATAACCTCCAGATCGCCGATACGATCGGGCATCAGGATGGAACCACCGCCAACGGCGATGACCGGCACGGGCGAGGACGAAATGCGGCTGCGCTCGACACAGGCTTCCAGCATGTCGTTGATCTTCTTGACCGCCGAATCCACCAGCTTCTGGTCGAGGTTGGAGACCAGTGCCTTCTCCCCCACCTCCGCTTTGCCAGCCGCAACGGCGATATCGGTCGCGGTCAGTGTCGAGCCCCCGAAACAAAGCGCTTCGCGACGAACGCGATAGCCCACCGATTTCGGGCCGACGCTCAAGCCATGATCGCCATTCGTTACAAGCGATCCGCCACCAAGGCCGATGGAAAAGACATCCGGCATGCGAAAATTGGTTCGCACACCGCCGATATCGACGGTTGTCGAGGCCTGGCGAGGAAAACCGTGGGAGAGCGAGCCGACATCGGAGGTGGTGCCACCGACATCCACCACAACGGCATCCTTCAAGCCGGTGAGGAAGGCGGCGCCCCGCATGGAGTTCGTGGGTCCGGACGCAAAGGTCAGCACGGGGAAGCCACGCACCGCATCTGCGGCCATCAACGTACCGTCGTTTTGAGTGATGTAGAACGGGCAGGGTATTCCCGCGGCTTTCAGCGCCTCGCCGAACGCGGCGACGGTGCGGTCAGCGAGCGATAACAGGCTGGCATTCATGATGGCAGCGCTTTCGCGGGGAAGCAGGCCGTGCCTGCCAATATCCTTGGACATGACCACAGGCAGGCCCGGGCAACGCTGTCGCAAGATTTCCTTCGTTCGCAGTTCCATGGTGTCGTTGATGCCACTGAACACGCAGGTCACGGCGGCGGCCTTCAGACCCTTTGTCCGAATATCCGCGGCAATGCGGACGACCTCGTCTTCGTCGAGGGGCGATATCTCACGGCCATCGAATTCATAGCCACCGCGCACCTGATAGCCGTGGTTGCCGACGATTTCGCGAAGATCGTCAGGCCAGTCGACCATGGGCGGCAAGCCGGCACCGGAAGGCAGGCCAATGCGAATGGCGGCAACCTCGTCCATGTGGCGGCGCTCAATCACCGCGTTGGTGAAATGCGTTGTGCCGATCATCACGGCGCTGATCTGCTGCCGGTCGATCTCGGACGCCTCGATGACCTTTTCAAGGGCTTCGATGACACCGGATGTCACATCCTCGGTGGTGGAGGCTTTGACCCCCGCCAGGACCGTTTTGTCCTGTAACACAACGGCATCGGTGTTTGTGCCGCCGACGTCAATTCCAACGCGATACACGTTAGGCTCCTCTTCCATCAATCGGTCGTTTTGACGAGAAAGCGCATGCGCTCTTCTTCAGTCACGGTGGGTTTAAGCCGTTCCTCTTCGTCGGTGACGACGGGAATGGCTGCGATCAGGGCGCGTGTGTACGGGTGAACGGGCGCGGCAAAGACGTCCGATGTCACGCCGTCTTCGACGATCTCACCGCGCAGCATGATGGCGATCCGCGAGCAGAAATTGCGCATCAGCGAAAGGTCGTGGGAAATCATCATGTAGGTGAGGCCAAGTTCCTCGCGAAGCTGAAGCAGAAGGTCGATGACGGTCTTTTGCACCGAAACATCAAGTGCCGCTGTCGGCTCGTCGAGGATCAGGATCTTTGGATCCGCGGCAAGCGCACGGGCTATCGCAACCCGCTGTTTCTGGCCGCCGGAAAGCTCGTGCGGATACTTTCCGAGATAGGATTGCGGCAGCCGCACAAGCCCCATCAACTCCTGCATACGGTCCTCACGCATCTGCCCGTCCATGCCGATCGACTTGAGCGGCAGGGCAAGCGTTTGCTTGACGGTTCGTTTCGGATTGAGCGACGTGCCAGGATTTTGATAAACGATTTGCGTCAGACGCTTGCCGCGTTTGGGCGCTGGAGCATTGATGATCAGACTGCCCGATGTCGGGCGCGAAAGACCCATGATCATGCGGGCAACGGACGTTTTGCCGGAACCGGATTCGCCCGCAAGACCAAAGATCTCGCCTTCCCTCAGCGTCATATTCACATCGCGAACGGCGTGGTAGCCGTTGCGCCGACCGTAAATCTTGTTCAGCCCTTCTATCGTCACGATGGGCGGGCGCATGCTTTGCGCCCGGCTTGTGACGCGTGAACCGTAAAGAGGTGGTACGGCGGCCAGCAAAGAGCGCGTATAATCTTGCGCGGGGCTCTGCAGGATTTGCGTGCATGGACCGGTTTCGACAATGTCGCCATGGTGCATCACCACGACCCTGTCCGCCACTTTGCGCACCACCCCCAGATTGTGAGTGATCATCAACAGCGCCATGTTCTCTTCGGCGACCAGTTGATTGATGAGGTTGAGAATCTCATCCTGTGTGGTGACGTCGAGCGCCGTGCCGGGTTCATCCGCGATCAAGAGTTTTGGCTGATGCAGCAGGGCAAGACCGATCAGCACACGCTGGCGCATGCCGCCCGACAACTCCGATGGATAGGCGTTCATCACCCGCTCTGTATCACCCAACTGCACGCGACGAAGCACCGCGGCAATTCGGGTACGGCGCTCCGATCTCGATGACGCGATGCCGTTTCGCCTGTCGGCAAAACGCATGACATCGTCCAGATGCGTGCCGATCTTGAAGACCGGATTAAAGGAGGATAGCGGGTCCTGCATGATCAGCGAGAAGGCTGTACCCTTAAGCGCTTCGCGCTCGCGGCGCGGCATGGACAAGACGTCGCGGCCATTGATCGCAATAGCGCCGGAGGCGATTGCGGCGTTTTTCGGCAAGGTGCCAATGATCGCTTTGGCGGTGACGGATTTGCCGGATCCGGTTTCGCCAATCAGCGCTACGCGTTCGCCCGCCGCGACCGTGAAGCCGACATTGCGCAGCACCTGACGCGTGCGGCCATAATTGGTGAATGTGACGTTGAGGTTTTCGACCTTGAGAAGTGGTTCAGTCATGGCGTTAGCTTTCCACGTCGAACATGTCACGCAGGCCGTCGCCTAGCAGATTGAAGCCCAGCGTCACGTAAAGCACGGCCGCACCAGGGCAAAGCACCTCCCACCAGAAGTCAGGCATGAACTGGCGCCCGTCGGCCACCATCGATCCGAGGTCAGGGGTCGGAGGCTTGACGCCGAAACCGAGGAAGCTGAGCGTCGCGCCGAACAGGATGACAAAGGCGGCATCCAGCGTGGTTTTGACGGAAATGACGGAGACGCAGTTGGGCAGGATTTCTCGAAAGAGAATGTGCATCGGGCCGGCGCCGGCAAGACGTGCAGCCTCGATATAATCCTCTGATGCGATAGACTTCGACACCGAATAGATCAGTCGCGCATGCCACGTCCACCAGAGCAGCGTGATGGCGATCATGGCATTCATCAGCGTCGGTTCCAACAGGTTGGACACGGCGAGTGCCATGACGAGAGGCGGCATGGCCAGCATGACATTCGTCAGCCCAGTGATGAGTTTTTCCGTCCAGCCGCCGAAGTAACCGGCGATGAGGCCGAGCACCGTGCCGACGGGCACCGAGACGCCCAGCACGCCGATGACCAGCAGCAACGAGACTCTGAGCCCGAAAATCGTACGGGAGAAGATGTCTCGTCCGGCTTTGTCGGTACCGAACCAATGTTGCAGATCGGGGGGCATGTGCCGCGCGCGGAAATCGACGACCGCGCCGATGTGTTTCGGATAGGGTGTGAGCCAAGGCGCGAAAACCGCCAGCACCAAGACCGACAACAAGATCAGCGAGCCAATGACCGCCGCCGGATTGCGGCTGAAGCGATACCACATCATGTAACCGGCACTGAAGCCGCGATCTGTTGGTTCAAGCATATTCATGTCGGCCATCAACGAGCCTCCTTGCGGCGCAGGCGCGGGTCGATCATCGAGATCAGGACATCCACGATCAGGTTTGCGACGATGAAGAACAGTCCGGCGACGAGGACGACGGCCGTCACGGCATTGAGATCTTTTTGAAGGATGGCGTTCAAACCGTAGGATGCGAAGCCGCCCCAGGCGAAGACCATCTCGATGACGAAGGCATTGCCGATAAGGGAAGCGAACTCCAGCCCCATGATCGTCAGAGGAGCGATAGAGGAGAGCTTCAAGAGATAGCGAAAAATGATCACTCTCTCCGGCACGCCGAAGCTTTGAAGGGTCAGGACATGGTCCTTGCGCTGGTTCTCGATCATCGAGGAGCGGGTAATGCGGGTGATTTGGCCGATACCGGCCATGGAAAGTGCAAAGGCCGGCAGCGCCAGATGCTTGAGCGCATCGAGGACAACATCCAGGCGTCCAGCCAGAAGGCCGTCGATCAAAATGAATCCGGTTGCTCCACCCTGCCAGCCGAGCGCGTGATCGATCCTGCCGATGATCGGCCAGCCTGAAAGAAAGCGCGCAGCCAATAACTGCAGCGTGATGGCGAACAGAAAGCTCGGGATCGTCACGCCGGTGAGCGAGAGGATGCGACCGATGTGGTCAAGCGGACGGTTACGATAGTGTGCGGTGATAACGCCAAGCGGGATGGCAACGAGAAACATGAAGATGACGGAGACCAACACCAGTTCGACTGTGGCGGGAACCGTCTGTGCGAGATCGGTGGTGACGGGGCGTTGCGACACGAGCGAGAACCCCAGATCTCCCCGAAGGGCGTTGCCGATATAGTCGAGATATTGAACGGTTAGCGGTTTATCGAGACCCATCTGTGCGCGGAGCGCATCGACCTGATCCTGCGTTGCCGCGGGACCCAGCGCCATTCTGGCCGGATCACCGGGCACCACGCGCGCCAGGCCGAAAATCATGATGGACAATGCGACCATGACCAGCACGAAGGTGCCGAGCCTGTTCAAAATGGCCATCAGCGGATGTTGCTGCATCGATGGAAAGTTCCTTGTGCATCGTTTTCCCGCGCACAAGTTTTCATCGACAACCAGTTTGAGCAATCTGCAAAAGGTATAGTTTTTTTAAAGAAAGGTATAGGTTTTTGTCGCGCGGTGATTTATTTGCTGATCGTCATGCTACTGCCGCGAACCCAATTATGTCGTCGCATCACCAGCGAGAGCGCCGGTGTGGTTTTTCTGCGAGCGCCCGCAGGAGCCGGTAAGAGCATCCTGTTGGAAATGCTGGCGACACAATTCGACGCACCTGTATGCCGTTCACTTCAACCGCGAGGCGATGATGTGGCGAGGGGCTGCCTTTTGTGGGACGTTCCAGTCTCCGCGCGGGCAGTGCGTATGCCCGCTGGACCTCTTGAGGATCTGCGTTTCCTGGTCATAGCCTGTCGTCCCGAGCAACGGATCAGTGGGCTGGCGCGGCAAATCCTGCATCTCCGCTCGGTCACTATTGGCCCGGATGATCTCAGCCTGGGGAAAGAGGAGGCCGAATACCTCCCACCAGAGCAGCGGCGCGCAGCGCTTGACGATTATGCCGGCTGGCCTGCTTTCCTGCCTCTTGCCCAGCAACCGGACGAAGCGTTGTGCGTGGACTATCTGCGAGAAAACTATCTGTCGCATCTTTCCCCGTCGCAAACGGTTGAGCTTTGCTTCTGGCTGGAAAGTCCTTCTGCAGAACTCAAGGCGGAATGGGCGGAGCTGCTGCCACCCTTTCTGACGCGACATCCCGAGGATCACCCCTTACTCATACACCGTTTAACCCGGGCTGCCAGGGAGCGTCTTGATACCTTGAAGGCCGGCAGCGCGGTGATGGAGGTGGCTACGGCTTTTGAAAGAGCGAGCAATTCGCTTGCGGCCATGGCGATGCTGCTTGACCGCGGTTACGAGACACAGGCCGCGCAAATCCTTGAGCGCGCGCATGGGCGTGAACTGATCTATCGCAGCAGCATTGACAGGTTTCGCGAGATCATCATGCGGTTCTCGCAGGATATGATTGCGACGAACGAGACTGTTCTTTTTGCCGTCACCCGCGCTTTGCTCAAACAGGGCGAGTTGCAGCGTGTGCGGCATTTGGTCAGCAAGAGCCTTGGATCTGACTATCTCGATCCATTGAAAGTGTTGGCGCGGGACTCCCGCTTTTCCTTTGCTGCCCAAACATTCCGGCTGAACCTGATGATTGCCGAGGATCTGACCCCGAATGACGCGATGATTGCACGGTTCGGGGAGTTCATGGCGGATTACCCGCTGGACAACTACCGGCAACGGGCCGCCTATTATAATGCCCTGCTGGAGTTCGAGATTCGCCGCCGCAACTTCCGCGAGGCAGAAGCTGCAGCCGCACGCGCCCTCATTTACTTTGGCAAAATGGGGGGGCAGCCCCTGCTTGAATTCTTCATCCATCTCCATCAGATCGTCTTGCGGCTGATGAGCGGGGATGTTCTTCTGGCGCGCCGGGCAGCGCAGGAAGCGAGGGCGCAGCTGGAGCAGGTGCCGCATGATGCGGCGCAGGAGTTCCGCATGCTGCGGCTTGCAGAGGCCTGCCTTGCCTACGAAGCGGGGAAGCCTCGCGACCTGCTGCACTTCGTCGAGCAGGAATTCGAGGATTTCGCCGCGGCGGAAATCTGGCCGAGCCTTATGCAGTTTGCGTTATTCTATGCGTCGCAGGTGCTGATCGACCATTTCCCGATGACGGTGCGGCCCGGCTTTCTTGACGGTCTTTGGATCCATCTGTCGGAAGGTCTTCAGTTCCATGCGATGATGGAGATCAGGACGGCCATCGCGTACCAGAACGCCAACCGATGGGCCGATGCTGCGGCGACGCTTTCGGCCATTCGCATGCCCATGGGGCGCAACTGGGTTGAAAGCGCACATGAGGATCTTTCGCGGCTGGCGCGCCGCGATGAGATCGCTTACGTGATGGCATGGCTGCGCGATGCGGTGCATCTTTCTACGCCGCGAGCCTATCTGTCTCGGCAGATTGATGCGATGATCGCAAATCCCAAAGTGACAAACCGCGAGAAGGTGGCCCTCAAGATCTGGCAGAGCTATGCCGCTCATCAGCGCCGCGACAACGTGTCTGCGCGTGCGCATATCCTGACAGCCCTCGAATCGGCGACCCGGCTTGGCTGCCGAGGCGTCTTGTCTGAGGAGCGTCTATTCCTGGCACCGCTTTTGAATAATCGCCGCATCCGTAGTTTCATCGAGACGTCTTCCGATGTCCGTACTGCGCTGACCATTTTTGCAGACTCGGTAAATTCGCCCAAGGCGCGTGCGTTGCAGGGCGGGCTTTCACAGCGAGAGGCACAGATGCTGCAACTGCTGGCCAGTGGTATGTCGAACAAGAAGATCGCCCAGACGCTGAACATTTCCGAAGTGACTGTGAAGTTCCACTTGGGCAACCTTTTCCGTAAGCTCGATTGTAATCGGCGGTCCGAAGCCATCCAGGCAGCAAAGGCGCTGAACTGGCTCTAAGACAAAATGGGAGCTGAGAAGCAGGTTGGGGGCGCGATCGGATTATTGAATAAGCGGCAGATGGCTTGAAAAGTGAAGTGCTCCTGCAGGCTGATATAGATTGGCCTTTGGGTCGGCTGAAGACAGTATTCAATATTCGTTCGAGTACACCTACGAATGAGATTGGCAGCGCGATCTTGTCCAACCTCAGAACCAGTCTTCCGACCAGACCTGGACGACATGTCCGGGAGAAACCTCCCGATAACTGCGTGCAGGAGGGCTGAAATTCTTGTCCCGAACGGGGCTGCGGAGTTCCCCGACAGGCAGTTTATGGCGCATTTTCCTTCGGGAGGGGTCTGGGAGAGGAACAGCTGATAGCAGGCGCTGGGTATAAGGATGTTGCGGGTTGGAAAACACAGCTTCGCGTGGTCCGGTCTCGACGATTTCTCCCAAATACATTACCGCCACGCGATGACTGATACGCTCGACCACCGCCATGTCGTGGGAAATGAACAGAAAGCCGAGCTTCAGCTTTTCCTGCAAATCCAGCATAAGGTTGACGACCTGTGCCTTGACGGAAACATCGAGTGCCGAAACGGCTTCGTCTGCAATGATAAGGCTAGGCTCCAAGGCCAATGCGCGGGCGATGCAGATGCGTTGGCGCTGTCCCCCGGAAAACTCATGCGGATAGCGCTTAGCCATATCAGCCGATAGACCAACGTCGGCAAGCAGATCGCGGGCACGCTGACGTGCATTCCGCACGGTGTCCAGCCCATGAATGAGAAGCGGTTCCGCTATGGCATTCTCAACCGTCAGCCTGGGATTGAGGCTGGCGAACGGATCCTGGAAAATCATCTGTACTTGTCGTGACAGATCGGCCCTATGGAATGACTTCACGTCATTGCCATTGATCCGAATTGAGCCTGATTGCGGATTGTTCAGTCCAGCCAGCAGGCGTCCAGTGGTCGATTTTCCGCAACCCGACTCTCCGACGATAGCCAAGGTCTCGCCACGAGCCAGAGAAAAGCTGACATTTTCAACCGCGTGAATACGCGCCTGCACCCTGCGTGTATAGGGGGAGCGAATTTCGAAACGGCCGGACAGCTTCTCTACCTCCAGAAGCGGTATGCCTGACATATCGACGGTGTCCTGTCGGGGAGGAACTGGGAGTGCGTGACCGGTTTCCATGTCTATGACTGGGAAAGGGCGTGGACCGCCTCCGCCGGCTGAGCCCAGTTGAGGGACAGCGGACAGCAGTGCCCGTGTATAGGGCCGCTTCGGTGCGGCGAAGACGTCGGTCGTCGCGCCTGTTTCGATCTGATCGCCACGATACAGTACCATGGTCCGATCGGCGATTTCAGCGACCACTCCCATATCATGCGTGATGAACAGGACGGCAGTGCCTTCCTCTTCTTGAAGGGTTTTGATGAGGTCGAGGATTTGCGCCTGAATCGTGACGTCTAGAGCGGTCGTTGGCTCGTCGGCGATCAGAAGTGCCGGGCGGCAGGCCAAGGCGATCGCGATCATGACGCGCTGGCGCATACCGCCTGAAAATTGATGCGGATAATCATCGATGCGCCTGGCCGCGGACGGAATGCGTACCTTTTCCATCAGCTTGAGTGTTTCTGTCCGCGCCTCCTTTTTGGAGATGCCGCGGTGGGCGATCAACGGTTCCGCGATCTGCTCACCCACCGTCAGCACGGGGTTGAGGCTCGTCATAGGCTCCTGAAAGATCATTGCAATCTGGTTGCCGCGAAGCTCGCGCATCCGAGACGGCGAGGTGCCGATCAGCTCCTCTCCCTTCAACTTGATGGAACCCTCGATCCTGCTCGCATTTTGCGGCAGAAGCTGCATGACCGAGAGCGCCGAAACGCTTTTGCCAGAGCCGCTCTCGCCGACGATCGCAAGGGTTTCGCCGGCATGAATGTCGAGGTTGAGGTCGCGGACGATGGCGTTGAACTTGCCATCGCGCAGGAAGGAGATTTTCAGGTCCCGGATGGAAAGGACAGGATGAGGCGTTGCTTCGGTCATAATACCTTTTCCTTATGCACCCGTCTTGCCAACGCCGCCCAATGCTGCTGCGGAGCGTGGATCTAGCCAGTCTCGCAGGAGATCGCACACGCCGTTCAGGATCAGGATCATCATCACCAGTGCCAAGCATGGCCAGACGAGCAGCATGGGTTGGTGGACGATCGCCGCGCGACCTGTTCCGATCATCAGGCCAAGCGAGGGAGAGGGCGGGACGACACCCAGTCCGAGAAAAGAGAGCCCCGATTCAAGGACGACGGCAGCGGCGGTGACGAAGCTGGCCTGGACCAGAAGCGGGCCTACGATGTTCGGTAGAATGGTCTTCACCATGATCCGGCCGTTGCTGGCGCCCATGGCCCGCACGGCCTCCACATAGTCCTGAGAGCGGACCGTCAAGACACTGGCATAGGCCACACGTGTGAAGCCTGGAACAAAGACCGCAGCCAGAACAGGGATCAGCGTCATCGGGCCGGGGCCGTAAAGCGTGACGGCAAGCATAGCCAGCAGAAGCGGCGGGAAGCAAAGAACGATATCCATAGCCCGGAGCGTGAAGATTTCGGAGATGCCGCGCATGTAACCACCGAATATGCCGAGCGCCGTACCGATGACGCCCGATAGGAGTGACGTCGACAGAGCGATGAAAAGCGAGATGCGGATACCAAACAGCATGCGAGACAGAATATCGCGGCCCATCTCGTCCTGACCCAGTGGAAAGCTGCCGGAAGGTGCAGCAAAGCGCTGCCCCATGTTCATCTTCAACGGATCCGATAGTGGAAGGAGAGGGGCCAGCAGACAGGCAACCGCGACGAATGCGAACAGCACCGGCCAGATGAGACGAAGTGAGCGTGTCATTTGCGGACCCTTGGATCGGTGATGCCGTACACAATATCGACGATGAGATTGAGCGTGATGAAGAGAGCTGAAATAACAAGGATGACGGCGGTCACGCTCGGATAATCACGAGAATTGACGGCGCTGACCAGCATTCCGGAGAGCCCCGGCCAATTGAAAACATATTCGACCAGAACCGTGCCGCCAAACAGGCCGCCGAGATTAAGGGCGAAAACTGTGATGACTGGCATCAGCGCGTTGCGAAGAACATGACGGACCACAATCCGTCTTTGCGGCAGACCTTTTGCACGCGCCGTACGAACATAATCCAGCGGCAGAACGTCCAGCACCGAGGCACGGGCAATGCGAACGACGATCGCCGCAAGACCAAGCGCGATGGCAAAGGCCGGCATCGCAAGCAGGATCAGGTGTTTGACCGGGTCGTCGCTGAAGTTGACATATCCTCCGGCCGGAACGAGCTTCCATATCTGGGCGAAAAGCAGGATGATAATGGTGCCTGCGACGAAAACGGGTATGCCTTGGGCAAAACCGGCGATGAAATTCGATATGCGGTCAAACCTGCTGCCTTGCCTCAAGCCTGCCGCGACACCTGTCGGAATACCGATTATAAGGCTTATGAGTGCGGCTGCGGCAACCAGTTCCAGCGTACGGGGTAGCCGTTTGGCGATTTCCGGGCCTATCGGCGAGCCGTCGATCATGGAGTTTCCGAGATCGAAGCGGAGAAGGCCAGCAAGGCGATCGGCATATTGGGAGGCAATTGGACGATCGAGGCCAAGCTCGCTGCGAAGCTGGGCGATCGATGCCGGGTCGGGTGTCATGCCGTCGCCGGAGAGAAGAAGCTCTGCCGGGTCGCCGGGAACCATATAGATTGAAAGGAAGACGAGGCTGGTGACGACCCAGAGCAGCGCCAGGGAAATGGCAATTCTCTGCATGAACCAGAACATGAGGGCAATCCTCCGCGAGTCTGCCATGCAATGCGTCTCGAGAACGATGTCATCGTTCTGAAAGAAAATGCATGGTGGAGAAGAGATGGAACCCGGCCCTGTTTGCACAGGACCGGCCAGACGCGGTTCTTACGATATCGAAAGCTCGTCGAAGAGACGCCCGGAAAACGGGGAGATCTGATCCGGCAGCATGTGGAAATCTTTGACCTGCTTCAGGTGCGCGAAGCCTGTGGCGCGATATGAAAGCCCGCAGAAAGGCGTGTACTCGATGACGAGTTTGTCGACTTCCGCATAAATGGCTTTGCGCTTCTCCAGATCGAACTCGGCGCGACCCTTCGCTAGAAGATCTGTTAGCCCCGGAACCTCGAAATTGCGTGAGCGGAAGAACGTCGGAGACAGTGTCGGGTCAATCAGCGAACTTGCAGCGTCGGGATCGAAGGTCTCAAGACCAAGTCCCTGGACTGCAAAATCTCCCTGGCCGCGATTGCCCATCGTAACACGTGTTGACCAGTCGGGCAGCGTGAGCGTGACATTGATACCAACTTCGGCGAGATGACCCTGCACGATGACGGCGGTGTCGCGGTGCATTCCATATTGTGCCGTGGACAGCAGATTAACAGTGACACCCTCCGCACCTGCCTCCTTGATGAGCGACTTTGCTTTGTCCGGGTCATAGGACTGCGCGTTCGCCAATTCTGCATTGTAAAAGGGAGTCGTCTGCGAGCGGGGGACGCCGCCGAGGACAGCGCCGCGACCAAAGAATACACCGTTGACGATTTCCTCGCGACGAATTGCAAGTGCGACGGCACGCCGAAGGCGGGCATCCTTGAATACACCCGCTCCATTGAACGATAGGAACATGAAGGCGCCTGTAGCGACGGTCTCCAGCTTCACATTCGCGTCCTTGTCGAGCTGGTCCATTGCGCTCCAAGGAACGTAATCGATGACATCCACATCACCGGCAGTGATCGCGGCAACTCGCAGGTTTTCATCTGCGTAGGCTGTGACACGGGCCTTCTTGAATGTCGGCAGGCCGCTTTTGAAATAATGCGGAGAGGCCTCAAGATCGAAACCGACACCCTTTTCGGCGTTCGTCAGAACAAACGGACCAGCACCGATCCCGTGATCCTGCTTCTCCGTCGAACCTTTGGCGATAATCTGGAGGAAGGGGTTGGCGAAAAGAGCGGGTAGCGCGGCATTCGGCAACTTCGTCATCAGCTTGAAGGTGCGGTCGTCAACGATTTCCACTTTCTCGACGTCCATCATGGAGTCACGCGTCGAGGCACCCGATCCCTCGGCCTTGATCTTCTCGATGTTCCACTCAACATCCGCAGATGTCACCGGCTGGCCGTTGGAGAACTTTGCCTCCTTGAGCTTTACGACCCAGGTGCGGTCGCCATCGCGTTCAAAGCTTTCCGCAAGTTCACCGACGAGCTTGCCTTCGGGCGTGTAGGCCATGAGGAAACGATTAATCAGCGATGAGAGCAATTGGCCAGCATATCCGACATTCACCCATGGCTTAAGATGGGCCGGATATGTCGAGAGGCCGATACGCAATGTGTCGGAGCCCGCTGCAGAAAAGGCTTGTGGCGCGCCCATCGCGAAGGCGGCACCGGAAGCGGCAGTGAGTTTTAGAAGGGTACGGCGATCGAGTATCATGGTTAGTTCCCCATTATGTGTTGATACATGCTTGCCAGCCGGCGTGATGCGTCTGCGGCCCCTTTTCCTGGTGTCTACCAGTCCGAATAGAGTGTGCAGGACTGGTCCCGTCGTTATCGAAAACAATAAAGAGACCTTTTTCTGAGTGTCAAGAGAAATTCCATTAATTAGTCCAGAGATAGCCGTTTGTACTGAATATCGGAATAAGATCGATTTATTGGCAAAATTTCGTGATGCTTTGGCCTTTATTCTGAATATTGGAACTAATCATTTTATTTGGTCGTAATAATGGAATTTGAATTGACAAGTCGTCAGGGGGCGCCCTAGGCTTCAATTACAGGCGAAATTCGTTGATCGACCGGATGTGCGGAGTGTCTAGCTCTGCGTCTGGAACCCCGACGCTTGCCTGCAATGCCGCGCAGATGGGCTTGAGAGGACGTCTTATGCGGCGCGTATCGAAAAAAGGAGCGGGCCATGGCATGGCGAGTGGGCGTGGATTCAGGCGGGACTTTCACTGACGTATGTCTGTTCGAGGACGAGACTGGCGAGCTGATGATCTGGAAGGTGTCTTCGACGCCTGACGATCCTTCCCGGGGTATCACGCAAGGCGTGGCGGACGGCATAGAGCGCGTCGGGATCGACGCGAGCGAAGTGTCGTATGTGGGGCATGGAACCACGGTTGCTACGAACGCGCTTATCCAAGGCAGAGGTGTAAAAACAGGACTTCTGACGACGGGCGGCTTTCGCGATCTGCTGGAGATTGGACGCCAGAAGCGCCCAGATCTTTACGATTTGCAGGCGGACAAGCCGGAACTACTGGTTGAACGCCACCTGCGTTTCGGGATCACCGAGCGCGTGCTGGCAGATGGTACGGTAGAAACGCCGCTCGATGAGGCGGGTCTTCGTGAAGCGGTTCGGGCGCTAAAAGCGGCGGGCGTGAAGGCTGTTGCGATCAACTTTCTCTATTCCTTCAGCCATGCCGAACATGAGGAGATCGCAGCGCGCATTCTTAAGGAGGAGTTTCCGGAGGCTTTTCACTCGTTCTCGCACCGGATCGCTCCGGAATTTCGTGAGTTCGAACGCCTATCGACGACGGTCGTCAATGCATATCTCGGTCCTGTGATGCAGGGTTATGTCAAGGCACTGTCCGGCAAGCTGTCCGATTTGGGGATCGTGGTCGCGCCGCAATTGACGCAGTCGAATGGTGGCGTCATCAGCTTCGATGCCGCGGCGGAGATGCCTGTTCGTACCGTTCTGTCGGGCCCATCGACGGGTGTCGTTGCCGCGCAGGCGGTCGGCCGCATGACGGGGATCGACAATCTCATCACCTTCGATATGGGCGGCACCAGTTCAGATGTGGCGCTTTTGGCGGATGGTCAATGCCGGGTCGTCAATGAATCGGTCGTCCATGGTTATCCGATCAAAGCGCCGATGCTCGACATCCACACCGTCGGTGCGGGGGGCGGGTCGATCGCCTATATCGACTCTGGCAACCATCTCAAGGTTGGGCCGCGCTCGGCGGGAGCTAATCCAGGGCCCGCCTGCTACGGGCTCGGAAACGATGAGCCCACGGTAACGGATGCCAATGTTGTTTTGCAAACACAGCACCCCGAATATTTGCTCAACGGCCGGATGAAGATCGACCGTTCGCTATCGGTCAAGGCCGTTGAGAAGCTTGCAAATAAACTGGGCATGGGCGTTCTGGAGACGGCCAACGGCATTCTCGATATCGTGACCGCCAATATGGCGAAGGCAATCCGCGTGATTTCCGTGCAGCGCGGCCATGACCCCCGTGATTATGCGCTCGTTGCTTTTGGTGGTGCGGGTCCCGTGCATGCGGTTCGCCTTGCGCGTGAGCTTGGCATGAGGCGGATCGTCGTTCCGAAAACGCCTGGCGTCCTTTGCGCGCTCGGCCTGCTGATGACCGATCTGAGGACGGATTTTTCCGCGACGGTTCTGCATCGCCTTGATGACGTGGATGTGGATACGCTGTCGGGCTTGTATGCCGGTCTCGCTGAGCGGGCGGATACATGGTTCGAGCGGGAAAAAATCCTTCCTGCCGCACGTATTGTCAACCGCACGGTGGATTGCCGTTACGCCGGACAGAATTATGAGATTGCCGTTGCGGTACCGGACGGCCCAGTTAACGCCGAGACTCTGCGGTTGATCAATGAGCGTTTCGAGCAGGCGCATCGCCAGCTTTACGGCTTCGTTGCGGAGGGAGAGCCGGTTCAACTCGTTACGTACCGCCTTGCCGCCAGCGGGCGGGTCGAGAAAGCTGCCTTCAAACCACGCCCGATCGAGGGTGAGGATTCATCCCAAGCTGTCACCGGCATGCGCGATGTATGGATGGCGGAAGCAGGTGGCTTCACTCCGGCGACGCTTTACGATCGTGAGCTGCTGAAGCCGGGCAACCTCGTGGCGGGCCCTGCGATTATCGACCAGATGGATTCCACCACTGTCTTGCCTGTCGGCTATACCGCAAAGGTCGACGCCTACCTCAATCTTATCGTGGAGGAGAAGTGATGACGAAGGTTGCCATCGCCGAAAATACCGCCCCATCCCTCAATCCCATCACAGTCGAGGTGATCGGCAGTGCATTCGCTTCCACCGTTGAAGAAATGGGCGAGGCTCTCGTTCGGGCCAGTTACTCCACCAATATCAAGGAACGGCGCGATTGCTCCACGGCACTCTTCGATGCAAGCGGTTATATGCTTTGCCAGGCAGAGCATATTCCCATGCATCTCGGGTCCTTCATCGGCTTCATCCCCTATATTCTGAACCATGTGGACGCGGGGAGCCTCGCTCCCGGCGACGTGTTCATCGGTAACGATGCCTATGAGGGCGGCGGTACGCATTTGCCGGATATCGTGCTGGCCGAACCGATATTCCATGACGGTAAGCTGACGGCCTGGGCAATCAACACGGCGCATCACTCCGACTTTGCCGACCGTGGGCATGCGCATATCTATCAGGAGGGAATCCGCATTCCTCCCGTTCGGCTTTATCGCAAGGGAATACTTCAGGACGATATTCAGAAGCTATTTCTACTGAACTGCCAGGTGCCGCATGAGCGCATGTCGGACCTGCGTGCGCAGATGGCCGCAAACCGTCTTGGGGTCACACGTTTCAAGGAACTGTGTGATAAGTATTCGACTGAGACCGTTCTCGCGGCAGGTCGCGAACTGATGGATTATGCAGAGCGCAAGATGAGGGCGGGCATCGCCTCCATCCCGGATGGCACCTATCAGTTTTCTGATCTGTTCGACGCCGAGTCGCTGCGCGAACAGCTTGAATTTTCCGTCACGATCGTTGTCAAAGGCGATGAGATGCATCTCGATTTCGTCAGCCCGCCACAGGTCCGTGCCGGGTTGAACGTCGTCTACACCGCCCTTCTTTCCACCGTGTATTACGCCGTGAAGACCGTTGTCGATCCCACGGTTCTGCCCAATGCGGGGCTTGCAAGGCCTATCCATGTCACTGCCGAAAAGGGAACGTTGCTGAATTGCGCGCATCCTGCGGCGGTGGATGGACGTATTGCCGCATGCCAGCGGGTGGTGGATCTTATTCATGGCGCGCTGGCAAAGGTCGTGCCGCACCGCGTTACAGCAGCCTGCAACGGTTCGGTGGCGGTAGCAAGCTTTTCGGGCACGCGCCCTGACGGTAGTCTCTGGGTCTATCTCGAAACGATCGGCGGTGGGTTCGGAGCGCGACACAACAAGGACGGGCTCGACGGTGTGCATGTGCACATGACGAACACGTCCAATCTGCCGCTCGAGTCGCTTGAAACCGAATATCCGCTGACCTTGATGGCCTACGAACTGGTCGATGGTTCCGGCGGCGCAGGTGAATTCCGTGGTGGCATGGGTTTGCGAAGGGTCTATCGAGCAGAGGCTGACTGCCGCGTATCGGTCGGTGGCTCACGCTTCGTCTCGCGTCCATGGGGTCTGAATGGTGGCCTCCCAGGCGCCAACGGCTCCTTCACCATTGTAGGCGCTCCCGAGCGTTTGGTGAACGGTGCGGGCGATATCTACAAGGGAGATATTCTGGAGATCATAACGCCTGGGGCTGGCGGATACGGTGACCCAGAGAGACGGGATTCTGCATCTGCCGCCGCCGATCTACGTGATGGACGTGTTCCGCTCGAAAATGCGCGGCTCGCTAAGAGCATTTGATTTCCCACCTGGCCCGGGCTCTCGGTAGCCGAGACCCGGGTCTTTTTTCAGCAGAATACGAAGTTGCGCAACCCATTGTTGTGCTTGACTGTCGCATCTCACTTCCGTATCGGTTCCAATAATCGGATTTTGGTCCATGTTATATTCACTGGAGATCGAGGAACGGAATGGCAAAGCAGTCTTCCAGCAATGTCGAACGGGGAGCCGAAATATTGCTGGCGCTGGGCAATGGAGGCCGCGCAGGCATGAGCCTTGCAGAAATCGCCGAAGCGATCGGCGACGCCAAATCGGCCGTTCATCGCGCGTTGACGGGGCTTTCCCATTACGGCTTCGTCGAACAAAGTGGGCGTCGTGGCAATTACCGGTTGGGAAATGCCATCTACGCCTTAGCACAGAGAGTGCCGGGTATCGGCGATCTGGTGGATCTTTTTCGGCCCGCACTGATTTCGGTCACCGCTGGTACCGGCATATCGAGCTTTCTAATGGCGCGTTCGGGTTTCGAGTCGGTCTGCCTCGATTTTCAACTGAGTGCTGCTCCGGTTCAACCTCTCCTGTCTGGGGTAGGCGGGCGTCTTCCACTTGGCATTGGTCATGCGGGCGTCTGTATGATCGCGCGGCTCGACAAGGAATCCCGCGAACGGATACTCGAGATCAATGCGCCACACTACGAGATGTGGAAGCTCGACATCGATACAATCCGTTCGGAAATCGAGATGTTCCTGGAGAAAGGATACGTGATCGGCACACGCAAGGCGGCAGGATACGAGGTCTGGACTCTGGCTTTCGCCCCGGCGCCTGGCGACAATCGCTATGGCGAAACCGGCGTGTCGCTGCTGGCGCTGGCCAACAGCGTATCGGACGAAGAGGTTCAACGCTGCATCGCGCTGATGACAGAGTCGCTTCCTTACAAGTGGTTCGGCAACAAGGCGTAACGCCGTACCATTTCCTGGATATGGGCAAGGCGCGCGCTGCGCGCTGGCTCGGCCAGAACATCGCGTTCGAAGGTAAAGCGGATTGTGTGAACCGTGGACACCGTCGCCCAGCAGAGATTGGAAATGGAAAGCCAAAGTTCGACCGGGTCCAGGCCAGGTCTGAAGAGCTCGGCATTCTCGCCTCTTTGCAAGATGCCGGCGACCATGCGCGAAATATTTTCTGCATGCACGATGTCTCGTTCAGATTCGCGAATGTTTTCGCCCCCATGCAGGTTTTCAATACCGACCAGCGTCAGGAAGGATTGATTGTTGCAATAATAGTCGAAGGTGAAGGCCGTCAGGCAGTCAAGCGCTGCCACCGGATCTGCCGGCATGTCCAGCGCCTCTTCAGCGTCACGCATTGCCCTGTAGGCATCTTCCAGGACGTGGCGGAACAACAGTTCCTTACGAGAAAAGTGGCGGTAGATCAGCGCCTTGTTCACACCTGCGGCGTTGGCGATCGCCTCCATATTCGCGCCTTCGAGCCCGTGCGCCACAAACTCGCCTGCTGCCGCGGCAAGAATTGCTTTGCGTGTGCGCAAAGTTCGGGCGGCATGCGCTCCGTATGGCGCCTTATTCGATCCTTGAGTTTGAGGTTCGTCGCTGTCCATGCACTCGGTCCTTTGAGGGCTGGTCTATATCATCTTTTTCCGTCGCATGGACATCTTCGTAACTGGAAAATGAATTTTGAAACGTGCGGGGTAAAAGCGCTTTACACCGCTGAACACTTCTGATTTTGTAACGGAAACGTTACTGTTGCACGAGGGCTGGTCATGACCCCACATATTCGCGTTGCTTCCGATGTCGGTGGAACGTTCACCGACAGCATTGCCTATGATGAGAAAACGAGGACGATCACCGTCTCTAAGGTTTCGACGACGCCCGTGAACCGAGCGTTGGGTACCTTGGAGGGTCTGCGCAAGGCGCTGGGTCTTCAAGGTGCAAGAGGCGAAGATGTAGCCTATGTCGGTCATGGTATGACGACCGCGACCAATGCGGTTATTCAGCGCAATGGGGCGAAGACAGCCTTTCTCACCAATCACGGCTTTCGCGATATGCTCGAAATCGGGCGGCAGAACCGTCCAACACTGTTCGATCTTACCAAGGTGAAGCCGGAGCCGCTCGTGCCGCGGGAGCTTTGTTTCACCGCGCGCGGTCGCATTCTGCCCACAGGCGAAGAATTGCAGCCCCTGGACGAGAGCGATGTGCGGGCGGCGGGTGAGGCGATGAAGGCCGCGGGTGTCGAGGCTGTGGCCATCCTCTTCCTCCACTCCTACGCGAATGCCGCCCACGAATTGCGGGCACGCGACATTCTGACGGAAATGCTCCCAGACGTCGCAATTTCTGCCTCTGTCGAGGTCAATGCCGAATTCCGTGAATATGAGCGTGGTTCGACCGCCGTCCTTAACGCTTATCTCCGCCCGGTGATGAACCGCTACCTTTCCTCACTTTCCGGCATGTTACAGGATGAGAAGGAAGGCCTTGGACTCGGAGCAGACCGGCCGGTCATGGTTATGGATGCAGCGGGCGGATTGATGAGCCTAGAGGGCGCACGCCTGAAACCGGTTCACACGGTTCTTTCCGGTCCTGCCGGCGGCGTCGTTGCCAGTGCTCATGTTGCGACTTTGGCTGGCGTTCCCGACATCATCACCATGGATATTGGCGGAACCTCCACCGACATCAGCCTTATCCGCGCGGGACGGCCGGAGATCACCCGTTCGGCAAGCCTGGAGACGGTGCCGATCCGGCTGCCGGTCATCGATATCAACGCCATCGGTGCAGGCGGTGGCTCCATCGCATGGATCGACGATGGTGGCGCGTTGCGGGCGGGCCCGATGAGCGCCGAAGCCGTGCCTGGGCCTGTGTGTTATCGTCGCGGCGCGACCTTGCCCACGGTGACGGATGCCAATCTGGTGCTCGGACGTTTCTCACCGGAATCGAGGCTCGGCGGCACGATGACGCTTGATCTGGACGGCGCATTGAGTGCGATAGACAATGTCATTGCCAAGCCGCTTGGCCTCGACGTCTACGAGGCAGCGGCGGGAATATTGAGGGTCGCCCATGCCAATATCGTGCGCGGCATCCGCGTGGTGTCTGTCGAACGCGGTTATGATCCTCGCGATTTCGCGCTCGTACCCTTTGGCGGTGCTGGCCCGATGCATGGCAGCCCCGTTGCTCGTGAGTTAAAGATGCCGCGTGTGATGGTCCCGCCCACGCCAGGCATACTGTGTGCTCTCGGTCAGTTGATCTCGGATCTGCGTCATGATTTTGTCGAGACGCATGTCGTTGCTTATGACGCGATGACGAAGACCGAAGCGGAAGCTCGGATCAAACGGCTAACGGACCGGGCAGATGCGCATCTCGATCACGATGGCGTCGCACAGGATCGCCGCGAGATGGAAGTTCGCATCGATATGCGTTATCAGGGTCAGTCGTTCGAGTTGCCTGTTACGGTTGATCCACGGGGAGCGGATTGGTGGACGGCACTGCCTGAACGCTTCCATGCTGCTCACCGCGCCCGTTTCGGTCACGCTGATCAGAAGGCGGCCATCGAGATTGCGGGGTTCGGTGTCACCGGCATTGGCCGTATCGATACGCCTGTGTTGCCTGAACTGGAGGAGGGTGGGCCTGTCCCGTCGGACGATGCACGCACCGGCGATAGGCAGGTTTATTATGAGCCGGGCGATACCGGGACCAAGGGCGCTTTTCACACAGCGTCTGTCTATGATCGCGACAAGCTCAAGGCAGGCAACGTCATCCTTGGTCCGGCCATCATTGAAGAAGTCTCCTCCACCACCGTCCTTTATCCGGGTGATCGATTGACCGTTGACACATCCGGCAGCCTGATCATTGAGGTAGCAGCATGAGCAGTTTTGATCCTATCCGTCTTGAAGTGCTGCGCAACGCATTGGAGGCGTCCGCACAGGAAATGGGCGTCGTTCTCAAATGCACCGCCTTTTCTCCCAATATCAAGGAGCGCATGGACGCGTCCTGCGCCATCTTCAACGCCGATGCGGAGCTTGTTGCGCAGGCGGAACACGTTCCCGTTCATCTGGGGTCGATGCTGAAGGCTGTTGGCCCCACGCTGGCCGAGTTGCCGCCGTTGAAGGAGGGCGATGTCGTTATCGTCAACGATCCCTTCATCGCCGGTGCGCATCTGCCCGACATTACGCTGATTGCACCAGTCTTCGCGGACGGCTTGCTGGTTGCGCATGTGGCCAGCCGTGCACATCATTCGGATGTGGGCGGGATGGAGCCCGGCTCGATGCCTGGCAGTTCAATCGAGATCTATCAGGAAGGCCTCATCATTCCGCCTGTACTGCTTTACGAGAGCGGTGTGGAGCAGAGCGGTATCCTGCGAATGGTGCTTGCAAATGTCCGCACGCCGGAAGAGCGGCGCGGCGATCTTAATGCTCAACTGGCGGCGTTGCGCGTGGGGGAAACCCGCATCAAAGAGCTTGCGGCGCGGTTTGGCGTTGATGGTCTGAAGGAAGGCCTGTCCGCCATTCTGGCTTATTCGGAACGGCGCATGCTGAAGCGCCTGGCCGAACTTCCTCCGGGACGATACGAAGCGGAGGATTGGCTGGACGATGATGGTTCGAGCCCGGAAAGGGTCCTCATCAAAGTGGCGGTCGAGGTCTCTCCTGACGGCCTTGTGTTCGATTTTGAGGGTACCGCACCGCAGCGGCGCGGCAATGTCAATGCGGTAAAGCCTATGACCCATTCGGCAGTGTTCTATGCCATCAAGATTCTGACCGATGCCACGCTTCCTCCAAATGCCGGTGTGCTGCGCCCTGTCGAGATCCGCATTCCGCATGGCTCTTTTCTCGATGCGCGCGCACCTGCTGCGGTCTGCGCCGGCAATACGGAGACGACGCAGCGCGTGGCCGATACCGTGCTTCGCGCATTCGCTCAGATCGCGCCGGAGCGCATTGCCGCTGCCAGCCAGGGTACGATGAACCTTATTGGCATTGGCGGGCGCGACCCTAGAAATGCACGTCCCTACACCTACATCGAAACGATAGGCGGGGGGCAGGGCGGGCGGCCCTACGGCAACGGCATGCACGGTGTCCATGCCAATATGTCGAATACGCTCAACACGCCTGTGGAAGCGCTCGAGATCAGCTATCCTCTGCGCATCGAACGTTACGAGCTTCGTGAGGGCTCTGGAGGAGACGGGTATCATGTCGGTGGCGAAGGACTGATCCGCGCCATCACCGCTATCGATCACGAGGCGCGTGTTTCGCTGCAATCCGACCGGCGGCTGACAGGACCCTATGGCCTTCACGGAGGCGCATCGGGAGCAACCGGACAAAACTCCGTTCGGGACGGGCAAGGCAATATCAAAGCCCTGGCCGGTAAGGGGTCCGTGACGCTGGCGCCGGGTGAAACCGTGATAGTGGAGACCCCCGGTGGCGGTGGTTGGGGAATGCGGAATTTGCCCGAGGAGCAATCGCAAGAGCGTGTCGCCCTCAAGACAGCCTGATCCACCAGAGGCGATGTATGGAAAGGACAAGGGCATGACCTCATCAAAGCGCGTGGCTATGGTCAGCGGAGCATCGCGCGGCATCGGCGCGGCCATTGCGGAAAAGCTCCTTTCTGCGGGCTGGAACGTCAGCCTTGGGATGCGCACGCCTGCATCTTCGAGCTATTCTGGCCATCCAGACGCATTGCTGTGCCATTTTGATGCACTCGATCCTGAAAGCGAGCGAAAATGGGTGGACGCAACAGTCGCCCGTTTCGGACGGCTGGACGGGCTGGTTCATAATGCCGGTATCATGATTCCAAAGTCGGTGCTCGAAGCTGGACAGGAAGATTTCGACTTGATTTTCGACGTCAACGTCAAGTCTCCGATGCGTCTTTCCCAGCTTGCCTGGCCGCATCTGGCAGGAGCGCAGGCAGGACGCATCGTTACGGTCGCGTCTCTCTCCGGCAAAAGAGTGAAGTCGGCAAATTCCGGACTGTATGCCATGTCCAAATTCGCCTTGGTTGCACTCGGCCACGCGCTTCGCCAGTGCGGCAAGGACAATGACGTCCGCTCGACGATCATCTGCCCGAGCTTCGTCGCCACGGACATGGGCAATTCACTGGCAGGGCGGGACAGCAGTGAACTGACACGGCCGGAAGATGTTGCGAAGATCGTGCACATGGTCTTGGAGCTTCCTCCCACGGCCAGCATCTCGGAAATTCCGGTACATTTCAGCGTGGAAGACTGCTACTGACATGAGTGTTTCATTCCCTTATCGCATGCCCCCCATCACGCCAGTCGTGAGTGCCGAACAGGTTCCAAGTGCTGTCGATGTCGCCATCGTCGGAGGCGGCATTATCGGCGTCTCAGCAGCGTTCGAGCTGGCCCGCCGAGGCATCCGTGTGGCCGTATTGGAGAAAGGCTTCGTTGGTGGCGAACAGTCCGGGCGAAATTGGGGTTGGGTAAGGCTTGCGGGCCGTGATACGCGCGAACTGCCGCTCATGCTCCAGGCCCACTCGATCTGGGAAACGCTGCATCAGGAGACCGGAGTGGATGTCGGGTATCGCAAACGAGGCATCATCTATACGGCGAAAACTGCGCAGACGCGCGAGCGGTACGACAGATGGGCGGGCGCCGCACGCGATTTCGGCATCGATGTCCGAAATCTCGCCCATGATGACGTGGCACACGTGGTTACCGGGCTGGAGCGGAAGACGTTTGGCGGTATCTTCGTTCCTCAGGACGCTGCAGCCGAACCCCAACTGGCGGCTCCGGCAATTGCGGCCCGGGCGCAGAGGGATGGTGCGGTTATCTTGCAGAACTGCGCCGTGCGAGGTCTCGATATAGAGGCAGGCCGCGTCGCAGGTGTGGTGACCGAAAAAGGACGGATCAGAGCTTCCACGGTGATTGTTGCGGGAGGCGTTTGGTCTTCGCATTTTCTTCGTCGCCATGGAGTTCGTTTGCCGCAGCTCAAAGTTCTGTCATCCGTGATGAGAACCGCCCCTGTCGAAGCAGGCATCGAACCGACGGTGGGCTTCTCTGACTTCACCCTTCGCAAGAGGATGGATGGCGGCTATACGGTCGCGTCATCCGCCACCAGCCTTGTCGACATCGTCCCGGACAGCTTCCGCTTCTTCCGTGAATTTTTTCCGGCCTTTCGGATGGAGCGGAACTCCCTCACGTTCAACTTCGGCAAACCCTTCTTTGACGCGTTGATAGGGCACAGGGCACGGTCTTTAACCGAAAAAAGCATTTACGAGAAAATCCGTGTTCTCGATCCCTCGCCGGATAAAAGCTTTTTGACGAAGGTCGAGGCTCATATGCGGGCCAGCGTTCCCGCCTTGCGGGATGTGGCGATTGCCCAGTCGTGGGGCGGCATGATCGATACCATGCCGGACGTCATTCCTGTCATATCCCAGGTGGAGGCACTGCCGGGTTTGATCATAGGAACGGGCTTTTCCGGTCATGGCTTCGGAATTGGCCCCGGTGCGGGGCGTCTTCTCAGCGACCTTGCGACGGGCGATGCGCCATGTGTGGACCCGTCGCCCTTCCGTTTCTCGCGCTTCAGCGACGGCAGCCGCCTGGAAATTCAGCACTGGCTGTGATCGTCCCGGATCTATCCATGGCAGAGGCCGTTGATCAGGCGAATTCCTGACACATGCGGACGAGATCGTCCCAAAGGCTTTCGGCGAAGCCACGCAGGACGAGGATCTCAAAAGCGTGGTCTTCTATGCGCGTCACATGCGCAGTGATATGCCCGATCAGCGTTGTGGCAGAGTGGCCGATCGGAAAGACATGGATCGAGAGATCGACCGCCGTGCCTTTTGCCAGCACACGCTCAACCATTCTGCCTTCGATCCGCAGACGCACACGGCCTTGGCTCTGATCCACCGCTGTTGCCTGCGGTTCAAGCTGAATGAAGAACGCTGTCATTTCGGCATGAGACATGATCTCGTCGCTGACGATAAACCATTGCCCCGGAGACACGGCGCGAACAGCGCCTTTCTTCAATGCGTGAAGGTGGTTTTCCACCTCCGCTGCGCCCGGTGTTGCGAGGATATGGATAATGGTGCCTTCCGGCAATGGCGACAACCGGATCGCGTCTGAGGAGATCGCTCTTTTTGCGCCGAGCACGGGACGGAGAAGGGGCTGGTAACCGGATTTGAAATCGAGCCGTGGATCAGACATGGAGCTTCTCGTTCTTGGGGTCGACGAAAACCGGATCGCAGAGGCGCGCGGCGGTGAATTCGTTGCGAAGGCCGTTCCAAACCATCACCTCTTCGCCATGCCGGTTTCTGCCATTTTTGACCAAGGCAAGGCCGATGGTGGAGCCGATATGCGGTGAGAAAGCGCTGGACGTCACATAGCCCTGATCGTTTTCAAGCGTCGCCTCGGCATCCTTTGCCAGAATATGGGAGCCGGTGCGGAAGCTCTGGCCTTTGTCGATGGGCGCGACGCCGACCAGGCTTGGCCGGTTACTGGCGGAAAGCCCTTCGCGCTCCAACATGTTCTTGCCGATGAAATCCGCTTTGGTGGCAGACACCATTTTGCCAAAGCCGAGATCGGCCGGCACGACCGTGCCGTTGATTTCATTGTGGGTCACGTGACCTTTCTCGACGCGCAGGACGCTCAGCGCCTCGACGCCATAGGGCATGATGCCCTCCGGCGCGCCAGCTTGCATCAGTGCGTCAGCGACACTTTCGCCATAGCCCGCGGGAACGGCGAGCTCATAAGCAAGTTCGCCGGAGAAGGAGATGCGAAACAGACGCCCGTGCAACTGACCACCGAAGAGCGAGACCTCTTTCGCAGCGAGGAACGGAAAGGCGTCGTTCGAAAGATCGTCGTCAACGATCTTTTCGAGAATGGTTCTGGACTTCGGTCCAGCAATCGCCATCTGCGCCCATTGATCGGTAACGGATGCCAATCGCACGTCGAGATCAGGCCACAGGGCCTGGGCGCAGAATTCCAGATGGTTCATCACGCCTGCGGCATAGGCCGTTGTCGTCGTCATAAAATACCGGTTCTCGTCCAGCCTGCTCGTCGTGCCATCATCATAGATCATGCCGTCCTCGCG
Organism: Agrobacterium larrymoorei; assembly: GCF_030819275.1. GTDB lineage: Bacteria > Pseudomonadota > Alphaproteobacteria > Rhizobiales > Rhizobiaceae > Agrobacterium > Agrobacterium larrymoorei_B. The sequence goes on along the minus strand of NZ_JAUTBL010000001.1, from coordinate 85,168 downwards.
CAGCATCAGGCCATAACGTGCCTTGCCGACGGGAAGTTTGAGGAACGCATTGCAATAGACGCGGTTGAGGAATTCCGCGGCATCGCGCCCACAAATCTCGATCTTTCCGAGCATCGAGACATCGCAGAGCCCTGCATTCTTCCGGACATTCAGAACTTCGCGGGTCGACACTTTCTCGCCAGCCGTTTTCGCCCTTGCGCGGAAACCAGGAGGAGCGATACCAGAGCCCGGTTTCGACAAACACCGCGCCGTTCTTCTCTGCCCAGCCATGCAGCGGTGATTTGCGCACCGGCTGGAAATGGTGGCCATGGTAGGCGCCTGTCAGTGCACCGAAGGAAACCGGCGTGTAGAAGGGCCGGAAGGTAGTGGTGCCCACCTCTGCGGGAGACACGCCGCGCGCTTCGGCAAGAAGTCCGATGGCGTTGACGTTGGAAAGCTTGCCCTGGTCGGTCGCCATACCATTGGTCGTGTAGCGCTTGGCAAGCTCCACATGGGCATAGCCTTCGGCCACAGCCAGGCCGAGATCCTTGCGATGCACATCGTTCTGGTAATCGACGAAGGCCTTTGCCTTAACGCTCGGAATGGACCAAAGCGCCTTTGCCGGCGGGACAACAATATCGTTTTCAACCTGTCCAAAGGAAGGTGCGGTTGTGGCAAAGCCGAGAGCTTGGGCCAGTGCGGCACCCTTGTTGGCGCCGTCTTCAAGGCATGCGGCGAGGCCATGCGTGGCAGAGACGGCACCGGCGAGATCCAGCCCATCGAGATGACCGGGCGCAAGGAAGGCTGTCTCTTCGTCAGACCATACGGGTTTTCCGCCCCGGTGACAGGCGAGGTGAATGACCGGACTGAAACCGCCGGACATGGCGAGCGCATCGACATCCAGATGTTCGGTGCTGCCATTTCTGTAGACTTCGACGCCGGCGAGCGCCTTGCTACCCTTGGTATTGGCAACGACGCCGCCTTTGATGACACGGGCTTTGCCCGCGTACGAGAGGTTTCCCTCACTGCGGCTATCGATAATGGCGACAAGCGGGACGCCTTTCGCTTCCAGATCGCGGGCCAGCGCATAGCCGCTGTCATTGGTCGTGAAGATCGCCGTCGCTTTGCCGGGGCTGACCGCGTAGCGGTTGAGATAGCTGCGCATTGCGCCTGCCATCATCACACCGGGGACATCGTTGCCGCCGAAAACCAGGGGCCGTTCTTCAGCGCCGGTTGCAAGCAGGGCGCGCTTCGCGACGATGCGCCACAGACGCTCAACCGGAATAGTGGGCTTAGGATCGGGCAGATGTTTCTGCACGCGCTCGACTGCGCCGAACACATTGCCATCATACCAGCCGAAGGCGGTCGTTCTGGTAAGGACAGTGACATTCGGCAGAGAGTCCAGTTCGGCAATGCAGGTTGCAGCAAATTCCGGCGCGCTGGTGCCGCCAATGGTCGCCGTTTCCGAAAGAAGTGTGCCGCCTGCGACGGAATGCTCATCGATAAGGATCACCCGCGCGCCAGCCCGTCCGGCGGTCAGAGCCGCAGTAAGGCCAGCAGCACCGGCGCCGATCACCAACAGATCGCAATGCGCCCAGCATTTGTCATAGGAGTCGGGATCGGCCTCATAGGTTGCCTTGCCGAGGCCTGCCGCGCGGCGGATGAAGGGCTCGTAGAGCTTTTCCCAGAAGGCTGCGGGCCACATGAAGGTCTTGTAGTAGAAGCCTGCGCTGAGGAACGGCGAGATCAGTCCGGTCATCGCGCCGACGTCGAAGTCGAGAGATGGCCATCGGTTTTGGCTTCGCGCTTCCAGACCGGCATAAAGCTCCTGCATCGTGGCGCGGGTATTGGGCTCGGTTCTGCCGCCCTTGCCGATTGTCATCAGCGCGTTCGGTTCTGCCGCACCCGCTGTCAGGATGCCGCGCGGGCGGTGATATTTGAAGCTGCGGCCAACGAGCTGCTGGCCGTTTGCGAGCAGGGCAGAGGCGAGGCTATCGCCTTGGAACCCCTGCATCGTCTTGCCATCGAAGGTGAAGGAGAGCGGCTTTGAGCGGTCGATCAGACCGCCAGCGGTCAGGCGGTGGGATGTCATGCGCTTTTCACCTTTGTCTTATCGGCGGCGTCTTCGCAGGCGCTGATGGCGTGGGTCGCCGTGCTGCGGGTCACCACCAGCCACCGGCGGCAGCCTGCGGTGTGGTGCCAATATTCCTCATAGTCGCCACGCGGATTGTCGCGCAGATAGACATAGTCGAACCATGCCTCGGCGCTAGCGTCCGGTGCGGGTCGCTGAAGAACGGCACCCTTGATGGTGAACTCTTCCTTAGGTCTTGGCCCGCAATGCGGGCAGGGCACGAGACTTGCCATTTCGAACGTCCTTGATCCGCCTTGTCAGTGAAGATTGGGCTGGGCGCCCTGACCCTTTTCGTCGATGAGATAGCCGCGTTGAAAGCGGTCCAGACGGAACGCGGTTGCCGTTTCCTGCGGCGCGCCGCGCGCCAGAAGATGGGCAAAGCAGAAGCCGGAGGCGGGCGTTGCCTTGAAGCCGCCGTAGCACCAGCCGGCATTCAGATAGAGATTGTCGATACCGGTGCGGTCGATGATCGGCGAACCATCCATCGACATATCCATGATGCCGCCCCAGGAGCGCAGCACGCGAACGCGGGAAAGCGCAGGGATCATCGCCTTGCCGGCCTCCGCGACGTGTTCGACCGTCGCCAGGTTGCCGCGCTGCGCGTAGGAATTATAGCCGTCGATATCACCGCCGAAGACGAGGCCACCCTTGTCGGATTGCGAGACGTAGAAATGTCCGGCACCAAAGGTGACAACGCCATCGATGAAGGGCTTCAGGCCTTCCGAGACGAAGGCTTGCAGCACGTGGCTTTCGATCGGCAGGCGCAGCCCGGCCATTGCCGCCACCTGTGAGGAACTACCGGCTGCCGCGAGCGCCAGCTTGTCGCAGCCGATAAAGCCGCGGCTCGTCTCTACGCCGACCACTTTGCCGTTTTCGCGGCGGATGCCGGTCACTTCGCAGCCCTGGATGATGTCGACGCCGCGTTGATCTGCCCCGCGCGCATAGCCCCAGGCGACGGCATCATGACGCACTGTGCCGCCGCGCCGCTGCAACAAGCCGCCTTGGATGGGGAAGCGCGCATTGTCGAAATCGAGAAATGGCAGCATGGATTTGACGGCACTACGATCGAGCAATTCGGCATCGACACCATGCAGACGCATGGCATTGCCGCGCCTGGTATAGGCATCGCGCTGTGCATCGGAATGATAGAGGTTGAGGACGCCGCGTTGGGAGACCATGGCGTTGAAGTTGAAATCCTGCTCCAGGCCTTCCCACAGCTTCATCGACAGCTCATAGAAAGGATTATTGCCAGGCAGGAGATAGTTGGAGCGGATGATCGTGGTGTTGCGTCCGACATTACCGGAGCCGATATAGTTCTTTTCCAGTACTGCCACATTGGTGGTGCCGAATTCCTTGGCGAGATAATAGGCTGTTGCCAGCCCGTGTCCGCCGCCACCAACTATGATGACATCGTAATGCGCCTTGGGCGCGGGATCCCGCCAAGCGGGCTTCCAGACCTTGTTGCCACGAAGGCCGTTCATCAAAATGGAAAAAGCGGAATAGCGCATCTGGCCTGACCTCGAACGATGTGAGGCAAGGGTACCCTCGTTACATTTTTAGGCATTGCAGAAATGGGACGGATAGATATAGAAAAGAGACATGTCCACTTTCGAGCAGAAGAATGCTCAGCGGATCGGCTTCCTTCTGATGCCGAACTTTGCGCTGATGTCCTATGCCTCCGCAGCCGAACCGCTGCGTGCAGCCAATCTGATTGCCGGGACCGATCTTTATGAGGCGATCCCATTGTCGTTCGATGGAGAGACTGTTCGGACGTCATCCGGCATTCCCGTGGACTGTCAACCTTTGTCGATCGTCGGCGACGCATGTCACACGATTTTTGTATGCGCCGGCGGCACACCACAGGACTGGGCTTTGCCGGAGGGTTCTTTGGCACTTCTACGACGCCTCGCCCGGCAGGGAGTACGCGTCGGTGGCATCTCCAGTGGCGCTTATATTCTTGCTGCGGCGGGCTTGCTGGACAATCGCGATTTCACCATCCATTGGGAACATGCCCCGGTGCTGCGCGAGGCATTTGGCCATTTGACGCCCAGACAGGCGCGTTTCGTTTTCGATGGCGACCGGATCACCTGTGCTGGCGGTGTCGCGCCTCTCGACATGATGCATGCGATGATCTCTCAGCGTATGGGCGCCCATTTTGCGCGGCGTGTGAGCGACTGGTTCCTGCACACGGCCGTGGCCGAACCCAGCGCGCCGCAGCGCGGTTCGTTGGCGGAGCGTTATGGCACCCACCATCCTGCAGTGTTGACGGTACTGGAAAAAATGGAAGCCACCATCGAAAACCCGCTCGACCGTCAGACCATGGCCAAGCTTGCCGGAACGAGCCCGCGCCATCTTGATCGTTTGTTTGCAAGCCAGCTCGGGACGTCGTTTCTGGACACCTACCGCGAGATCCGCCTCGACCATGCCCGCAGGTTGCTTGAGCAGAGTCCGCTCTCCATCGCCGAAGTGGCCTTTGCGACCGGTTTTTCCAGCGCCGGTCACTTTTCCGGATGCTTCAAGGCTCATTTTGGTAAAACGCCCAATACGCTGCGGCAAAAATTTCCTCCGAATTAAAATTGCTTTCCTGTAAGGAAGGGTAACGAAGCCGATGCCGGAGCAACCAATGGCCAAGGACACCACCACGAGCGACGCCGCACAGTTCCTGTCGCAGGACCCTCATGCCGTTCGCGAGCCCAGGGTCAACAATCTGGAAATGGCGATTGGTCACGAGGTAAGGGCGTATCGCAAAAAGCTCGGTATTACCGTGACCGATCTGGCATCAGCGACAGGCGTGTCCGTTGGTATGCTGTCGAAGATCGAAAACGGCAACATCTCCCCGTCGCTGACGACCTTGCAGACCCTCTCCAAGGCCTTGGGTGTGCCGATCACCGCCTTCTTCCGTGGCTTTGAGGAGCCGCGCAGCGCCACCTTTGTTAAAGCAGGGCAGGGCGTCAATATCGAGCGCCGGGGCACGCGGGCTGGGCACCAGTATAGCTTGCTCGGACATATCGACAACAACACAAGCGGCGTTACCGTCGAGCCCTACCTCATCACCCTGACCACGGACTCCGATGTCTTTCCAACCTTTCAGCATGAGGGAATGGAGTTTCTCTACATGCTGGAGGGCGAGGTGGTTTATCGCCACGGAGAGCAGCTTTTCACAATGCAGGCGGGAGATAGCCTGTTTTTTGATGCGGATGCGCCACATGGACCGGAGGTCTTGGTGCAGCTTCCGGCGCGCTACTTGTCGATCATTTCCTACCCTCAGCGTCGGGTCACCGGTGACTGAAGGATTGCTTTAGAAGAAAAAATTATTCCTGATAGTTGACGTTTAGAAATTCCATATGATACGCCTTTGTTCAGAAACGAACGGAGGTGCCTATCGATGTGCGGCATTGTTGGATTATTCCTGAAAGATAAAAGTCTAGAGCCGCAGCTGGGTCAGCTGCTCTCGGATATGCTGATCACCATGACCGATCGTGGGCCGGATTCGGCAGGTATTGCGATCTATGGCGGCGCTGCCGCAGGGCGCGCCAAGGTGACGATCCAGTCGGCCAGCCCGGATGTTGATTTTTCCGGTCTTGCCGATGCGCTGAAGGAAAACGGTGTCGATGCCTCGGTGACGGTGAAGAGCACCCATGCCGTTCTCGACATTTCGTCGGACGCGCTTGATACGATCCGTGCGGTTCTCGCTGCAATCCGTCCGAATGTGCGCGTGATGGGGTCGGGCGACAGCGTTGAAATCTATAAAGAGACTGGCTTGCCGAAAGACGTTGTTGCCCGTTTCGACGTGCGCTCCATGGCCGGCACCCACGGCATCGGCCATACCCGAATGGCAACGGAATCGGCAGTGACGACGCTTGGCGCGCATCCCTTTTCCACGGGCTCGGACCAATGCCTCGTGCATAATGGTTCGCTCTCCAACCATAACAACCTGCGCCGCGAGCTGGTTCGTGAGGGCATGAGTTTCGAAACCCAGAACGACTCCGAAGTGGCGGCCGCTTATCTCACGGCAGAAATGGCCAAGGGCAAGGATCTGGGTGAAGCGCTGACCGGTGCGCTCGACGATCTCGACGGCTTCTTCACCTTCGTTGTCGGCACAAAGTCCGGGTTCGGCGTCGTACGCGATCCGATTGCCTGCAAGCCCGCCGTCATGGCCGAGACGGATCAGTATGTCGCCTTCGGTTCGGAATATCGTGCCTTGGTCAATCTGCCGGGTATTGAGACCGCTCGCGTCTGGGAGCCGGAGCCTGCGACCGTCTATTTCTGGGACCACGAAAAAGCAGCCTGATGCCGCCCTCGGCCTATCCGTGTGAAAGTCATATCCATGCCAGTCTTCGATCTCTCTCATACGCCGCTGCGTGACCTCAACAAGGCGCTGCACGGCCTTTCCACCGGTGCGAACGACACCGAATTTGAAGTCGTCAACCCGCGCGGCCATCACGCCGTGGCCGTCGGCATTGACAGTCCCGTGACCGTCGATGTGCATGGTTCGGTCGGCTATTACTGCGCGGGTATGAATGACGGTGGCACCGTCACCGTTCACGGCTCTGCAGGTCCCGGTGTCGCGGAAAACATGATGTCCGGTACCGTCGTCATCGAAGGCGATGCCTCTCAATATGCGGGTGCCACCGGTCGCGGCGGGCTTCTCGTTATCAAGGGCAATGCCGCCTCCCGTTGCGGCATTTCGATGAAAGGCATCGATATCGTCGTGCAGGGCAATATCGGCCACATGTCAGCTTTCATGGGTCAGTCCGGTCATCTCGTCGTCTGCGGCGACGCGGGTGACGCCTTGGGCGACAGTCTTTACGAGGCAAAGCTTTTCGTGCGCGGCTCGGTCAAAAGCCTCGGCGCCGATTGCATCGAAAAGGAAATGCGGCCCGAACATCTCGAAAAACTGGCGGAGCTTCTCGACAAGGCAGGCATCACCGATGCCAAGCCGACCGAGTTCAAGCGCTACGGTTCGGCTCGCACGCTCTACACCTTCAACATCGACAACGCCGATGCGTATTGAGGCAGGGATCACACGATGAGCTACCACAACCCATTCACCCCGCCGCGCAAGTCCGCAACCTTCGACGACCATACGCTGGCGGAAATCCGCCGCGCTGCGGCGACCGGCATTTACGACATTCGCGGTGCCGGTACGAAGCGCAAGGTACCGCATTTTGACGACCTGCTGTTTCTTGGCGCTTCCATTTCGCGCTATCCGCTCGAAGGCTATCGCGAGAAGTGCGATACGAGTGTTACGCTCGGCACGCGCTTTGCCAAAAAGCCGATCACGCTGAAAACGCCAATCACGATCGCGGGCATGAGTTTTGGCGCGCTGTCCGGGAATGCCAAGGAAGCCCTTGGCCGTGGCGCCACGATTGCCGGCACCTCCACGACGACAGGCGACGGCGGCATGACGGATGAGGAGCGCGGCCACAGCCAGACCCTGGTCTACCAGTATTTGCCTTCTCGCTATGGCATGAACCCGAAGGACCTGCGCCGTGCGGACGCCATCGAGGTGGTCGTCGGCCAGGGCGCCAAGCCCGGCGGCGGCGGCATGCTGCTCGGTCAGAAGATTTCCGACCGCGTCGCCAATATGCGCAATCTGCCCAAGGGTATCGACCAGCGCTCGGCCTGCCGCCATCCCGATTGGACCGGCCCGGATGATTTGGAAATCAAGATCCTCGAACTGCGTGAAATCACCGACTGGGAAAAGCCGATCTATATCAAGGTCGGTGGCGCGCGCCCCTATTACGACACAGCGCTTGCGGTGAAGGCTGGTGCCGATGTGGTGGTGTTGGACGGTATGCAGGGCGGTACGGCTGCCACGCAGGACGTCTTCATCGAAAATGTCGGCATGCCAACGCTTGCCTGCATTCGTCCTGCCGTCCAGGCCCTTCAGGATCTCGGCATGCATCGCAAGGTGCAATTGATCGTGTCGGGCGGCATTCGCTCCGGCGCCGATGTGGCCAAGGCTCTGGCACTTGGCGCCGATGCGGTGGCGATTGGCACCGCAGCACTCGTGGCGCTTGGCGATAATGACCCGAAATGGGAAGAGGAATACCAGAAGCTCGGCACCACCGCTGGCGCTTATGATGACTGGCACGAAGGCAAAGACCCGGCTGGCATCACGACGCAGGATCCGGAGCTTGCCGCGCGTCTCGATCCGGTCGCTGCCGGTCGTCGCCTTGCCAACTATTTGAAGGTGATGACGCTGGAGGCGCAGACCATCGCACGCGCTTGCGGCAAGAACCACCTCCACAATCTGGAGCCGGAAGATCTCGTGGCCTTGACCATGGAGGCCGCAGCCATGGCGCAGGTGCCGCTGGCCGGAACGAACTGGTTCCCGGGTAAGGGTGGCTTCTAAAAGCATGCATTAAGGACGGGCGCGTTTGGGAGGATGCGACCGTCTTTCTAAAATCAAGTGTCTGATACCAAAAAAGGGGAATGACGTGACACTGGACCTCTCCGCATATGCAGCCGAAAAGGGCATCAAATATTTTATGATCAGCTACACCGATCTCTTCGGTGGGCAGCGCGCCAAGCTGGTGCCTGCCGAAGCGATCGCAGACATGCAGAAGGACGGCGCAGGCTTTGCAGGCTTTGCCACCTGGTTCGATTTGACACCTGCCCATCCTGATCTTTTTGCCATACCGGATGCCTCTTCGGTCATCCAGCTTCCATGGAAGAAGGATGTCGCCTGGGTCGCCGCCGATTGCGTGATGGAAGACCAGCCTGTCGAACAGGCGCCGCGTGTGGTCTTGAAGAAGCTGATTGCCGAAGCCGCAAGCGAAGGCTTGCGGGTGAAGACCGGGGTCGAGCCGGAATTCTTCCTGATTTCCGCCGACGGCAGCAAGATTTCCGATGAATATGATACCGCTGAAAAGCCCTGCTACGATCAGCAGGCGGTGATGCGCCGCTACGATGTCATCGCCGAAATTTGCGACTACATGCTGGAGCTAGGTTGGAAGCCTTACCAGAACGACCATGAAGACGCGAACGGCCAGTTTGAAATGAACTGGGAATATGACGACGCGCTTCAAACGGCCGACAAGCACTCCTTTTTCAAATTCATGGTCAAATCCGTTGCTGAAAAGCACGGCCTTCGCGCTACCTTCATGCCGAAGCCGTTCAAGGGCCTGACCGGCAATGGCTGCCACGCACATATTTCCGTGTGGGATCTGGACGGCAAGATCAATGCCTTTGCCGACAAGGCGATGCCGTTCGGCCTTTCCGCCAAGGGTAAGACCTTTCTTGGCGGCATCATGAAACATGCCTCGGCGCTGGCGGCTGTCACCAATCCGACCGTCAATTCCTACAAGCGCATCAATGCGCCCCGCACCGTATCCGGCGCCACATGGGCACCCAACACGGTGACATGGACCGGCAACAACCGCACCCATATGGTGCGTGTGCCGGGGCCCGGGCGTTTCGAGCTTCGCCTGCCGGACGGTGCGGTGAACCCCTATCTGCTGCAGGCCATCATTATCGCAGCCGGCCTTTCCGGCGTTCGCTCTCAGGCCGATCCGGGTCCCCATCACGATATCGACATGTACCGCGAAGGCCATACCGTCACGGATGCGCCGAAACTGCCGCTCAATCTTCTCGACGCGCTGCGCGAATATGAGAAGGATGAGGCGTTGCAGCAGGCCCTCGGCGTCGAGTTCTCAAAGGCGTATTTGAAGCTCAAGCATGGTGAGTGGAACAGCTATTGCTCCCAGTTCACGGCCTGGGAGCACCAGACCACGCTCGACGTCTGATAAGGTTTCCCCGCCGTCTTGCGGCTTTTCCCGCGCTCCTCGGGTAGCGCGGGCTTTTCCCATCGATTGTAGAGAGGGCGCCAGATGACGAGTTTCGTCCTGACCGTTACATGCACGTCCACACGCGGCATCGTGGCCGCCATTTCGGGTTTTCTGGCGGAGAAGGGTTGCAATATTGTCGATAGCTCGCAATTCGATGATCTTGAGACAGGCCGCTTCTTCATGCGCGTCGGCTTCATCTCGGAAGAGGGCGCGACCCGCGAGGAACTGGTAGCAGGCCTGGAGCCGATTGCGAAGACATTCGGCATGGAGGTCGGGCTCTACGATCAGGCGAAGCGCACGAAAGTGCTCTTTATGGTGTCGCGCTTCGGCCACTGCCTCAACGATCTGCTCTACCGTTGGCGCATTGGCGCGCTGCCGATCGATATCGTCGGCGTGGTCTCCAACCATTTCGATTACCAGAAGGTCGTCGTCAATCACGATATCCCCTTCCATCACATTCCGGTAACGAAGGAGAACAAGCCACAGGCCGAAGGCCGGATCATGGATATTGTCGAAGGCAGCGGCACGGAACTGATCGTGTTGGCTCGCTATATGCAGGTCTTGTCCGATAGAATGTGCGAAGCGATGGCCGGCAGGATCATCAATATCCACCACTCCTTCCTGCCAAGCTTCAAGGGCGCCAATCCTTATAAGCAGGCCTATCAGCGCGGCGTGAAGCTGATCGGTGCTACAGCCCATTATGTGACTGCCGATCTCGATGAGGGCCCGATCATCGAGCAGGACACCGTGCGCATCACCCATGCCCAGTCGCCGGAGGATTATGTCTCGCTTGGCCGTGACGTGGAGGCGCAGGTGCTGGCGCGCGCCATCCATGCCCATATCCATAAGAGGGTGTTCATGAACGGCAACCGCACCGTCGTCTTTCCGCCAAGCCCCGGCTCTTATGCTTCGGAGCGGATGGGATAAAGGTTTGATGGCGGGGAAGCAGTGCGCACTGTCATCTGGCGATTGCCATGATCATACAGCGTCGCTAAATATTTTGGTACGCCATAATATTAAAAGCCAAATCCTGATTCTGCCCTGAGCACAACCAGGCAAGCGACAGATGAGGTGATACCATGAACGATGCTTTGCCGGGAAATGCCATTCGCGTTGAACGTCCGACGAAAACCTTGAGAGAGCTTGCGCTCGACAAGGTCCGGGATGCGATCGTAAATGGCTACTTTCGTCCAGGGGATCGTCTGGTAGAGCGCGATCTTTGCGCGCAGCTTGGGGTTTCACGTACCATCGTTCGCGAGGTTCTGCGTCATCTGGAATCCGAAGGGCTGGTGGCCAACCTGCCAAATAAAGGCCCGATCGTCGCATTGCTTGATCTGGACGAGGCGAAGCAGATTTACGAGATCCGCGGTGCGTTGGAGGGAATGGCTGCCCGGCTCTGCGCCGAACGACGCGATCCTGCTATCGTTGCGGCGCTGGAAGCATCGCTCGATCAAATTCGCAAGAGTTACGCGAAAAAGGACATGGCAGGCGTTCTTGCGCATACCTCGTCTTTCTATCAGACGCTGTTCAGCAAGGTCGATCGGCACGTGGCCTGGGGTGTGGTCAATCTTCTCACCGTCAGGATCAATCATCTTCGCTCCATGACGATCAAGACCAAGAGCCGCGACACCGAAGGCCCGGCACAGATGGAGAAGATCGTAGAGGCTATTCGCCAGGGAGACGGCGACGTCGCTTACCAGGCGGCGCTCGATCATGTGGCCAGCGCCTGTGCGATAGCCGAGGCCGTTTTGACGGCACAGAAAAACGCCGAAGCTTAGCCATTCGGCACGCAAATATTCTACGGTGCGGCGGTTCAGCGCGACCAGCCGTTGGCGTGCTGTGCGTAAATTAATTTGCAATTACAATAGTTTATAAAATTTACGTCACCTTATTGACAGACAAATTCGTTTGATGTGATGGTATGCCATAATCAATAATATAGAGAGTGGAGCTCACAATGAACTGGAATCCGAAATTTCGGAAATGCGAAACCGTGTCTGCCAGAGCCCTTCTGGCAGCTGCTAGCCTTTTGCTGTTTTCAACCGCAGCCCTTGCTCAGGATTGCAAACCGAAAATTGCAGATAGCTTACTGATAAAGCCAGGCCATCTCGTCATGGCGACAAGTCCGACACTGCCACCGATGGCCTATGCCGATCAGCAGGGTGTGCTGAAGGGCCTGCGCATCGAGCTGGGTTATGAAATCGCCAAGCGGCTCTGCCTCAAGCCGGAATATATCAGCACGGAATATGCAACCATGGTGCCGGGTCTGCAGGGCGGACGTTGGGACATGATCAATGCTGGACTGTTCGTGACGGCAGAACGTCGCAAGATCCTATTTATGATCCCCTACGAAAACCTGGCGATCAGCATCTCCACCGCAGTGGGTGCGTCAGATCCGATCACCAAGGTTGATGATCTGGCCGGCAAGGCGGTCAGCACAGATATCGGCGGGTATGCGGAGCGCAAGATCAAGGAATTGAATGAAGACTTCAAGAAGCGTGGTCTAACGCCGATGACCATCAATCTCTTCGACAATTACGCTACCGTCTACCAGGCATTGCGTGCCGGTCAGGTGCAGGCCGCCGTATCGATCGATCCGGTCGCCAAGCAGTATCAGGATCGCGGTGAGTTTACCCACGCGCTGTCTGGTATGTATCCGACCCCCGGATCGCTTTCCTTCGGCAACAAAGACGTCGCAGAGGCCGTGTCTGCCGCTCTCAAGGAGATGAAGGCCGACGGATCGCTCGAAAAGCTGATGGCAAGCTACGGCGTTGGCATGGCGCCGGGCGATCTTTCCGTTCTCGGCCCTGAAGGCTGAGTTTCATCCATCCCGACTTTCAGCGCGGCGGATGCTCTCCGCCGCGACCGTTACGGCATGCAATGGAGATCGACGTGAAGGGTTGGAACTGGGAAGGCTTTTTCGAATATCTTACGAATTTTTATCTCTTCGAGGGCGCGCTGGTTACGCTCGGCCTTACCATATTCGCTATGACGGCGGGTTTAGCTTTGGGCTTCATCATCGCCGTAATGCGCATGTCGAAGTACCGCATCCTCTCCGGTCCGGCTTACTTCTACACGTGGATCTTTCGTGGCACACCGCTTCTGGTCCAACTGATCATCATCTATACCGGCCTGCCGCAGATCGGTATCAAGTTCACGGTGGTGCAATCGACGCTGATTGGTCTCTCACTTTGCGAGGCCGCCTATCTGTCCGAAATCGTTCGTGCCGGTATTGCCGCGGTGCCGAAGGGGCAGGTCAATGCGGCACGCGCGATCGGTATGACGGAGGCGCAGGTCATGCGCTACATTGTGGCGCCGCAGGCATTCCGCATCATCATTCCGCCGCTTGGCAACTCCGTCAACGGTGTGCTCAAGACCACCTCAATCGCCTCGATCATTTCCATGGAAGAGCTTCTGCGACGCACGCAGGTCCTCATTCAGGAGAAGTTTCTGGTTCTGGAGCTCTTTACCGTCGCAGCTCTCTACTACCTCGCCATGACAACCGCATGGGAACTGATCCAGCGCCGCATCGAGAAGCGGTTCGGCAAAGCCTACGGCCCAATGTCTGCTGACGCGCATTAAGGAGAGCAGGATGTCTCAAGCAACCGGTATGATCGAACTGCACTCCGTCAACAAATGGTATGGACCCACTTTTCAAGTCCTGACCAATTGCAGCCTCAACGTCGCCAAGGGTGAGGTCGTTGTGATCTGCGGTCCCTCCGGGTCTGGAAAGTCGACGCTGATCAAATGCGTCAACGCGTTGGAAACGGTGGGAAATGGTGTGATCGTCGTCAACGGGGTCGAGGTCACGGATCCAAAGACCGACATGCCGAAGCTGCGCTCCAAGGTGGGAATGGTGTTTCAGCATTTTGAACTCTTCCCACATATGACGATCCTCGAAAATCTCTGCATCGGGCAGGAAAAGGTTCTGGGGCGCTCGCCGGATGAAGCGCTCGCCAAGGCCAATGCTCTGCTTGAGCGGGTTGGGCTGACGGCACAGGCCCGCAAATATCCAGGCCAGCTGTCAGGCGGGCAGCAGCAGCGTGTGGCGATTGCCCGTGCGCTTGCGATGGACCCTGTTGCGATGCTCTTCGATGAGCCGACTTCCGCGCTCGATCCGGAAATGATCAACGAGGTTCTCGATGTCATGGTGTCGCTTGCCCAAGAGGGTATGACGATGATGGTCGTCACCCATGAAATGGGATTTGCCCGCAAGGTGGCCGATCGGATCGTCTTCATGGATGGCGGAGAGATCGTGGAGATCGGCGAGGGCGACAGTTTCTTCACCCATCCCAAGACGGAACGCGCGCGCTCCTTCCTGTCGAAAATCCTGGCGCATTAGGGTCGCTGCGGTTGATGCGCATCTGAGGCCTGCGTTGCAGATGGAATTCAAATTTTCTTAGAGCGACGGAGACTACAATGATAAACCGTGTCCTGATGCCGCGCGAACTGCTGATCGGTGGCGGAAGTCGATTTCGATTGCCGGGCATTGTCAAATCGCTCGGTGTTCGCCGTCCACTGCTTGTCTGTGATCCAGTCATGCGGAAGTTCGGCCATGCTGATGCCCTCTTGCAGGCTCTTGCCGATGAGGATGTCGACGCCGCGATTTTCTCCGACGTGGTGGAAGATCCTACAGACATCACCATCCAGTCCTTGGTGGATCGGATTTCAGATGGAAGCCATGATGGCTTGGTCGCGCTTGGTGGGGGCAGTGCTATCGATACTGCCAAGGCGGGCGCAATCGTTGCTACAAGTGGTGAGGAGCTGCGAGCGCTGAAGGTACCGCGCATCGTCGATTTCACGGTAATGCCAGTCGTCGCCATCCCGACGACTGCGGGAACCGGCTCCGAGGTTACGCGTGCTGCGGTGGTAACCGATACGGGCGCCAGCGAAAAAATGTTGATCCTCGGCACTGCGGCTTTGCCGGTCGCGGCCATCATCGATTATGAGCTGACACTGACTTGTCCCTATCGCGTCACGGTGGATACCGGCATTGATGCGCTGACTCATGCGCTGGAGGCACTGGTCAACCGGAATGGCAATACCCACGCCGAGGCACTGGCGCTGTCCGCGTTGAAGCTCATCGGCGCTCATCTGGAGCGGGTCGCGAACGATCCAAACGACCGGACGGCACGCGAAGCAATGATGCTCGGTGCCACCCATGCTGGACTTGCGGTTTCCAATACCTCTACAGCCCTGATCCATGGTTTGAGCCGACCGATTGGCGCCTTTTTTCACGTGCCTCACGGCATGTCGAATGCCATGGTGCTGCCGCTGGTGACGCAGTTTTCCTTGAATGCCGCCTTGCCGCGCTATGCGGCGGCGGCTCGCGCGCTAGGGTGCGCCACGTCAGACGATAGCGACCCTGTTGCCGGAGCTAAGCTGGTGGAGGCGTTCATCGGCCTCAACAAAAGACTGAAGGTGCCCACCCCGGAAGAATTCGGGATCGAGAGGAGCCGGTATCTCGGCCTCCTGCCGGAAATGGTGCGACAGGGGCTTGCCTCAGGAACGCCTGGAAACAATCCGCGCATTCCGAATGAGGCGGAAATGACTCGTCTCTATGAACTCGCCTATGACGGACGATTGGAGGCGGTATAGGGTTTAAGTTATTGGAAAAATAGATTTATTTTAAATTTTCTTTGGCGTGCATCCAGTTCTTGACAGCATAATATTATGGCATACCATAAGACATCATAACGACGGAGAGAGCACCCATGTCCATCCAGATCCGCAAGACATTGTTGCAGGTCGAAACGACGTTGATAGAGGGAGGCAAGGCGGCTGCAACGCCGTTAAAGCTGTTTGCCGCACTGGCCGTGGTGAAAAATCCCTGGGCAGGAAAGGGCTTCGTTGATGATCTGAAGCCGGAAATCCACGCGGCTGCGCCAGTGCTTGGCGAATTGCTGACCAAGATGATCCTTGATGCCGTTGGCTCGGGAGATGCGGTCGAAGGCTATGGGAAGGCTGCGGTCGTCGGTCTCGAAGGCGAGATTGAACATGCATCGGCACTGATCCATACCTTGCGTTTCGGTAATCATTACCGTCAGGCCGTCGGTGCCAAGTCCTATCTCGCCTTCTCCAACACGCGCGGCCCCGGCAATGCGCCGATCATGATCCCACTGATGGACAAGAATGACGAAGGCCGCCGCTCCCATTATCTGACAATCCAGACCTCAATTCCCGATGCTCCGGCAGCTGATGAGATCATCGTTGCGCTCGGCGCGTCCGTTGGTGGCCGGCCTCACCATCGTATTGGAGATCGCTATCAGGATTTGAAAGATCTCGGCCAGGACGTTGCCAATCCGGCCGGCGTTTGAGGGCCGCACTGATGCAGGACGCTCTCAGTTCACCCGCAGTCCATGTTGACAAGGCAACGGCACCGACGTTGCCACGGAAGACGACCGCGGGCGGCGCTGCCTACTTCGAAGCGGGGGAGGGCGAAGACCTCATCCTCATTCATGGCGTTGGAATGCGTCTCGAAGCCTGGCAACCACAAATCGAGGCGCTCTCCCGGAGCCATCACGTGATCGCCGTCGATATGCCGGGGCATGGTGGCAGCGGGCGCCTTCCCGAGGGAAGCACGCTCCAAGAGTTCGTCAGCTGGTTCGGACGCTTTCTGGACGACCTGAAGATTATGCGCGCCAACGTCGCGGGCCATTCCATGGGCGCTCTGATCTCTGGCGGTGCCGCGGCAACCTTCGGGGACCGGGTCATGCGGGTGGCTTATCTGAATGGTGTCTATCGCCGCGATCCAGCGGCAAAGGCTTCCGTTCTGGCGCGTGCTGCCTCGATCCGGACAAACGGCGTGGACAAGCAAGGCCCACTTTTGCGCTGGTTCGGCAATGACCCGAAGAGCATCCATGCGCGGGAACTGACACGCAACTGGCTGGATATGGTCGACCCCGAAGGCTACGCGGTCGCTTACAATGCCTTTGCTGGTGGAGACGAGACCTATGCGGGTTGCTGGCCGTCCGTCGCATGTCCCGCGCTTTTTCTCACTGGCTCTGACGATCCCAATTCGACGCCGCTGATGGCGGAGCAGATGGCGGCGATTACGCCACGGGGTTACGCGCGCATCGTGGACACCCATCGCCATATGGTCAACCTCACCGCGCCGGAGACTGTGAACGCATTGATGGCCGAATGGCTCGCTATCGAGGAGGAGGCGAAATGACCGTTCCAACACTTGACCCACGCGCCCTGCGCGACGCTTTCGGCGCCTTTGTAACAGGGGTCACAATTGTCACGACACGGGACGATGCCGGTAAGCCGATTGGCTTTACCGCAAACTCCTTCACCTCCGTTTCGCTCGATCCGCCGCTGCTTCTGATCTGCCTTGCGCGCACGTCGCGCAACTTCGCCACGATGACGGCGGCGAAGACCTTTGCCGTCAACATTCTTTCCGAAGGCCAGAAGGACCTCTCCAACACCTTCGCTCGTCCGGTTGAAGATCGCTTCGCCGCTGCGGCTTGGCAGGCCGCGCCGAATGGGTCGCCGATCTTCACCGAAGTTTCGGCCTGGTTCGAGTGTTCGATGCAGGAGGTGATCGATGCGGGCGATCATGTGATCTTGCTCGGCCGCATTTCGGCTTTCGACAACAGCGGGCGAAATGGCCTCGGCTATGCTCGCGGGGGTTACTTCACCCCCATGCTGGCCGCGAAAGCCGTGTCTGCCGCGGCTGAGGGCGAGGTCGCCGTCGGGGCGGTTCTGGAGCGGCATGGCGAGATTTATCTCCTGGGCGAAGATCGGCTTTCGCTTCCAGCTTGCGTGGTTGCCGGTGGGGATCCGGTGGCGGCGCTAACCGACCGGCTTGAGGAACTCACAGGTTTATCGATCAGGACTGGCTTTCTTTATTCGGTTTACGAAGACAAAGCCGATGGCCGGCAGCACATCGTCTATCATGCTCTAGCTGAAGGCGATGGAGCCCCACGCGAAGGGCGCTTCTTCGAGCCTGACACGCTGACCTCGGCAATATTCGAATCCGGTGCGACTGCGGACATCGTCCACCGCTTCGCACTGGAAAGCTCCATCGGCAATTTCGGCCTTTATGTCGGCAATGAAACCGCAGGCAAGGTTCATCCCGTTTCGATCAAGGGTGCCCGTCCATGAAATTCTCGCTGTTCGTTCATATGGAAAGGCTCGACGCCTCCCAGGACCACAAGACCCTTTATGAGGAATTCGTCCAGCTCTGTGAGATCGCCGACAGGGGTGGGATGCATACTATCTGGACCGGTGAGCATCACGGCATGGATTTCACCATTGCGCCCAACCCCTTCGTGACGATTGCCGATCTCGCCCGCCGGACCAAGACCGCGCGTCTGGGAACCGGCACGGTGATCGCGCCCTTCTGGCATCCGATCAAGCTTGCCGGCGAAGCCGCGATGACCGATCTCATCTGCGACGGTCGCCTCGACATCGGCATTGCCCGCGGCGCCTATTCCTTTGAATATGAGCGACTGCTTCCTGGCCTCGATGCCTGGGGTGCGGGGCAGCGTATGCGTGAGCTCATCCCAGCGGTTAAAGGCGTATGGGCCGGTGACTACGCCCATGATGGGGAGTTCTACAAATTCCCGGCTACAACATCGGCTCCCAAACCCTTACAGCAGCCGTTCCCGCCGATCTGGGTAGCGGCGCGTGATCCAAACTCCCATGAATTTGCCGTTGCCAACGACTGCAATGTGCAGGTCACCCCGCTTTGGCAGGGCGATGATGAGGTCGAAACCCTGATGGGCCGCTTCAACGACGCCTGTGCCAAGAGCCCGGAAAAGCCACGCCCGAAAATCATGCTGCTTCGCCATACCTATGTCGGCTCCGATGAGGCAGATATCGCGCGAGCCGCGCATGAGATGAGTGTCTACTACAACTACTTCTTCGCCTGGTTCAAAAACGAAAAGCCCGTTCACCAGGGCCTCATCGAGCGCATCCCAGCGGAAGACATAGCGAGCAACGCCATGTTGTCTGCCGAGGTGATGCGCACGAACAACGTTATCGGCAATCCGGATGATGTGATCGCCCGGATCAAGACCTATGAGGCGATGGGCTATGACGAATATTCGTTCTGGATCGATACCGGCATGAGCTTCGAGCGGAAAAAGGCATCCCTCGAACGATTCCTTTCCGATGTCATGCCAGCCTTCAAGGAGTAAGCGGATGCAACGTTTCCAATGTTACATCGACGGACGGTTCGAAGATGGCGAAGGACAGTTTGCAAGCGTCGATCCCGCTACTGGCGCCGGATGGGCGCAGATGCCGGAAAGCCGGGAGGCGGATGTCGGACGCGCAGTCGACGCTGCGCACCGGGCGCTCTATGATGACGCTGTGTGGTCTAAACTCACCCCGACGCAACGCGGCAAGCTTTTGTATCGGCTTGCCGATCTGGTGGCCGAGAATGCGAAGACGCTGGCCGAACTCGAAACGCGCGACACTGGCAAGATCATTCGAGAGACCTCGGCGCAGATCGCATATGTCGCGGAATATTACCGTTATTATGCCGGGCTTGCCGACAAGATTGAAGGCGCCTATCTGCCGATCGACAAACCGGATATGGATGTCTGGCTGAGGCGCGAGCCCGTGGGGGTCGTGGCGGCAATCGTGCCATGGAACAGCCAGCTGTTTCTTGCGGCGGTCAAGATCGGTCCGGCGCTTGCGGCGGGTTGCACCATCGTCATTAAGGCATCGGAAGACGGACCTGCACCGCTTCTGGAATTTGCACGGCTGGTGCATGAGGCGGGTTTCCCCCCAGGCGTTGTCAACATCGTCACCGGCTTCGGCGCCTCTTGCGGCACCGCGCTGACGACGCATCCGAAGGTGGCGCATATCGCCTTTACCGGCGGACCGGAAACCGCGCGCCATATCGTGCGCAATTCGGCGGAAAACCTCGCGTCCACATCGCTGGAACTCGGCGGCAAATCGCCTATCCTCGTCTTTGCTGATGCTGATTTGGAAAGCGCCGCCAATGCGCAGGTCGCAGGAATTTTTGCCGCCACCGGCCAGAGCTGCGTTGCGGGCTCCCGGCTGATCGTCGAGCGCAGCATTAAGGATCGTTTCCTCGATATCCTGAAGGCAAAGGCAGAGGCGATCCGCATCGGCTCACCGCTGGACATGGCCACCGAAGTCGGCCCGCTCGCAACGGAGCGGCAGAGGAAACACATCGTCTCGCTGGTCTCGGTGTCTGTTGAGGCGGGCGCGAAGGTGGTGACCGGCGGTGAGGCGATCGATGGGGATGGCTACTTTTACCGCCCGACCATTCTGGATTGTGACGGCATCCGCTCGCCCTCCATGGAAAGAGAATTCTTTGGCCCTGTACTGTCTGTGATGTCGTTCGATACGGAGGCAGAAGCGGTCTTGCTTGCCAATGACACCGTCTATGGCCTGGCGTCCGGCGTCTTCACGCAGAACCTGACACGCGCCCACAGGTTGATGAAGGCGATCCGTGCCGGAATCGTCTGGGTCAATACCTATCGGGCGGTGTCGCCGATCGCGCCCTTCGGTGGCTTTGGCCTTTCCGGCGATGGCCGAGAAGGAGGTCTTGCCGCTGCACTTGATTATACGCGCACCAAAACCGTGTGGCTGAGAACGTCCGACGATCCTATCCCCGATCCATTCGTGATGAGGTAAGCCGATGTTCTACGAAATCCGCACCTACCGGCTGAAGAACGGAGCAATTCCGGCCTACCTCAAAGTCGTGGAAGACGAGGGTATCGAGATCCAGAAAAGTCATCTTGGCGAACTTATCGGATACTTTTTCTCCGAAATCGGGCCGATCAACGAGATCGTCCATATCTGGGCCTTTTCCAGTCTGGACGACCGCGAAGCGCGCCGCGCACGGCTGATGGCCGATCCGCGTTGGCTCGCCTTCCTGCCAAAAATCCGCGATCTCATCGAAGTCGCTGAAAACAAGATCATGAAACCGGCCGCATTTTCGCCCTTGAAGTGAGGCGCGGCCGATCACGATACGCATACCAATAACAAGCTCAAAAGCGGAGTAAGGGAACATGAAATCGAAACTGGTATTGACGACATGCGCAGTTATTTTTGCCCTTGGAACGTCCGCCAAGGCGGAAGATCTGGTGTTCTCCAGCTGGGGTGGCACCACGCAGGACGCCCAGAAGGCGGCATGGGCCGATAAATTTACGGCGTCGACCGGCATCAATGTGGTGCAGGATGGCCCCACCGATTATGGCAAGCTGAAAGCCATGGTCGAAGCGAATAGCGTCACTTGGGACGTGGTGGACGTAGAGAGTGACTATGCGGCACAGGCCACCCGGACCGAAAGGCCTACTGGAAAAGCTAGACTTCAGCGTCATAGACAAATCGAAGCTCGATCCCCGCTTCGTCACCGATTACTCCGTCGGCAGCTTCTATTATTCCTTCGTCATCGGTTGCAATGTCGATGCGGTTGAAGCCTGCCCAAAAAGCTGGGCCGATCTCTTCGATACGACGAAGTTTCCGGGCAAGCGTACCTTCTACAAATGGTCCGCTCCCGGCGTCATCGAGGCTGCACTTCTGGCCGATGGCGTGCCCGCCGACAAGCTCTACCCGCTCGATCTCGACCGCGCGTTCAAGAAGCTAGACACCATCAAGTCCGACATCGTCTGGTGGTCGGGCGGTGCGCAGTCGCAGCAGTTGATCGCGTCTGCGGAAGCACCTTTCGGGAGTGTCTGGAATGGCCGCATGACCGCACTTGAGAAAAGCGGTGTGAAGGTCGAGACGTCCTGGGAGCAGAATATTACCGCAGCGGACTCGCTCGTTGTTCCAAAAGGAACGAAAAACAAGGATGCGGCGATGAAGTTCATCGCATTCGCCACCTCGGCGCAGCCGCAGGCGGACATGGCGACGGCAACGGGCTATGCGCCGATCAATATCGCATCCGCCAAGCTCATGGACCCGGCGGTTGCCAAGACTTTGCCGGACCAGCAGACCGCAAGCCAGGTCAATGCCGACATGGGTTACTGGGCGCAGCATCGCGATGAGATCGGCGAGCGCTGGTACGCCTGGCAGGCGAAGTGAACCAAGCCGAATGAAGCAGTGACGCGGGCGCTTTTGGCGTCCGCGCCGTTTTTCTAGTTCCGGGAGGTTCGGACATGGTTTCACTCACCAATGATGCAGTCAGCCCGAAAGCGCGCTCCAGGCTGCCTTTCCGCCCCGGCAACTTTGTGGCCACCCTGCCGGCGTTGCTTCTGATTGTTCTGTTCTTCGTCGTCCCGGTTGTCATTCTTCTGAGCAGAAGCGTTACAGAACCGGTTTTCGGTCTTGGAAATTATGCGGCCCTTCTCGGTAGTTCGACCTATCTGAAGATATTCTTCAACACCTTTGCAGTCTCGGCACTGGTGACGGTGGTGTCTCTGGTTATCGGCTTTCCGGTCGCCTGGGCGTTGGCTATTATGCCCTCGCGTCTGGCGTCGATCATCTTCGCGATATTGCTGCTATCGATGTGGACCAACCTTCTCGCGCGCACCTATGCCTGGATGGTGCTGTTGCAGAGAACAGGTGTCGTCAACAAGACATTGATCAATCTCGGCATCATCGACAAGCCGCTTGCGTTGGTTAACAACCTCACCGGCGTGACGATCGGCATGACCTATATCATGCTGCCCTTTATCATCATTCCGCTCTATGGTGTCATCCGCAAGATCGACCCAGCCATCCTTCAGGCAGCGGCCCTCTGCGGCGCGACCCGTTGGCAGGCTCTGACGCGCATTCTTATTCCGCTTGCGGCGCCTGGGATGATGGCTGGTGCATTGATGGTCTTCGTCATGTCGCTCGGTTACTTTGTCACGCCAGCGCTGCTCGGCGGAACCGCGAACATGATGCTCGCTGAACTGATCGCCCAGTTCGTTCAATCGCTGGTCAATTGGGGCATGGGCGGGGCGGCGGCTTTCGTGCTGCTGGTCGTTACTCTGGCCCTCTATGCGATACAGTTGAAGTTCTTCGGCGCCGCCGGGGCAGGGGAGCGCTGACATGCTTTTGAATTATAACAGCCTTGGCGTCTGGAAATGGCTGCTGCTCTTCATCACGCTTCTAACGGCCGCCTTCCTCATTCTGCCGATTATCTTCATAGCGGCACTGTCTTTCGGCTCGTCGCAGTGGCTGATTTTTCCACCGCCCGGCTGGACACTGAAGTGGTACGCAGATTTCTTTGCCGACCCGCGCTGGCTGGAAGCGGCCTGGACAAGTTTGCGAATTGCCGCGATGGTCACGGTCTTATCGGTGCTGATCGGCCTTGTCGCATCCTTCGGTCTGGTGCGTGGACGCTTCATTGGCCGCACCACGTTGCGTGCGTTGTTCATGACGCCAATGATCCTGCCTGTGGTCGTACTTGCAGTTGCGCTTTATGCCTTTTTCCTCAAGCTCGGACTGGCTGGCACCACTGCGGGCTTCGTCATTGCTCATCTTGTCGTGGCTCTGCCGTTCTCCATTCTGGCGCTGACCGGCGCGCTCGAAGGCTTTGACAAGTCGATCGAGGATGCGGCGGTCCTATGTGGCGCCAGTCCACTTCAGGCAAAAATCCGCGTCACCTTGCCTGCCATCAGCCATGGCCTGTTTTCTGCGGCGATCTTTTCATTCCTCACATCCTGGGATGAGGTTGTGCTGGCAATTTTCATGGCAAGTCCCACTTTGCAGACACTTCCGGTGAAGATCTGGGCGACGCTTCGCCAGGATTTGACACCGGTGATTGCCGCTGCGTCGACACTTCTCATCGCGGTGACCATCATTCTCATGCTGCTTGTTGCCGCCGTGCGAAAAGGACTGAAAACATGACACAGCCACTCCTGCAAATTCGCGGTATTCGCAAGCAATACGGGCCCGTTATTGCCGTTCAAAACGTCAATCTCGATGTGCAGCCGGGCGAATTCATGACCTTTCTCGGTCCGTCCGGTTCTGGAAAAAGCACCACGCTTTACATCCTGGCGGGCTTCGAACAGCCGACGGATGGCGACATTCTGTTGAATGGCCAAAGCCTGCTGTCAACGCCGTCGCATAAGCGTAATATCGGCATGGTGTTTCAGCGCTACACCCTTTTCCCGCATCTCTCCGTTGGCGAAAACATCGCTTTTCCGCTGAAGGTTCGCGGTAAAGGCAAAGCAGAGATCGACGCCAAGGTGAAGGAGATGCTGCGGCTTGTGCGTCTTGAAGGTTTCGAAGACCGAAAACCTGCACAAATGTCCGGCGGGCAGCAGCAGCGTGTGGCCCTGGCCCGCGCCCTTGCCTATGATCCGCCCGTTCTCCTGATGGATGAGCCGCTGTCTGCCCTCGACAAGAAGCTCCGGGAAGAAATCCAGTTTGAGATCCGCCGCATTCATCAGCAAACGGAAGTGACGATCCTCTATGTTACCCATGACCAGGAAGAAGCGTTGCGTTTGTCCGACCGGATCGCCGTATTTTCAAAAGGTGTGATCGACCAGATCGGAACGGGTCCGGAACTCTACGCCCATCCTGCCACCCGTTTCGTCGCGGAATTCATCGGAGACAGCGATTTCATCACCTGCGATCTCCTTGCCGCATCTGGCGGTCGCGCAACGGTTTCTCTTGGGCCGGACATCGTTTTCGGCGATGTTCCGATGCATGGAGAGGCCGCGCCCGGTAAAAAAGCCTCGCTGATGCTGCGACCCGAACGACTGCACCTCAGCCGCACTCCACCCCAGACATCAACCCGCTTTCAAGCCACGGTCAGCGATATCACCTTTCTTGGCAACAATGTTCATGTCGTTACCCGGACCGATCTCGGGGAGCCGGTCGCAGTACGCCTGCCATTCGGCCATGAGGCAATATCAGGCCTCAACCGCGGTGATCTGGTGCATCTGGGCTTTGAGCCCGCGTCAGCACAGGTTTTCTGTTGAGAACAAGGATGAGATGGGGAGATCTGTCTCATTCCGACATCGGGCATCGATGAACAGATGTCGGTGTCTGGTACCTCAGTGCAATTCGTTGAAAGCTGATCAAACGGCTTTCCTGCCATTGCTCCCATTGCTCTTCGACACTTGCGATCAAGTGTGCGCTTAATGCCGATCAAGCGCTCCTAACTCCGCGGAGCCAGTCGGTCGTTCCTTATCGTTACGCTGAAATCTGGGCAATCCAGCGTGGCCTCACCTTGTTTTCTGGCCATAGGGCAAGGGTTCAACAGTCGATGCGGGCACAAAGTCCTAATCGATGAACCACCGCCGGATAAAAAGTGTTGAACGGACGGAAGCTGATCTCCGGTAAATTTCAAAACCCGGAGATTTCCACACAAACCAAGAGGTCGCGGTTTTTTCGCATCTAGACGATGTGAGCGCTATTGCCAGCACGGCGTTCGGATCGAGAACTGTGTTGCAGACTATACTCGTTATAGAGCGTGAGGAGAATGAGATGGATCAGAGCAGACGGACCGAACCCTATACATTGGAGCAACTTCAACAAAAATATTCTCTGAGCATATCGAGAGCAGCCGATGTCATGGATCGCTTTGGTGGAGACAGAGCCTTGATCGACAAGATAATGAAAAGGCGCCACCAAAATCATGGCGATGGTCATCGAAAAGCGATACAGCCTGCTGCTATTGATCCTTGATTTTAAATGCTACCGCTTTCGTGAGATGGTCGATCGATCTGTGAAACCGAAATCGATCTTCAAATTTTTGGAGTCGAAACCCGGTCCAAAGTCATCACGCAACCTTCTGCTTTGACTACCCTGAGGCAGTTTTCAACCAAACGAAACTCTGGCAGCCTCTTCACCAGTAGAGATGATTGGTTCGCGCCGATTCTAATACCATCTGGAGACACGGAGATCGAAGTGCGTACGAAAAGAGACGTGCTTAAATACTTCATGACCCTACCCTTGGTTGGACGAGGAGCGGTGTCGTTGGTTGTTGTGCAAGTTTCGCAGATTGCCAGCATTCAGGCCGCTGTCGCTCAAGGTAGAGGTGGTGGTAACGGTGCCGGTAATGGGAATGGCGGGGGCAACGGTGGTGGGAATGGTGGCGGCAACGGCGGAGGAAACGGTGGCGGCAATGGAAACGGAAACAGTGGCGGCAATAGCGGCGGAAACGGGAACGGCGGCAGGAGCGGCAACGGCGGTGGTAGCGGCAACGGCGGTGGTAGCGGCAGTGGAGGCGGCAAAGGCAACAGCAACAGCAATGGCGGTGGCAGAGCATCGGACGCTGATGGAGCCGAGAATTCAAATGGGAATGAAGCGGGTGGTCGGCAGTCTGGGCAGGGTCTTGAAGTGCGTCACTCCAATGGAATCACTGAGACCTTAAGAAGAGGACGCTATTCAATGCGTGACAATAAGGGTCGGGTCATCGTAGATCGTCCTGCAACGGCGAAGGATCGTTCAAGGTTTCAAGCGACCAATTCAGACTAGGTCCGATCTCTCCATAACAGTGCAGCTTCCGTGCGATTGCTGACCTGTAACTTTGCAAAAATCCTTGTCACGTGATGCTTCACGGTTTTCTCATGAAGGCCTAACTTCCGTGCCACGAGCTTGTTGCTCATCCCGATAGAGATGAGATCCATCACCTGCCGTTCTCTGTTGCTTAATTCCTGACGCTGCTCGATGAGCTCCGATGCCGCCTTTCGTTCGGCCAGCAATTTCGCACCGAGTTCGGTGGGAACGTAACGTCCGCCGCCAGCAATGGTCCGCAATACCTGGACCAATTCACGGGAGCCGACGCCTTTGAGAGCATATCCCGCTGCTCCAGACTGGATCGCTATCTGAAGATCATCGACGCGCTCAGATGCGGTGAGAATGAGGATACGGATAGAAGGAGACAGGCTCAATATCGACCTGATAGCGGCTAGCCCGTTACCGGGCATCGATATATCCAGAAGAATGACGTCCGGAGTGAATTTGGCGGCTAGCGCCAACGCCTCGTCGGCATTCCCGCCTTCACCCAGAACGTCGAAACCACATTCCTTCAAGCTCTGCGATACACCCGAGCGAAATATCGGGTGATCATCAACGATGACGACTTTGATGTTTTCTGTCATTGATCGCTCACATCGATAGTATCCAATCTCATGCTGAGGTGCGTTCCCTTCGACGATGTCCGAACTTCGAAACGACCACCGAGACTCTCAATTCGTTCTTTAAGGCCTGACAATCCGATGCAGTCCGGTCCAATCTCGTCGAGTGAAAAGCCGCTACCGGCGTCTGAAACGGTAGCGACGATCTGCGCGCCCTCCTGTCTGAGTGACACGCTCTGATCCGCCGCCGCCGCGTGGCGCCAACCGTTGTTCAGACCTTCCTGAACGAAGCGGTAAGCACAGATCTTGACGGGCACTCCGACCTTCGCGTCCACATCTTCGATGGAGGTCGTTACACGTGTTCCAGCTCGGGATTGATAATGCTCAATCGCTCGTCCTACGACGTCTTCGATGGGCAAATTTTCTATATCTGGCAAGACGAGGCCCCGACAGATGTTGCGAATATCCCGGATAGCTTCATCAAGGCTGGCCTTGATCGTTATCGTCTCAGACTCCCGTTCAGCCCGGCTCGTCTGATCGCTAAGAAACTTCTCGCTGTCCACCCGCAGTGCTGCGTAGGCGATGAGCTGCGCGGGTCCATCGTGGAGATCGGCACCAATCTTGCGCAGCAGCCGCTCGTTCAAGGCGACCGAGCGCTGTGATCCTTTTTGCAAGCGGCGCGCCAGATCCTCTATCTCGCTCAGCTGACGCCTGATCATCCTGCTGCCTTTGAGCACGATTGTGGAAAGAATTGCGAAAAAGGCAGAGGCAACGGCGATGACCACGATCCAGCTTCTCAAGCGTGCTCGCGCCAGGCTTCTCTCAAGATCGACGGCCCGTTCATAAAACTCGGCAACGGCAACCACCTCTCCAGACCAGGGCTGCAAGATCGGATTATAGATTTCCAGAAGCGGTTCGCCGAGCGCTCGTTCCGCATCGCTTTCGGGATCTCCGACCTCGTCGAAATGTGCGACAAGTTGCCCGGCGAACGCCTTCTTTCGGTTCTCGCCAGGGGGCACAACCATGTTCATTAGCCGTTTGTCGTTGGAGTAGATAATGGTTCCATCTTCTGTCCACAGACGAAACGAAACGAGGCGTCTGCCCAACGCCCCCTGTCCGAGTGTTTCATCCAATGTTCGTTCGATGGAATCGTCGAGTTTCGTCGATCGGGTGAGATCGGGTAGGATTGGTGCAATGATGCTGTCGACGTACAGCGCCGTGGTCGAACCTGCATTCCTCGTTACGGTCTCAACGATTTGACCCGTAACGAACACGCCAATCAGCACCGTTCCGCACAACGAGACGAGACCGCCAGCGAGGAAGAACTGTTGGGCGAGCGAAAGAGACCCTAAGGCCTTAGATGAAAGACGGGCGATCTCGCCACCTAACATAGTCACTCGCCTACCTGTCATCACTCTGCCGTGGAGGTTCATCTCGACGAACTTTAGATTAAATTAATTTATGATTTGGATGAAGGATCGTGGGTGGAGGAGACCTACTTCATATACGAAACGACTTATTTAAGAATCATGAAAAAGCCTGCCGGACGTCACAATCCGGCAGGCTTCGCCATCAGTTGATAACCTGCACGACTTTTCGCGTGGAAGGTTCAACGATGACTCTCTGTTTATTGACGATGGCATAAGAGTATTTCGGTTCATCCGGAACCTGGTGAACGACCACCGTTGTAGGCAGCGGCTCGCCAACAACGACCTTTTCTTGCACGACAACCGTGTCGGTTGGCATAGGGGCCTCACGGACATAGGTAACGACACGCGGTGGCGGCGGATCGATAGCTGTGCCTGCGACAGCGCCCACCACGCCACCAACTGCCGCGCCGACCGGGCCGCCGACGATTGCGCCAGTAACCGCGCCGCCAGCCGCGCCGGTAACGGTCGATTCCTGAGCCTGTGCTGCGCCTGCGGCCAACATTGCGAGGGCCAGGAAAGAAAGCTGTTTCATCTGCATGGGTGTTCTCCTTGGACAGAATTTCAACACCCCATCAATATTTTCGACCTGCATCCGTTCCGGACGTAGGACTTTGTGCCCTAGTCGCGGTGGCGCTTGATCAGAGCGTTGCGACCAAAGTCCTATGGCGATCGGACTGAGTACCCAAGCGCGGAACGCTTCCCACCCAATCTACTTTGGAATGGCACCTGCAACCGCAGGCAAAGAGCAACACTTGCCAAGGTGGAAACACATGAAAACCCAAGTCCTCGCTGTGACGGCTGCAATGATCGTTATCGGCACATCGAGCGTTCTGCACGCGCAGACCGTTGTGATCAGCCCAGAACAGGAAGTGGTCATCCAAAAATACGTAACCGCGCACACGGTCACTTCGGTGGATGTGCCCAACGTCGATGTCGTGGTTGGCACTGCCGTTCCAGAAACGGTGGAACTGCACAGGATCGATGCGCCAGACGTCGCCTATAGCTACGTCGTCGTCAACGGAAAGACAGCAATCGTCGATCCCGGCACCCGCAAGATCATTCGGATCATGAATTAAGCCGGTAACCTGAACGATTGATGGAGGAAAACATGTCACGTACCCCGAAAATGGCTATTCTGGCCGCACTTGTCGCAAGTTCCACCCTGTCGCCATTTGGCGCGGTGGCACAGGACGCTTCGCCGGACGCGAACAGCCAGACCAACCCCGCGCTACTCCCAAAAAAGCAAAACCCGCCAAACGTCTCTGTTGAGACCAAGGGTGGTGCTGAAGTTGGAAAGGGAGGCGGAAAAGCGGAGGTGACTGGTCAGTCAGAGATAAAAACGCCAGCAGCAGACACAAACTCTGCTGTTCGGACGGAAACTCAGGCGAAACCAGCCATGAACGCCGGGGCGGCTTCACAGAAAAAAGATGTAAGGGGTGAGAGCGCAGGAAGCACCGATGGGACCCAGCCTGCCGGGAAGGCAAAGGTCGAGTCCAACTCGTCGGGAATGAACAAGAAGGCTGGAGCCACCACGTCATCGGAGACTTCAAACACCACTGAGACCCCGAAAGGCACGGACGCGACACGTCCTTCCGTGACAACAACTGAAACCACAGGCAATGCGGGTTCGAAAACCGGTGACGTATCCGGTGCGGCATCTGCGACGGCACAGGAAGACAAAAACGGCTCTAACGTGAGCATCAACGTTACCACTGAGCAGCGCACCGAAATCCGAAATGTCATTGTCGAGAACAAAGTCGAAGCCGTCCGTCCGACATTCAGCGTGTCGGTAGGGACCGCAGTTCCAAGAACTGTGAAGCTGCACAAGCTCCCCGCACGGGTGATCAAGATCGTGCCGCAGTACCGCGATTACGAGTACATCGTTCTCTCCGACGAGCGGATCATCATCATCGATCCTGTAAGCTACGAGATCGTCTACGTGCTGACGATCTGACGGTTTCGCTGCCTCTCATCGAACTGTTGACCGCCGCCGCGCGACCAACAGTTCGATCGGCCCATTCTGTGCCCAGAGCTCAAAAAATATCGTCTCGCTGCTCTGCCTGTCTCTCGATGTTTTGGTGATGCGCCCCATGCAAAACGTTATTGTCGGCTCCGTTCTATTTCTTTGCTCATTGCCCGTTATCGGCGGCGGAATGAGGATTGCTTCCGATTTCAGGCCGAAATCCGTCTCTCCTATCGTTCTTGATGTAAGTCAGGAACCGTTGTGGACAGCGGAAGTGAAGCGCGTCGATCCAAGGGAGCAAGCCTATGAACGTCTGCCACCCTCCTTTATCGATGCCCCCAAACTACTCGCTTCCCATAGCGGCTCTCGAAGCGAGCCACTGAATAGGGGCGGCACGCCGCTGATGGAAAAGACAACCGAGACCGACGGTTGAAGCGAAGGCAGATGAATGGTGCTCCAACAGATACCGGTCTTACCTTAAGGCGGACAAAAGCTACCAACCATTTGGCGGCGGCCCGCGTCAGCGCTGCATCCCACCGACGGAGGTAGCGCAGCCTGAAACAGGGCAGCAAGTCGCTTTGCTTGACGATAATCACGTCGCCTCGTGCCTGAGCCGATATCGCTCCTACCGGGTCGAGGACAATTCTTATCAGCCCTTTTCGGGGCCGAGAAAACAATGCCAGCCCGGTTCGCAAATGGCGTATGAGCACCATAGAAGAGTTTTACTCGCCCAACAGGCTTCCAACTAGCCTCTTCTACAGTCGCCCAGCGAACACGCTCGCGTCGATTTGTCGTGTCGATCATCAGGAGCGGGCTTCATCGGGCGGACTATGGGGGCGAGACGATCAAGCGATCGCATGAGTTTCCCGTCCGTTCGCAGCTGGACTTTGCCTTGTTCCAATTAAACAAGGATCCCAGCGGGATAATGTCGTTGCAATGACACAACCTAGTTGCCGCGAGCGACGGCACGAAATGCATTCGGCGTCATGCCAGTGGTGTTCTTGAAGGCGCGGGTGAAGTTGGCATGAGATGAGAAGCCGGCGGCCAAGGCCACGGCTTCAATCGTCCAGTTTTCGTCGGAGAGCCTTTGCTTGGCGAGCGCCATTCGCTTGTCGTTGACGAAGACATGCGGGCTCTTGCCTGTTGCCAATTTGAACGCCCGGGTAAAATGCCCCACACTCATGCAGGCAATGGACGCGAGATCGGTGACGGTGAGATCGTTGTCCAGATGAAAATCCACATATTCCTCGACACGGAGGAGCCGCTTGCTGTCCAGTGGCTTTTCCGCTCTTACGGTTCCCGAAGGCGTGACTGGACTACCGGAGTAAGAGCGAATGAGATGGGCTGATAGCGACACAGCAAGAGTTTCGATAAATAGCCGGCCTCCGGCGCTCTCGCTGGACATTTCACGTAAGATTTGATTGGCAGCAAATTCGATGAACGGATCCTCGTCGATCGCTTCATAGCGAAGTTCGATGCGCGCGGGATCGAGATCGTATTCCCGCAACACGGTGTCGGAAAAGGGCCGTCCCGGCAGAAAGATGTGAAGGCAGTCGTCCATCTGCTCTGAAACGGAGATGAACTCTTCTTCCACGCCGGCGGGACAGAGCCAGATCGTACCCCGCTTGGCCACGGTATGTTGACGCATGCCACCGCCGCGCCGATCCACGACAGATCGGCCGCGCAGAAGCACCGCAATCTCCGTGTCGCGCGGCACGAGGGAGGGCAGTTCTCCGGCCTCATGTCGCCAACGTTCTGCCAGCAGGTTGCCCCAGCCGTTGGCGTTCGAGGTTTGAACCATGGTTCCGGTGACGTATTTATCGACGGAATGACCAAGCAAGTGTCTTCTCCGCGCTTATAGGTTTCGCCAATAGAACTCTATGCAAGATCCAGGCCAGTCGGCGTTCGGACCGATTTTCGCACAAACGGAATAGCCAATCGCAGAAGCGGATAAAGGCAAGCCCTTAAGAGACTGTCAGACTGCTCACAATTGAAGCACTGCCTATCGAAGGCGCAATGACTTGGAGTTGAACATGTCACGCACAACCGTTGTCGGAGCCTGCCCCCATGACTGTCCCGATACCTGCTCCATCCTTACCACCGTCGAGGACGGCAAGGCGATCGCCGTGCGCGGCAATCCGGACCATCCGTTTACGCGCGGGCGTCTGTGCGTGAAGGTCAACAACTATCAGGATCGTGTCTACAGCGACAAGCGCGTGCTTTACCCTATGCGGCGCTCCGGCCCGAAGGGCAGCGGTCAATTCACACGGATTACATGGGACGAGGCGCTGGCGGAGATCGCTGCGACGTTCAAGGACATCATCGCAACCGACGGTGCGCAGGCGATCCTCCCCTATAGCTATCTTGGCACGCAGGGGATCATCAACGGGCTGAATGTCGGCGATCCCCTGTTCAACAAGCTTGGCGCAACGGTCAGCGAGCGCACCTTCTGCGATTCCGGCTCCTGCACAGCCTATATGATGACCATCGGTCATACGCCGGGGGTTGATCCGGAGGCCTTCATCCACTCGAAATACATCATCCTCTGGGCCTGCAACACGCTCAGTACAAATTCGCATCACTGGCCCTTCATCGAGCAGGCGAAGAAGAACGGCGCGAAGCTGGTGGTGATCGACCCCGTGCGCACCCGCACAGCGCGCCTGGCCGACTGGCATATTCCAATCCGGCCGGGAACGGATGGCGCGCTGGCCATGGCGATGATGCATATCATCATCAAGGAAGGGCTGATCGACCGCGACTATATCGATGCGCATACGGTGGGCTTTGCAGAACTTGCCGAGCGGGTGGAGCGATACACGCCGGAATTTGCCTCTGCCGAAACCGGCATCCCGCTGGAGGATATTTATACGCTGACGCGGGAATATGCCTCGACACCACCTGCCGTCATCCGCATTGGCGTTGCGGTGGAACGCCATGCCGGCGGCGGCCAAACAGTGCGCTCCATTGCCTGTCTGCCAGCGCTGATCGGCGCCTGGAAACATGTCGGCGGCGGGCTTCTGCAATTGCCGATCTGGGCATTCCCCGTCAATTGGGGTGGATTGATGCGCCCAGACCTTCAGCCGGAAAAGATGCGGGTAATCAATTCCTGGCAGCTTGGCCCGGCCTTGACTGGCGAGCTTCCGCTCGATCCACCCATCCGCTCGCTGTTCGTCTACAATGCCAATCCGATGTCCATGGTGAGCCAGCAGGGTAAGCTGGAAACAGGTCTCGCGCGTGATGATCTCTTCACTGTCGTCAGCGAGCATTTCATGACCGATACGGCTCGCTACGCGGACATCCTTCTGCCTGCCACGACCCAACTCGAGCAGAAGGACATTATGTTTTCCTGGGGCCATCTCTATCTGTCGTACAACAATCCGGCGATTGAGCCGCTGGGAGAGGCCGTGCCGAACACCGAACTATTCCGGCGGCTTGCCGGAGCGCTCGGGATCGACGATCCGTTCTTCCATCGCTCGGATGACGAAATGATCGCGCAGTCGATGGATTGGGCAAGCCCTGTGATGGAAGGCATCGACCTGGAGACGCTGAAAGAGAAGGGCTATCTCAGGCTGAACATGCCCGCCGCAGGCGAATGGGCGCCACACCGCGACGGCAACTTTCCGACACCGACAGGAAAATGCGAGTTCAAGTCGACACTTGCGGAAACCGGCAATTTCGTCGTCCCGCTCTTCCGCCAAGGGTATAATGGCGATCAGTCGGGAGAGCCTGTCGATCCGCTGCCGCACTATATCGCGCCGAACGAGAGCCCTGCCAGCGCTCCGTCACTTGCCGGTAAATATCCGTTGAGTCTTATCTCCCCAAAGAGCCATGCTTTTCTCAATTCGAACTACGGCAATCTGCCTGCACAGCTGGCTCAGGCCGGTGAGGAACAAGCCGTTATCCTCCATCCGAGCGACGCCGATCTTCGCGGCATCACCGCCGGTACGCCTATTCGCGTCTTCAATGATCGCGGTGTCTTCGAGGCGTTTGCGACGGTTTCGCAAGATGTGATGCCCGGTGTGGTGGTCGCACCTGCCGGTTACTGGCAGCGCTCGAACCGCCGCGGGCCGACCGTCCACGCGCTGACGCCGCCGGCATTCGCCGATCTCGGACGCGCCCCGACTTTCTCGGATGTGCTGGTTGAGGTCGCTCCAACGTGACAGCCCTTGTCGGCTTCGGCACCAATTAGATTTTGTGAAAGGCGTTAAGAGACATGACCTATGTCGTGACTGACCAATGCACGGGATGTCGCTACACGGAATGCGTGACCGTGTGTCCCGTCGAGTGTTTTCATCTCGATGATGAAATGACCTATATCGATCCCGAAAATTGCATCGACTGCGGCGGCTGCGTGCCGGCCTGTCCGGTCGGCGCCATACAGGCGTCCTACCTCTTACCGCCTGAACAGCAGAAATGGATCGAGATCAATCGTCGCCGGGCGGCTGAAACGCCTGTGATCACCAGCCGTCTGGCACCGCTTCCCGGTGCCGACGAGCGGAAAAAGGCACTCGGCCTATGAAGACGCCGCAGTATCGCGTTGCTATTGTCGGGGCTGGACCGAGCGGTTTCTACGCTGCGGAGGCTCTTTTGCGCGCGCAGAAGGATGTTTCCGTCGATCTGTTCGAGCGGCTGCCGGTCCCCTACGGTCTCGTGCGTTTCGGCGTGGCCCCCGATCATCCGAAGCTCAAGCAAGTCACGGCCATTTTCGACCGGATCGCGGCCATGCCCGGCTTTCGCTTCGTCGGCGGTGTCGAGGTGGGAGCGGATATCAGCGTCGAGACCCTTCGCGGTGCCTATCACGCCGTCATCCTCTCCACCGGCGCATCGCTCGGTCGCGAGATCGGCCTGCCCGGCGAAAGCTTGGCAGGCAATCATCAGGCCAGTGATTTTGTCGGTTGGTACAACGGTCATCCGGACTATCGTGATCTTGCCTTCAACTTCTCAGGAGAACGCGCTCTTGTCATCGGACACGGAAATGTCGCGCTCGATGTGGCGCGCATTCTCCTCAAAACGCCGGAAGAGTTGCGCCAGACCGATATCGCCGCTCATGCGCTGGAGGCGCTTTCCGAGAGCCGGATTAAGGAAGTGCATCTGATCGGGCGGCGCGGCCCTGCCGAGACCCGTTTTTCGGCAAAAGAACTGCTTGAATTCGATGCGCTGTCGGCATGCGACCCGGGCGTCGAGCGGGACGATCTACCGTCCAAGGCGTTCGTGATCGGCGAAGGATTCGACAGTGAGCGCAAGGCCTCCATGGACGTCCTCGAACGCTTTTCTCGCCACGTTGCGACGAAGGAACGGCGTTGCCTCTTCCGCTTCCATTTGGAGCCTATTCGCTTCGAAGGGGATGAACGGGTCCGGAGTGCAGTCTTCAGGCGCAACCATGTTGAAGAACCAAGCGGACAATCCCTCACGATTGACACGACCTTGGTGTTCTTCAGTGTCGGACGTCGAACGATGCCGATCGAAGGCGTCGCCTATGATCGCTCGGGTGGCGTCCACGCGAACCAGAATGGTCGTCTGGTGGAGCAGAACGGGGTTGTTCCAGGACTTTATACGTGCGGCTGGAGCAAGCGTGGCCCGCAGGGAACGATCGGCACCAACCGCGCCTGCGCGCTCGATACCGTCGAGAAGATACTCATCGATCTCGACAGCCTGCCGTCGCCAGAGGATGGTGCGGCTGACCGGCTCGTTTCTAGCCTTGGCGGGAGATACGATACGCCCCTCGATTTCGATGCGTGGCGTCTTATCGACAGCGCGGAGGTGGCGCGGGGTCGTGCTATCGGCAAGCCACGCGAAAAATTCGTTTCCATCGACGACATGATCGCCGCCGCGCGCACAAAAGGGATCGCATGCTGATGGACGCCCTTCAAACTGCAACTCGTCCTCCTCTCGTTGACACGTTCGGCCGCAGCGTGAGCTACTTGCGTCTATCCGTCACCGACCGCTGCGATCTGCGCTGCGTCTATTGCATGCCGGAACGAATGAGTTTCATGCAAAGGCAGCATCTGCTTTCGCTTGAAGAGTTGGAGCGAGTGGCGCGTGCCTTCATTGAGCTCGGCGTGACCAAGATCCGCATCACCGGCGGCGAGCCGCTGATGCGTAAGAACGTGATGTCTTTATTCCAAAGCCTCTCGCGCTTCCTGCGGGACGGATCGCTGAAAGAGCTGACCCTGACCACCAATGCCACCCGTTTGGCGGAATATGCAGCGGCGCTGGCGGATGCCGGAGTGCGACGGATCAACGTCTCTCTCGACACGCTCGATCCGCAACGCTTCACCGAACTTACGCGGGGTGGCTCGCTCGTGACAGTTCTCAAAGGGATCGAGACCGCGCAAGCCGCAGGTCTTGCCGTCAAGATCAACACGGTTGCGCTGAAGGGCGTGACAGAAGAGGAGGCCGACCGGCTTATTCGTTTTGCCCATGGCGGCGGAATGGGCCTGACCTTTATAGAGACCATGCCGCTTGGGGAAACCGGTGCGGATCGACTAGCCCAGTATTTGCCGCTCGACAGCTTGCGTCGTCGCATAGAGGCTCGCTGGACGGTCACTCCAGTGTCTCTGCGCACAGGTGGCCCAGCGCGATATGCTCGTATCGAAGAAACAGGCGGCCTGGTCGGGTTCATTACGCCACTAACCCATAACTTCTGCGAGGGGTGCAACCGCGTTCGCGTGACAGCCGCAGGCGTGCTGCATACCTGCCTCGGCCAGGAGGATGCTGCCGATCTGAAGGACATTATGCGCTCTTCACCAGGAGACCAAGCACTTGTTGCCAGTATCCAGGCCGCTATCCGGAGCAAACCGAAGGGGCATGACTTCGTTCTAGACAGAATGTCGACGCCAAGAATTGCCCGTCACATGTCGAACACAGGAGGGTGAAACTGAAGAGCTTTCGTCAGTGGGCTCATGCCGCACTAGCAGCGCACGTCTAATGGTGAGAACAGAACCAAAACAAGGATCATTGTGCTCGCAGCGCTGCCATCCCGCGCGTCGGCCCGGACTTACGGTGTGATCTCCACCACGACGCGTCCCCTGATCTTGCCTTCGACAATATCCTGCGCGAGAGTCGGAAGCTTGGAGAAAGGCTCGACCCTCGCCAGCGTTTCGATGTGCTCTGGCTTCAAATGCTTGGAAAGGGTCTGCCAGGCGCGGATTCGTTTCTCCATGGGCGCCATTACGGAATCGACGCCAAGAAGTGCCACGCCGCGCAGGATATGGGGGAGGACGGTTGCTGGCAGGTCTGCGCCTGCGGCGAGACCGCAGGCAGCAACCGCTCCACCATAGATGGTCTGGGAGAGTGCGTTTGCGAGCGTCGTGGATCCGACGGAGTCGACCACTCCGGCCCATCGCTCCTTTTGCAGAGGACCGCCTTTTTCTGAAAGCGATGTCCGATCGATGAAACCGCTTGCACCGAGCGATGCAAGATAGCCCTGCGTTTCGGGGCGGCCTGTCGACGCAGTGACATTATACCCCTTGTTCGCCAGCAGGCTGATCGCCACCGAGCCCACACCGCCTGCGGCGCCGGTCACGAGGACTTCGCGATCATCGGCAACGATCGTTCCCCAGTCCTCGAGCGCGTTGACACAGAGCGCAGCGGTGTAGCCGGCGGTGCCGATGGACATCGCTTGCAAAAGGCTGAATGCTTCCGGCAGTGCGATCAGCCACTCCGGTTTCAGCCGCTGGAATCGCGAATATCCGCCCCATTCCGTTTCAGACAGACCCCAGCCGTTGACGATGACCTTGTCGCCTGGCGCCCATTTGTCCGACCGGGATTCGACGACTGTTCCGGCAAGGTCTATTCCGCCCACCATAGGGGTGCGTCTGGCAATACGGCCTTTTCCGGTCAGCGCCAGACCATCCTTGTAATTGACGGTAGAGTAATGGACCTCGACGAGAACATCGTGATCCGGCAGATCGGTGATTGAAAGCTGCCGGAAGCCAGCCTGTGGCTTGGCGTCGGCCATGTCGATGACCATTGCCTGGAATGTATCGGACATGCGTTCCCCTTCTTACACTGAATTTAGTGGTTTGGCGTGTCAGGTCTGCGGCGCGGCCTTCATCCTGTCGCGCGCATCCATTGCGGTCGAGTAACTGTTGCGAATGTAGGCCAGCAGATCCCTTAACGCCTTTGTGGCTGCTTCGGTCTCGCGCTTTGCGACGGCCTCCATAATCTGGCGGTGAAAGCCGACAACCTTTCGGCGCTCGCGCACCCGGAAGACGATCATGTTCGTGATTGGAATGAAGGACTCGATCACGGTGTACATCATCAATTTCAACGGGCCGTTACACGTGGAGTCCACCAGCGCGCGATGAAAGCGCACGTCGGATGCACAGAAATCTTCGTCACTGATGCTCTCGTCACGCTGGATATCAATCTCCGCTGCCATTCGTTCGAGATGCGCAGTGTCGTGGTTTTCACATGCGAGCCTGCAGCAGATCGTTTCTGTCTCAAGACGCGCTGTAATGATTTCGTCGATATCGAACGCGCCGATGCCGACAAGCAGCGTCGCTGCTCCTGTGATCGCCTTGGAGAGGCCCTCCGGATCCGGTCGTTTGACGAAGTTTCCGCCGAGCGGGCCGCGCCTTGACTGGATCAGGTTCTGCGCGGCCAGACGTTTTAACGCTTCACGCACGGTTGGCCGCGATATACCGAAGTTTTTCGCCAGATCTTCCTCGGTTGGAAGCCGCTCGTCGATCTTCAACCGACCATCCATGATCGCAGATTTGATGTTTTCTGCGACCTGCTTGGCGATGCCAGTCCTCACCACCTCATCAAATTTCAACGTCATCGATTATTGTCCTCGCCTGAAATCCATTGATGCCATGGTCATTTCAAAAACGCCACTGAAAATTGAATATAGGTTTGACAAATATCGGATAGGCGATAACCTGACCTCGATCCAGATAACCAAGGGGAACGAAATTGGGCGGATCGACTGGTCGGGCGGGAATCGCCCAAGGCGCGTCTGCGCCTGTCGGCCGGCATGCAGAATTACTGCGCCGTCTGAGTGAAAAAATCGGCAGTAAGGCTGTTCTCGCCGGCGATGATGTCGGCGAGCGGTATCGTGGCGATGCCACCGATGAGCCGGGTGAGCGCCCGGTCATCGTATTTCGACCTGCGAACACAACGGAAGTGTCCGCTATTCTGGCGGAATGCAATCGTTTGAGGCAGCCACTTGTGATCCAGGGCGGAAGGACGGGTCTCGCAGGTGGTGCAAGACCGCGCCCCGGAGAAGTATCGATTTCGCTGGAGCGAATGGTCGGCCTTTCGCCAGTGGATGAGAATTCGGCCACCATCATAGCCGAGGCGGGTGTAACGCTGCAGGCGGTACAGGACGCCGCGGCAGCGCGCGGTCTTTTTTTCGGCGTCGACATTGGCGCGCGAGGTACGTCTACGGTGGGCGGCAATGTTGCCACCAATGCGGGCGGTATTCGTGTTCTTCGCTATGGCATGTATCGGTCTCAGGTTTTGGGACTTGAGGCCGTGCTGGCGGATGGCTCCATATTGACGAGCTTGAAGGGATTGCCCAAGGACAATTCAGGTTTCGATCTCAATCAGCTCTTTATCGGAACCGAAGGTGTCCTCGGAGTGGTTACGCGGGCATGCCTACGCCTTCATCCCGAACCACGGTCGCAAGCGAACGCCTTTTGCGCGTTGCCTTCGTTAAGTGCCGCCGTTGCTCTTCTAAAGCATCTACGCTCCGCGCTCGGCCCTTCTTTATCGGCCTTCGAAGTGATTTTCCCGAATGTTTATGATGGAATTTTGTCGCTGAGCGGTGCCCAGCCGCCCGTTGCGGCAGGGGCGGGCATGTATGCCCTGGTGGAGATGCAAGGTCAGCACGAGTCCGATGACAACGTCCGTTTTTCCGAGGCGCTGATGGCTTGCTACGAGAGTGGCATCGTGACGGACGTTTCTCTTTCGCAATCACAGCGGGAATATCACGCCATCTGGAAACTTCGGGAAGCGGCAAGCGAATTTATCTTCTCTATGGACAATGTCTCCGGGTTCGATGTCAGTCTGCCTTTGACCAGCATGCAGGCTTTTATCGATGTCGCGAGCCGCGAAATTACGGCCCTTGATCGCGACGCCGAAATCTATGTTTTCGGTCACCTTGGCGACGGCAATCTCCATTTTCTTGTCCGTAGTCATCATCACGCACACGTGGCCGATATCACGCTCTCCGCCGTCATCCGCGCTGACGGAGCGATTTCAGCCGAACACGGCATTGGTGTGGAGAAGAAAAAGTGGCTGCCACTTGGGCGAAGTGAAGCTGAAATGGAGGCTATGCGGCGTCTAAAGGCTGCGTTCGATCCAAACACTATCCTCAATCCTGGCCGAGTGTTCGACATGGTGTCACCAAGCGTATCGGAGTGTGCCTAATGCAGAACCTGGCCGATATGTCTCACGCATTACCGAATGAAAAAGCACCGAGCCTCGATGACCGGTACACGGTCGACCAGGGGAAAATCCTCGTGTCGGGTACCCAGGCCTTAGTGCGGCTTCCGATGATCCAGCGGCAAAGGGATTTGGCCCGAGGATTGAATACGGCCGGTTACGTTTCCGGTTATCGCGGATCTCCGCTGGCGAGTTTCGACCGCGAGATGGCGCGTGCCAAGACCTATCTCGAGCAGCATCACATACGCTTTCAACCTGGCCTTAATGAAGATATGGCGGCGACGGCCGTCTGGGGAACACAGCAAACGGCAATGTTCTCCGGCGTCCGTTACGACGGGGTCTTCTCAATGTGGTACGGCAAGGGGCCGGGTGTCGACCGCACCATGGATGTGATCAAACACGCCAATGCCGTCGGCACCAACCCGCATGGCGGCGTGTTGGTGCTTGTCGGCGACGATCATGGCGCGGTGTCGTCGACTTTACCACATCAAAGCGAACATAACCTGATTTCGGCGATGGTGCCTCTCCTTTCTCCGGCCGGTGTGGCCGAATACATCCATTACGGATTGCTTGGATTTGCGCTCAGCCGCTATTCGGGCGCCTGGATCGGCTTTAAGTGCCAGACCGAGATTGTCGAATGTACGGCCACCGTCGATCTCGATCCCGATAATCCTGCGATCGTCTATCCCGACATGCAGGGCAATCTTTCACTCCGCTGGCCCGATGGGCCTCACGCTATGGAGCGTCGGCTGGAAGACAAGCTCTCCGCTGTTCACAGATTTGCCCGCCATAATCAGTTGGACCGCAGTATGTGGTCGGGGCCGGGCACCAAGGCGCGCCTCGGTATCGTCTCGACCGGGAAATCCTGGCTGGATCTCATGGGCGCACTTTCACGCCTCGGCATAGATGAGCGGCGTGCTGGCGAACTGGGTATTCGGCTTTACAAGGTTGGCCTTGTTTGGCCAATCGAGCCGGAGGGGATAGCACGCTTTGCTGCGGGCGCAGAGACGCTTCTGGTCGTCGAG
Source organism: Agrobacterium larrymoorei (assembly GCF_030819275.1). Lineage (GTDB taxonomy): Bacteria > Pseudomonadota > Alphaproteobacteria > Rhizobiales > Rhizobiaceae > Agrobacterium > Agrobacterium larrymoorei_B. The sequence goes on along the minus strand of NZ_JAUTBL010000001.1, from coordinate 43,512 downwards.
GAGAAGCGTCCGGTCATCGAAGATCAGATCAAAGCGCTGCTCTTCAATATGCCATCGGGCGACAGGCCGCGCGTGTTCGGCAAATTCGGGCCAGACAATGTGTCACTTCTCCCTGCCGTTGGTGAGATCGATGCAGTTGCCGTGGGCATGGCAATCCTTGCTGTTTTAGGCTCGCAGCCCGATGATCTTCAACGTCGGTCGTTAGAGATGGAAGCGCTCATAGCAGCCAGTGCGACGGAAAGCCCGGCTCTTCGGCGCGATCCGTATTTCTGCTCCGGCTGTCCGCACAGCGTTTCGACGAGGCTGCCGGAAGGAAGCCGGGCGTCCACCGGTATCGGATGCCATATGATGGTGATCGGTCTTGAGGATCGGAATACCTCCACCTTTACCCAGATGGGCGGCGAAGGCGGTGCGTGGATCGGGCTTTCTCAATTCACCGACGAAAAGCATATTTTCGTCAATATGGGTGATGGCACCTATTTTCATTCGGGCCTGCTTGCGATCCGGGCCGCGATTGCTGCGAAAGTAAACGCAACTTACAAGATTCTTTACAATGATGCGGTCGCCATGACGGGCGGGCAGAAACACGATGGCGACGTCTCCGTGCCCGGAATCGTTGGCCAGATGTTGGCGGAAGGTGCGGCGAGAGTAGCCGTTGTCGCCGAGCATCCCGAGGTCTGGCAGGGCCGCTTGCCGTCGGATGTTACAATCAGCCATCGTGACGAGCTCGACCAGGTCCAACGTGAATTGCGCGAAATCGATGGGGTGACTGTCCTGGTCTACGATCAGGTCTGCGCGGCAGAAAAGCGCCGCCGTCGTAAGCGTGGGGCGCTGGCGGTATCGGACAAGCGCGCATTTATCAATGAGTTGGTCTGCGAAGGATGTGGTGACTGCTCGGCCGTGTCCAATTGCATTTCCATAGAGCCGCAGGAAACCGAGTTTGGCCGCAAGCGGAAGATCAATCAGTCGAGTTGCAACACTGACCTCTCCTGCATCAAGGGCTTCTGTCCGAGCTTCGTCACAGTGGAGGGTGGAAAGATCAAGAAGCCGGCTGCAAAAGCCAAACAAGAGACGTTCGATGATATTCCGCTACCGTTTCTCTCCGATATCGGAACGCAGCCATACAATATGTTGTTGGCCGGGATTGGTGGAACGGGCGTGATCACCGTCAGCGCCGTCCTCTCAATGGCGGCGCATCTCGATGGACTTTTTGTCCAGACACTGGATCAGACGGGGCTTGCGCAAAAGAACGGCGCAGTCATTTCGCACCTTCGCGTTGCACGCACCGCTGGCGCCTTGTCGTCGGTCCGCATCGGGATTGGGGAAAGCGATCTCGTGCTCGGCTTCGACATCGTCGTATCGGCCGGTCGGAATGCTCTATCGACGTTTGGCGTTGGCCGGACACGCGCCGTCCTCGACAACCACTTCGCGCCCACGGCGTCTTTTGTGCAGAACACGGCGATCGATTTCCAGCAGGAGGCGACGCTGAAATCGCTGCGACGCGCAGCTGGTGAGGATGCCGTTCATCTGATTGCGGCAACAAAGCTCGGGGCGGCTCTGATGGGCGACGCGATAGCCGCAAACATGTTCCTGCTCGGTCATGCATGGCAGCGCGGCCTGGTACCGATCAACCTTGCCTCGATCGATCAGGCGATTGAACTTAACGGAACGGGTGTCGCGATGAACCGGGCTGCCTTCGGCTGGGGTCGTCGCTCGGCGGTGTCACCCGATCTCGTCGCCAACGCCGCGGGACTTGATCTTACTGACGCGAAGCCCGTCGAGACGCTCGACATGGTCGTCGAAAGCCGGGCGGCTTTCCTCGTAGCCTACCAGAGCGCCGCCTATGCGAGACGATACCGGACGCTTGTGGCTGCAGCACGGGAGGCCGAGAACAGGCTGATGGCAGGCGAAGCGTTTGCCATGGCTGTTGCAAAAAATGCCTTCAGACTGATGGCCTACAAGGACGAATACGAGGTGGCCCGTCTGCATCGTGACCGAAGCTTCAGAAAGGCCATTGAAGCGCAGTTCGAAGGTGACTTCAGCATCAGGCATCATCTGGCGCCACCACTTCTGTCGCGGCGGGTCGACAAACGCACCGGCAATCCTGCGAAAGTGGCCATCCCTGAAAAAGTGATCGCTCCCGCCTTCGCAGTTCTCGAAAAGCTGCGTTTTCTGCGCGGCACACCGCTTGATCCCTTCGGTTACACCGAGGAGCGGCGAATGGAGAGGCGGCTGGTCGCAAACTATCGCGCGCTGATCGAGGCTCTCACGAGCGAGCTTTCCGTCGACACGCTTGACCGCGCCGTTGCTCTCGCGCGGTTGCCGGAAGAAATCAAAGGGTTCGGCCCAGTCAAGATGGCGTCGGTTGGACGCTTTGAAAAGAAAATGGCGGCCTTGCTTGCGCCGCCTGCCAATGACCAGACACGAGCGCCGGCGGTGGATCAAAACGCGGCGAAAAGGAAAAGCATATGAGCACTTCCGAGGCTTTTGAAACGATCCTCTACGTTAAGGATGACCACGACAAATTCGCGACGATCACCATTAATCGTCCTGAAAAGCTCAATGCGATGAACAAGACGACGGTGCGTGAAATCGATCGAGCCGTTGCAATGGCTGTTGCCGATAAGGAGGTCAATGCACTGATCATCACTGGTGCGGGACGCGCCTTTTCCTCTGGGTATGATCTTCAGGGCGCCGATTATGATGTCGATATCGAGGACTGGCATGCAGATATGTCGGAAAATGCCCAAGCACTTCTCAATATCTGGAAGGCACCGATTCCTGTCATCGCTTCTGTCAATGGGTATGCGCTGGCGGGTGCGCTCGAACTCGTGATGGCTTGCGATCTGGCGATTGCAAGCGACAATGCGAAATTCGGTGAACCGGAGGTGCGGCACAATTCGGGACCACCCGCACTGTTCATGCCTTGGTTGCTCGCGACACGCGACGTGCGTTGGCTGATGTACACAGGGGATGTGGTCGACGCCGAGGAAGCGTTGCGCATGCACCTTATCAACAAGATCGTGCCCGCCGATCAATTGCGGGAAAAGACCGAGAACCTGGCGCGTAAGCTCGCCCGCATGCCGGTACCGGCGATCAAATTCGCCAAGTCCTCCATCAACAACCAGCAGATGGCTGCCGGCTTGATGACGTCCTTCGATTTCAACGTGCACGCCATCGCTGCGCTGCATGTCAGCCGCGACGGGCAGGAGTGGATGCGAAACCTGCAGAAAATGTCACTGAAGGAGTATCTGGAGTTCCGGGATGCTCCCTTCAAAGGGCTCGATTGACACCGGTATTTCATAGCGTCCGGCGGCGCCAGCGCGTGCTGCCATCACCACGATTAAGGAAGGAAGCTACAAGGATGCAAACGAGCACAGTGCCGGATGACGTGCAGGACATGATACCCGTTATCGACATCGCGCCCTTTGTCGGCGGCGAAGCCGCGGGCCATGCGGTGGTTGCTGCCATAGAGGACGCGTGCCGTAAGACTGGCTTCTTTCTCGTGACGGGGCATGGTGTGAAGGCGGAGGTCACAACGCGTCTTTATAATCTCGCTCGCGATTTCTTCGACGAGCCACAGGAATGGAAAGTCGGGCAGGGAAGGGGTACGGCGGTGGAAGGCGGCGTCGCGTTCTCACCGCTCGCAGACGAGGCGCTTGCGGCGACCCTTGGGATTAAGACACCCGGCGATTACAAGGAGAGCCTGAACTTCGGACCGCGATTGCCGGGTGATCTGTGGCCAACCCGTCCTGAAGGATTACAACAGGCTTTTGCAGACTATTTCGCTGAAATGGAAAGGCTTGCGGGTCATCTCAGGCGCGCCTTTTGCGAAGCGATAGGTCTTGCACCGGATTTTTTCGAGCCCGCCTTTGAAAATCATCTCTCGGCATTGCGGGTTATCAACTATCCGGAACAGACGGAGAGTCCGCTTCCAGGGCAACTTCGCGCCGGTGTCCACACCGACTACGGTTTCATGACGATCCTCCGGTCGGAGGCGTCCCCGGGTGGACTGCAGGTGAAAAACCGGGCAGGTGAATGGCTTGATGCACCCAATGTCGAAGGGGCCTATGTCATCAATATCGGCGACGCTTTCATGCGCTGGTCCAACGATGAATGGCTCTCTACTCCGCACAGAGTTGCCAACCCGCCTGGCGCTTTCAAGGGCACGACTCGTCGCCAGTCCATCCCGTTCTTCCTCAACCCGTCCAGGGACACTGTGATCCAGTGCCTCCCGCCTTTTGCAGCAAAAGGGGCCCCTAAATACGAACCGATCACCTACGGCGATTACATTTCACTGAAGACCAGCCAAGCCTTCGGTAGAACCTGACGGCAAGAAGCGGAAGACCGCCTGCCCGCAGTGCATGACCAAATCAAAACCAGTTTGAGGGAACTTCGATGATGAACATGAACAGGCGGCAGATCCTTGCCGGAATGGGTGGAATGACAGCGGCGACCATGCTGGGCCTGCCAGCAGGGGCACAAAGCAAGACACTCGTCGTGCCGACGCTGGGCGGCGCATGGGAACAGTTCTGGCGCCAGACTATGGCTCCAGCCTTCACTCAGAAAAGCGGTGCTCAGGTGACGCTGGACGCTGGCAACGGTCGTGTCTGGAGCGCCAACCTACGTGCAGCGGGGCCACAAAAGCCGCCATACTCGATCCTCATGACGAATGAGGCATTTGCATCAAGCCTGCGCAAGGAAGGCTTCTTCGAAAAGCTCGATCTGGCAAAATTGCCGAACTATGCCGACCTCTACCCGCTTGCCAAAAAGACCGATGGCTGGGGTGCTATCGCGATGGTGTCTCCCATCGGCCTCGCCTACCGTACTGACATGGTGCAGACACCTCCCAAAGGCTGGAAGGATTTGTGGGAGAACCCCGAGTTCAAAGGACGTATTGGCCTTTACAATTTTGCCAACACGGCTGGCAAAATGGAGCTGATGCTGGCCTCCAAGATCTTCGGCAAGGATCAATACGATGTCGATGCGGGCTTCAAGGCTCTGGAAAAGCTCGGGCCGGTCATACAGGCCGATTTCAACCTTTCAACCGGCATCGCATCCGGCGAGTTCGTCGTCGCTCCCTTCGATTTCGGTGAGGTCGCGCGTTTGCGCAGCCAAGGACTTCCGATCGATGTCATCGTGCCGGAAGAGGGGCTGCTGATGTTCGATCAGACACTCAACATTCTCGCAAACGGGCCAGAGAAGGATCTGGCCTATCAATATGCCAACTTCCTTCTCTCGCCTGAAGGACAGGTTCCGTTGATGAAGCAGTTCTTCGTCTCGCCCACCAACGCGAAGGTTATCGTCCCTGACGATCTGAAGAAGGATGTGCCAATTTCGGGCGAAATGATGGACAAGATCCTGACTTGGGATTGGGCATTCATGAACGAGAAACAAGCTGGCTTTGCAGAGACTTGGGCGAAGGTCATGAAGTAGTTTCGGGCTCTCCGAGAGGCAATGCAGCCGGGTCGCCTCGGAACGACCCGGCATTCTCCCCGACGCAGTAATAGTTGCGGTACGCCGCACGGACAATCTGGAAGATCGAGCATGACCGAGGTGAGCATAGAAGAGCTGACCAAGCATTACGGTACCTCCCGCGCCGTCAACGGAATTTCCGTCAAGATAGGACATGGCGAGTTCATATCGCTACTGGGGCCATCGGGATGCGGCAAGACGACGACGCTCAAGATGATCGCAGGTTTCGAGGACGTCACATCCGGCGCCATCCGTTTTGACGGCCAGGACGTGTCTCATATCCCGGCGGAAAAACGCGATATCGGCATGGTGTTTCAGAACTACGCGCTCTTTCCCCATATGACGGTGGCGCAGAACCTCGCCTTTGGGCTGGAGATGCGCAAGATTTCCCGGTCAGACATCGTAAACCGCACCGCCAAGGTTCTGGATATGGTGCAGCTTTCGGGGTATGCGGAGCGATATCCGCGCCAACTTTCGGGTGGGCAGCAGCAGCGCGTGGCGCTTGCCCGTGCCCTCGTCATCGAACCGCGCATACTCTTGCTCGACGAGCCGCTCGCCAATCTCGACGCCAAGCTTCGGGACGAAATGCGGGTCTTCATTCGAGATCTGCAAAAGCGCGTTGGAATTACCACCGTCTATGTGACGCACGATCAGGCCGAAGCAATGACGATGTCGGATAGGATCGTCGTCATGTTCGGAGGGCAGATCGCGCAGTATGGCGCTCCCTCCGATGTGTATGATCGGCCCGCGAGCCTGGAGGTCGCGCAGTTCGTCGGGCAGGTGAATACATTGCCGGGCCGCCTGACGGGCAGGGGTGCCGATGGTGTGTCGATTATCGAAACCGCGCTTGGCGCGGCCTCTATCAAAGGCGTACTACCGTGGAGCGACGGCTCCCTCCCTGTTTTGTTGCGACCGGAAGCTATCGAACTTGCATCTGTCGGAGCCAAGGGGCCCGGCGTGATCGCAACGGTTTTGCAGAGCTATTATTCCGGTAGCCTGATCGACTACCGCCTGGTGCTGGAAAACGGCGAGACGCTGAATGTTCAGACTTTTCCTCGTAACCGCTTTCAGCCCGGTGATCGCGTAACGGTAAAGGTCGATAGCGAGCGTTTTTGGGTGCCGGGAACGATCTCATGACAAGTCGCGCTAGATCCACCTATCCTATTCTGCTCATCGTGCCGTCGGTTTTGCTACTCGGGCTCTTTCTCGTTCTGCCATACCTCAATATCGTGGTCATGAGTTTCCGCAATCCGGCCAATGGCGCACCCTATGCGCCAGGATTTACCATTGGCAATTATCTGAGGCTGCTCACAGATTCCTTCTATTTGCAGCAGGTGGCGAATACGCTGTTGATCGGTCTGGTCACAACGCTTCTGTGCCTCGTTCTCGGATTTCCAATCGCCTGGCAGCTCTCGCGCGAAAAGATGCGGTTTCGCGGCCTTGCCTATGGGCTCGTGCTGTCGCCGCTTCTTGTCGGCATTGTAATCCGCAGCTACGGCTGGACAATTCTGCTTGGGAACAACGGCATCATCAACAAGACGCTGTTGAATCTCGGGCTGATCGATCGCCCGATCGGACTGATGTACAACGCCCTCGGAATTGTCATCGCACTTGTCCACGTCTTCCTTCCCTTCATGATCCTGCCGTTGATGAGTGCGCTTCAGGGCATTGACCCGTCATTGCGGTCTGCTGCGCGTTCCCTCGGTGCTGGAAAGCTCACTGTTTTCAGGCGTATCACCCTGCCCCTTGCCATGCCCGGTATTCAGGCGGGCTGCATTCTGGTGTTTGTGCTGTCGTTAAGCGCTTATGTGACGCCAGCATTAATCGGCGGTCTTAGAGTGAAGACGATGGCGGTCAGCGTCGTGGATGCGTTGATCGATACGTTCCAATGGCCTTTCGGCTCTGCCATGGCACTGATGCTTTCGCTCACCGGAGCAGCGATTGTCGTGATTTTCTCGCGGCTTACGCGCATGAAATGGAAGATTGGTTGATGTCCAAGCACATATTGAATGGTTATTGCCTCGTCATCTACGGCTTCTTGCTGCTGCCCATTCTCGTGGTTGTCGGCGCATCCTTAAATGCGGGCGCATTTTTGACCTTTCCGCCCCAGGGTCTCTCTTTCCGGTGGTATGTCGTCTTTTTCCATAACGATGTTTTCTGGCGCGCAATTCGGACCTCCCTGTGGGTAGCAGCCGTTTCGACTGCGATTTCCGGCGTCATCGGAACAATGGCGGCTATGTTCTACGTGCAGCATGCGGGACGGTGGAAGGAAAGCGTTCGGCTGGCGATGCTGCTGCCACTGCTCCTGCCGGAAGTTCTGACAGCAATATCGCTTCTGTTCTTCGTCTACGCGATCGGAGTCGGCACGACGACCATGGCTGGCATGTTGATTGGGCATGTGCTCATGACGCTGCCCTTCGTTTTCATCAATGTGTCCGCGGCGATGGAGGCCTACGAGCCCTCGTGGAGCCTGGCCGCCCGCAGCCTTGGCGCAGGCCCGTTCACTCGCTTCAGGCGCATCATGCTGCCGTTGATCAAGCCAGGAGTGATCGGTGGGTGCCTCTTCGCGTTCATCATTTCCTTCGATCTCTTCACGATATCGTTCATGTTGAAGAATGTCGGGACGGCGACGCTTCCGATCCAGATCTATGATTATCTCAGGACGAACTTCACACCTGAAGCCGCAGCGGTTTCGACCCTATCCATCGTGATGACGATTGTGGTGGTCGTTGTGTCCGAAAAGGTGCTTGGCTTACGGGTTCACCGGTTTTGACGGCAAACCGGCGGGCTTCGCGATTGGTTTCCGCGAGCCGCAGTGGCAGCTATTGCAAGCCAGATGCTTCCCCGCTTCATCGCCAAGCCCTGCGCTACCCACTGCGATGTCGTCGGCCATGGTGGTATCTAGCCTGTAATGCCGCTCTCGCCAAATCCTGATGTTCTCATGTTTTAAAACGGAGATTCCCAAACGTCGTGCCTCCGGGAGGTTACCAATGGGAAGAACGTCATTCGCGCAAGAGAGAGCATCTGGGTGAGAGGCGCTCTCTATGGCAATTAATGATTGATCATGTGGCGATCGTTCGTCCGTCGCAGGCCATGTGGAGGCAAATATGAAGAAGCCAATCCGCACCAGCCTGGAAACTGATCCTGATTCATACCAAGGGCTACGCGAACTGGCGTAATCAACGAGTTCTGGCCACAAGCGCGATCGCTAACGAGGTGTCGATATCGCTTATGAACGGCTCCTGCAGACCAAGAGAATTCACATTTGCAGCGCTATCAGCCCTGCGACCGAGCCATCCTGTCAGGGCAGCCTCTCTACTCCAGGGCGCCCAAATGTTCCCGAGCGAAGGCTATCAGGCTTTCTATATGAATCGCGACGGACTTGCGCGTATCCGCCGCGCTACCACGCTCAATTGCTTCAATGATGAGGAGATGCTCGCTGGAATCTGGTTTCAACCTGTCCTTGAGCCGATCAATTTCAAACAGCCGGGTGGTGGCGCGCAGTTCTCGCAAGACTTTTGCCATAACGGCATTGCCGCAATAATCGATGATCATATTGTGCAGATTGTCGTCCGAAAACCAATGCGCGTCGGTGTGGTAGGCCGTCGCGTCCAGGAGATCGTGGATCTCCCGGCGAACGGCCATAAGCTGGCGTCGCGGGATGTTGGGGATGGCAAGAACTGCCGCTTCAGGCTCGATCAGAAGGCGCAGCCGCAAGCTTTGCAGGTATTCGCCGATATCGACGCGCCGTACAACGTAGTTGCGCCCGTCGCCCTTGCGCACGAGGCCTTCGCCCTCCAGCCGTTGGAGCGCTTCTCGCAGCGGCGTTCTTGAAATACCAAGCGCTTCGGCAAGCTTGGCCTCCACGATCACATATCCGCCCTTCAGGCTTCGATGGCGGATCATGTCTGAAACAGCGTTATAGGCGAGTGATGCGAGGTTGTGCGGCCCACGTTCACTCGGTTTTTCAGCAGTGGTCGCCGAGATATCTGTCAATTTGCTGGTCTTTCATCCTTGCAATGATGTTCCGGGCTGTACTTTAACAGACAATCCATTGCTCATGATAATCGAGGATGGCGTTGATGGGAAAGGGGTAGCATGGGCGATGACGTGAGCGAAGCAGTTGAGGAAAGCCTTGCACAGGAAACCTATGGGCTGCTTCTCGCCGAAATCACCTCCGCCCGCCTGGCTGGGGGAAGTGTCATCCAACAGCGCCGTCTCGCCTCGCAGTACGCCGTCTCGCGTTCCCCAATGCGGCATGCTCTCAGCCGACTCGAAGGGGAGGGGCTGTTGGTGCGTGACGAGCGAGGTGTTCTTTGCGTCAGGGTCATCACGCTCAAAGACTATCTCAACAGTCTAACGATGCGAATGTTGCTGGAGCCGACGGCCGCGGCGCTCGCAGCTCCCGGTGCCGATGAGGAGCATGTGGGCCGTCTCCTCGCCAGTCTGGATGTCATCGAGGCCGATCCAGAGCCCGACCCCGAGGAGGTCTGGAGATTCGATGATGCCTTGCATGACTTTATCGCGGATCACAGTGACAACCCTTTCATGTCGGCAACAATTGCTGAGATGCGGCGATATACAACGATATTTGAACGGCAGATGGCACTCACCCGCGTTAAGCCCGGCGTAGCGGAACACCGCGAAATCATTATGGCGCTGGCTAGTCATGATGCTGAACGCGCTCGTAAGGCCATGGCGTCTCATCTCGAAATCGTGCGTCAAGGCGTCCTTTCCAATTATTGATCGATGGCAGACTTGCACGATATGACCATTAGTGTATAAAAGTGGGATCCCACATGAATACAAAAATGTGGAGCCAATAAATATAAACAACCCCAGAGGCCAATATGACAAAGCTTTTGCATTCCCGCTTCACGCTTGCGGCAGCGTTCTCGATGATGGCATCGGTCGCCTTCGCGCAAAGCTGTGACCCAAAGGTCGCCGCCGGTGAGCTTATCAAGCCCGGCACACTGGTGATTTCGACCAACCCCACCCTGCCGCCACTGCAGTTCGTTGATTCCAGTGGCCAGTTGAAAGGCATGCGTGTGGAGTTGGGCGAGGAAATCGCCAAGAGGCTTTGCCTCAAGCCTGAATATGTTCGCATCGAATTTTCCGCGATGGTGCCCGGTCTGCAGGCGGGCCGCTGGGATATGATCAATACAGGCATCTTCTTCACGGAAGAGCGCGCCAAGGTCATGCAGATGATCCCCTATGAAGATCAGGCGATCAGCATTTCGATTGCGCCGAACTCTGACAAGAGCGTCAAGTCGAAGGATGATCTGGCAGGCATGACGATCGGCGTCGAGATCGGCGGCTTCGAGGAGACGAAGACCCGTCTTCTGGATAAGGAGCTCCGCGACGCTGGCAAGGCGGGCCTCTCAATTCGGACATTTGACAATTTTGCTCTTGCCTTCCAGGCATTGCGTGCCGGCCAGGTTGACGGCGTCGTGTCCATTGATGCGGTGGCTAAGGAATACGACGCTCGTGGCGATTTCAAACGCGCCATCAGCGGCCTCTATCCCGCGCCTGTCGCGGTTGCGTTCAAGAGCCCGGCTCTTGCGGATGCCGTTTCCGCCACGCTCAAGGGCATGAAGGCGGATGGCTCGCTCAAGACGCTGTTCGACAAATACGGTCTCCCGATGGTTGCCGGCGACTATTCCGTCAAGGGTCCTGGCCGCTGACCGGCCTGATTTGAACATAGCGGGCGTGGTCTCCACGCTCGCGTATTTTGTAGGAAGATGGTCTGATGACGTTATGGAACTGGTCGGGTTTTTTCGGGTATCTCGTCAATCCCTTCATCCTTGGTGGGGTTTTTACGACGATCTGGCTGACCGTTGTGTCTCTGATCGCCGGTCTCGTCCTGGGTTTCGTGTTGGCAATGATGCGGCGGTCGCATCTGCGCTCGGTGCAGATGCTCGCCAAGGTCTATATCTGGCTGTTTCGGGGAACGCCGCTGCTGGTGCAGTTGATCGCGCTATATACCGCCTTACCGCTCTTCGGCATCAAGCTGAGTGTAATCCAGGCAGCCCTGGTGGGGCTGGCGGCCAATGAGGCCGCGTATCTTGCGGAGATCATTCGCGCTGGCATCGGTGCCGTTCCTGAAGGTCAATCTCGTGCTGCGCGTGCACTCGGCATGACTGAGAGACAGATCATGCGCCATATCGTCATGCCGCAGGCGTTCAAGGTCATCATCCCGCCGCTCGGCAATTCGGTGAATGGCTTGCTGAAGACGACCTCGGTGACATCCGTCATCTCGATGGAGGAGTTGCTCCGACGCACGCAGGTCCTGATTCAGGAGCGCTTCATGGTGCTCGAGCTCTTCGCCGTTGCGGCCATCTACTATCTGCTTTTGACCACGCTCTGGGATTTCTTCCAGCGATACATCGAAAACCGTCTCGGACAAGCCGACGCCCGGTTGTCGATCAACGAGAAGCGTTAACACCAGGATACTTACTCACATGACGAAGACATTTCGCGGCGTATACACGGTTATGATTACGCCACTGGATCGCGATGGCGCCGTTGATCTCAGCGCACTAGCCTCTTTCACAGACTGGCAGATCAAAGAGGGCATTCATGGTCTGATCCCGCTTGGCTCGACAGGCGAGTTCCTGTCGCTAAGCGAAGAGGAACGCGATGCCGTCGCTCGCACAGTCATCGAGACGACTGCCGGCCGGGTTCCGGTCCTCATCGGCACGGGTGCAGAGGATACGCGTGAATGCGTGCGGCTGAGCCGCAAGGCTGAAGATATGGGCGCTGACGGAGTGATGGTCATTCCGCCCTTCTATTGCACGCCCACAGATGATGAATTGGTCGAGCATTACAGGACGGTTGCCTCGGCGATTTCCATCCCGATCATGGTCTACAACAATCCGGCAACCGCCAATGTTGATCTCAAGCCCGAACTCGTCAAACGCATCGCCGAAATCAAGGGTTGCGACTATATCAAGGAATCGACGCTCGAAGTGACCCGCGTAAGGGACATCATTCGTCTCGCTGGCGATAACATGACCGTATTCGGCGGCATTCTCGGCTTCGAATCCTTCGTAATGGGCGCTCAGGGGTGGGTTGCCGTTGCATCGAACGTCGCACCAGGTCCTATGGCGCGGATCTTCGAGCTGGCCGCTGACGAGAAGAAATTCGATGAAGCGCGCGCGCTCTATCTAAAATGGCTGCCGGTCATTCAGGCCGTTGGCGGACAGGCCTATGTCGCCGGCTCGAAGTCCTTGCTCACTCATATGGGTTTTCAGGCAGGAACGCCTCTCCCTCCGCGTTTGCCGCTTCCCGCGGCACAGGATGCTGAGATGAAGCAGCTGGTTTCCGATTACGGCCTGGTTTTCACGGCCTGAGGAAGAACGACGATGCCCGCTGTCTCGACGCAATACCCGCCGGGTTCCGACACGCCCATCGAGATAAGCTTCGATGGAACAGTGATCAAGGCCGAAAGGGGAATGACCATCGCAGCCGCGATGGAGGCAGCTGGCCGCCACTCTTTTTCACGTGGTCTAAAAGGCGAGCCGCGGGGTCTTTTCTGTGGCATGGGGGCCTGTCAGGACTGCCTTGTGACGGTAAATGGCAAGGCGAGCCAGCGGGCCTGCATGACCTCTGTCCAGCCTGGCATGACGATCACCCAGCCCCAGCCCCGGCCTGATCTCATGTCGGCGGATTTCGATGATCTTGCGGAAACCCCAGCGAACATCCCCATCCTCGAAACCGATCTCCTGGTTGTCGGCGCAGGTCCAGCAGGTCTCTGCGCAGCCGAGGCCGCCGCATCGGCGGGCGCTTCCGTTATGCTGCTCGACGAAAGATCTTCTGCCGGCGGGCAGTTCTTTAAACAGCCGCTGACGGGGACGGCTAGCCGTCTTCTCGAAAATGACGAGCAGGCTCTGTCGGGTGCAGATCTTGTACGAGCTGCCCGAGATGCCGGCGTAACCTTTCTTGAAGGCAGCACCGTCTGGGGCGCCGAGCGACGGGATGCGTCGGCGCCAATCATCGGCTGTCTTGGTGCCAATGGGGCATTCTACTGCAAACCTCGTATGACCGTGATCGCAACCGGGGCTCACGAGCGTCCGACTGCCATTCAGGGCTGGACCCTGCCAGGGGTGATGACAGCCGGATCGGCGCAGACGCTACTGAGAAGCTATGGAGCTGTTGCTGGGAAACGTATCGTCGTCGCCGGTAACGGGCCGTTGAACATTCAGATCGCCGCAGAGCTCTTCAAGGCCGGAGCGACCATTGTTGCACTGGTGGAAAAGGCACCCGCTCCGTGGACGAGGCCTGTCCTCGCGCTGCAGCTTTTCGCAGCCGATCCGCTGCTTGCGACCAAAGGCATGCGACAACTCGAGGGCCTGCGAAAGGCAGGCGTTCCCATCCTTTGGGAGAGCGACGTCGTCGCAGCGTCTGGTGCCGACAGCCTCGAGGAAATTGCCATCTCTGGCCCCGATGGGCGCGTGACTTTTGCCGCCGACACGCTTCTTGTTGGCGGCAACTTTACCCCGTCGAATGAACTGTCCCGCCTGCTTGGTTGCGCGCATGAAGTGGTCAACGGCAATCTTGTCGCTATCTGCAAGAGCGATGGTGAGACAAGCCTGCCGGACGTGCATGTCGTGGGCGAGGCAGCCCGCTTCGGTGGTGCGCATGTCGCAATGGCGGCTGGGAGGCTTGCCGGCATGGCAGTGGCAAGAAAACTTGGCCATTCGGCAACGTCGACGACTTGGCTCGAAAAAAAGCTTGCCCGGCATAGGGCATTTCAAAAGGCGCTATGGGCCCTCTTCGCAGCCGGGAGTTCTCAGGCCACGAGCGACACACACGCCGCGCCTGACGAGACGATACTCTGTCGCTGCGAAGGCGTGACCTTTGGAGCGCTTCGAAAGCTTGCACAAGACAGCGCGCTCGACGTCGCGACGCTGAAGCGCCTTTCTCGCGCCGGTATGGGGCGTTGCCAGAGCCGCTATTGCGGACCGTCTATCGCTGGCATCGCCAAATCTCTCCATCGGAACGACGAGACGCGAGGCTTTCTTGCACCGCAGATGCCCCTGCGCCCTGTTCCCCTTGCTGCGCTGGCTGTCGAAAAGCCGGAATGGGGTGGACACAAGCGGGCTGTCCTGCCCGACCGTCCGCCGGTCAAAAATACTGAGCCTTTGCAGGTGAGCGAAACATCAACCTTGGTGATCGGCGGCGGCATTGCCGGGATCTCTACGGCGTTGTTTCTGGCGCGTGAGGGCGAGGACGTAACCGTGGTGGAACGGAGCTTCCCCAACTCGCTCGCCTCCGGCGGCAATGCCGGCAGCCTGCATGCCCAGCTGCTTTCCTTTGATCATGGAGCCCGCTCGGAAGGGGGAGGGGCGCCTGCGGCCCAGACCCTACCGCTTCAGCGAGATTCGATTTCGCTGTGGGCATCCCTGCAACGCGAACTCGCGCGGGACTTCGAGATGAAAGTGACCGGCGGGCTTATGGTGGCAGAGACCGATGAGCATCTCCGTTTTCTCAAGGAGAAGGTCGCAGTCGAGCAAAAGGCCGGTATTGAATGCCGCATCGTGGATCAGGGCGAACTGCGGCAGATAGAGCCCGCGCTTTCACGCCAGTTTGTCGGCGCGGCCTACTGCCCGCAGGAGGGCAAGATCAATCCGCTTATTGCCACTGAGCATGTGCTCAAGGCTGCGCGTGAGGCAGGCGCCCGGATCATCGACAACTGCGAGGTAATTTCTATCACGCCGGTTGTCGGCGGATTTGACGTTGAAACGAACCGTGGGCGGATCCGGGCAGGGCGTGTCGTAAACGCGGCGGGCGCCTTCGCTGCCCGGATCGGTGCGATGCTTGGTCTTGACGTTCCTGTTTTCGGTGCGCCCTTGCAGATGGTTGTCACGGAGGCGGCCGCGCCGACGATATCCTGCCTCGTGGCTCACGCCGATCGCCACCTGACACTTAAGCAGGCTGCAAACGGAAACTTCATTATCGGTGGTGGCTGGACGGCCGGGCTCGATCCCGTATTCCAGCATCCTCGCCCCCTTCTGTCGAGTCTTGAGGGAAATCTTTGGGTAGCACAGCATGTGGTGCCGGCCTTGAGAAAGTTGCATGTCATCCGCAGTTGGGCTGCGATGAACATCAATATCGACGGAGCACCCATTCTGGGCGAACATCCTGACCAGCCCGGATTCTTCAATGCAGTCACATCGAACGGCTATACTCTCGGCCCGATCGTCGGCCAACTCACTGCTCAGCTTGTCCTGGGCCGAGAAACCGGTCGGGCATTGCAGCCATTCTCCATATCACGCTTCAAGAAAGGTCGTTCATGATCGAGATCAACGGCGTCAGCAAGTTCTACGGCCCCTATGAGGTTTTGAAGAACTGCAATGTGAATGTCGACCGGGGTGAAGTCGTGGTTGTCTGCGGCCCATCGGGCTCGGGGAAATCGACGCTGATCAAATGCGTCAACGGGTTGGAGCCTTTTCAGAAAGGCTCCATCCGTGTCCACGGCATTGAGGTAGGCGATCCGAAAACGGACCTGCCCAACCTCCGAACTCGTGTCGGCATGGTGTTTCAGAATTTCGAGTTATTTCCGCATCTGACGATCATGGACAACATCATGCTTGCCCAAAGGATCGTTCTAGGGCGGAGCGATACGCTCGCGCAGACGAAAGCGATGCAGCTGCTCGATCGTGTCGGGCTCGTCGACCATGCGCGCAAATATCCCGGTCAACTATCCGGTGGCCAGCAGCAACGCGTAGCAATCGCCCGCGCACTTGCCATGGACCCACTCGCCATGCTGTTTGACGAGCCGACCTCCGCGCTTGATCCAGAGATGATTTCCGAAGTGCTTGACGTTATGACATCGTTGGCGCGAGATGGGATGACGATGATGGTCGTGACCCATGAGATGGGTTTCGCGCGTCGCGTGGCGACCCGCGTCATCTTCATCGATCAGGGCGAGATCGTTGAAGACAGCCCCAGCGAAGCGTTTTTCGCCGGCAAGCACAACCCCCGCACAGAAGCCTTCCTCAGCAAGATCCTCCAGCACTGAGAGCACGCAAGCCATGACAGAATTCGACCTCATCATCGAGAACGGCACGATCGCGACGGCGTCAGACGTCTATCAAGCATCAATTGGCATCAAGGACGGTAAGATCGTCCAGATCGGGATGCAGCTGAAGGGCGCGGCAAGAACAATAGACGCCAGCGGAAAATACGTGCTGCCTGGCGGTATCGATAGCCACGTACACATCTCCCAGCCCTCAGGCGAGGGGATTGTCATGGCGGACGATTTCGCAAGTGGGACGCTTTCGGCGGTGTTCGGCGGCAATACGACCGTCATGCCGTTCTGCCTTCAGGAGAAGGGCAAGCCATTGCGCGCGTCCCTTACCGAGTATCACAAGCTCGCCGAAGGCGAATGCTACACGGATGTTAGCTTCCACCTGATCATTTCCGACCCGACGGATGCAGTGCTCGGACAGGAAATTCCAGCGCTAGTGGAGGATGGCTACACGTCTCTCAAAGTATTCATGACGTATGAGAATCTGCGCCTGAATGACGCGGATATCTTGAAGACGCTCGATGTCGCCCGCCGTACAGGTGCGACCGTCATGGTTCACTGCGAAAACGAGGATGCTATCCGCTTTCTCATCAATAAGCACGAACTTGAAGGGAATGTAGCCCCAAGGGCGCATGCATCTACACGACCGGTCGCGGTGGAGCGGGAGGCGACGCATCGCGCTCTGTCGCTGGCCGAAATCGCCGACGTGCCGATCGTCATCGTGCATGTTTCGAATGGCGAAGCGATGGAAGAAATCATGCGTGCGCGTCAGCGCGGCGTTCGGGTTATCGGCGAAACATGCCCGCAATACCTCACGCTGACCGCCAAGGATCTGGAAGGTATGGATTGGGAAGGAGCAAAATACGTCTGCTCCCCACCGCCGCGAGACGAGGCCGCCCAGAAGGAATGCTGGCGCGGCATCGAAACCGGCGTCTTCGAGCTGTTTTCCTCCGATCACTGCCCCTTTCGCTACGACGATGTGACGGGCAAGCTCAACCCCAAGGGCCGCGAGAACTTCCGCCATATCCCGAATGGCATTCCAGGCGTGGAGGTCCGACTGCCAATCCTATTTTCGCAGGGCGTAATGGGCGGACGTATCGAGCTGACGCGTTTCGTTGCGATTACCGCGACCAATCACGCCAAGACCTACGGTCTTTATCCCCAAAAAGGAACGATTGCGGTCGGCGCTGATGCCGATATCGCGATCTGGGATCCTGAGGTACGCCGTGTCATCCGCCACGCGGATCTGCACGACGGTTCGGACTATTCGCCTTATGAAGGCCTGGAAATTCAGGGCTGGCCGATAACAACGATCGTTGCGGGGACTATCATGGTCGAAGACGGCGCACTCGTTGGCCAGAAAGGGCAGGGTACTTACCGTTCTGCCACGACACGCTCGATGCGCTCAGTCTGATTGGAGCGATTCCAGCAAAGGCGGGAGCCGACTTTACGCTCGCAACCGCCAGGAACGAAGGGATAGGGCTTTTGCCTCTTCGAGGAGAGGCAGAGACCCTCGAGAATTTTACATAAAAGGAAACAGCATGAAATTGAAGATCAAGGCAGGTCCGTTCGAATTTGACGCGGTACTGGAAACAGACAAGGCTCCAAAAACGTCGGAAGCTTTTCTGAAGCAAATGCCGTTTGAAGGCAAGATCGTTCACGTGCGCTGGTCTGGAGAGGGCGTCTGGATTCCGCTCGGCGACCACGATTTCGGTGTCGGATATGAAAACCACACGAGTCACCCTGCTCCCGGCCACATCCTTCTTTACCCGGGCGGCATCAGCGAGACCGAGATCCTGCTCGCCTACGGCGGCGTTGACTTCTCGTCGAAGATGGGCCAGCTGGCTGGTAATCACTTCATCACGATCAAGTCAAACCTCGACAAGTTGCCTGAATTGGGCCGCATCGTTTTGTGGGGAGGCGCGCAGGATATCCGGTTCGAAGCGGTGGAGTGAGTGCATCTCTTTCATCTCTACATAAAGTATGAGATTGGATTGGCGATAATTTTTCCAGAGATAGTCGCCTCTCCGGCATTTCCGCGCGAATGAGGCGCAGATTGCGGCTTCGGGTCCGGCAATCATATTACCAATGCGGTCGAGATTTTTCGCAGGAACTATATAAAACTGCGTTATCGTCTCGACCGAGTGGCGCACGGCGGGCTTGCATGTCAGCGATCATTTGCAGTGATCTGGCTTTGTATTCGCTGTTGATGTGGACAACCAAGCGTTATGCATAACTGTCCTCCGTTGCCAGGTGCGAAACAGATTTACCGGATTGTTGCCTTCCGCGCCGGTTCGAGGGTGGTTACAGGCGCAAAACTGGCTTGGCCCGTCATGGGAACCATCCAAGCCCAAATCGGCTTAAGCAGATTGCTCGGCAGCGCGTCCACCTAGACCTTCGCTGGCGGCAACCCGCGTGCTCCAATCTCATCGGATCGAAGCACGCTGGTGTCACCTTGACGATCAGTTGGTACGGTAGCGCGCCAGCCAGTGGGCGTAAGGTGGTGGCAGTGTTGCCCAAGCGGGATTTTCAACGCCGAGCGCTTTTGCTGCGGCATAAGGCCAGTGCGGATCGGCGAGGAGTGGACGGGCCAGCATCACCAGATCCGTTTTTCCGTCCTGAATAAGAGCATCAGCCTGAACAGGATCGCTGATGAACCAGCTGGTCGATGCCGGCAGGTCTGTTTCCACATGAACGCGTGCGGCGATCTCGGCCAAAAAGTTGGCACCCCAAGGGATTTGCGCCGCTGGCGTGGAGAAACCGATGCTGACGTCGATTGCGTCAAGGCCTGCTTCCTTGAAGCGGCGAATCAAAGCGATTGATTCTCGAAGGGTCTCTTCGTCACGTCCATCGAACTCGATCACCCCGAAACGGGCCGTGAGCGGGAGGTTTTCGGGCCAGACTTTGCGCACCGCCGCGAGTGTCTCAATCAAGAACCGCCCACGGTTTTCGGGGCTTCCGCCGTACTCATCCTGCCGCTGATTGGAGTGGACGGAGAAGAAACTTTGCGCCAGATAACCGTGGGCAAAATGCAGCATAAGCCATTCGAACCCCGCATCGCGAGCCCGTTCGGCTGCAGCAACAAAATCCTGCTGCACGCGAATTATATCGTCCTTTGTCATTTCAGCGGGCACTTTTCCGAGGTCGCCGCCAAAGGCAATTGCTGACGGTGCGATGGTTGGCCATCCACGCGGGTCACCATGAGCTATATGATCATCACCCTCCCAGGGCAGATTGGCACTGGCTTTGCGGCCAGCATGGGCGATCTGAATGCCCGGCGTCGAGCCTGCGGATTTGATGGCCTCAACGATTGGGCGAAGTGCTTCAGCCTGGGCGTCGTTCCAGATGCCGAGATCGCCGGGCGTAATCCGCCCTTCCTTTGATACAGCTGTCGCTTCCAGTACGACCAGACCCGCGCCACCGCGCGCTAGGCCCGCATAGTGAGGAAGATGCCAGTCCGAAACCACACCATCCGTGGCCATGTACTGGCACATTGGGGAAACCGCTATTCTATTGCGTAGGGTGATGCCTTTGAGGCTGAAAGTGTCAAACAGCTTTGCCATTGTTGGTCTCCGGTTCAAGAATGCGGTGGGTCTACATCTTCGTTAGTTCGAATACAATAGAACAATGGCATTAAAGTGATACCCGTGTTAATGATGGTGGTATGAGAGTCATGAAGCATCCCGCCATTCACGAAGTCAGCCTAGAGCAATTGTTTTACGCGCTGAGTGATCCAGTGCGCCTTGAGATCGTGCAAAAGCTTTGCGTTACCGATGAGGCAACGTGCAGTGCACTGGACGGGGGCAGGCCGAAGTCTAGCGTTTCACATCACTTCCGCGTGTTACGGGAAGCTGGGCTGGTGTGGACACGCAATGAAGGCGTCACACATATGAATGCGCTTCGGCGTGCCGAACTGAATGAGCGCTTCCCGGGGTTGCTCGATGTGGTCGAAGCAGCGATGCGTAATGCACCCCAACAGCATCATTCCGATGTGAAGCAATAAGACGTTGCGATGGGGTAACACGGTGGTGTCTGACGGTACCGGGAAGCGCCCCGATAAGTTAGGCCAACACGTCATGATCTCGCCCCCATATTACTTGGGCTATCGCTATGGCGGTGTTGACCACAGCGCCCGGAGCACGCCCCTTTGATTTTTCTCCACACGCTCAGTCGCTGAATCCAGCGAGTAGCGATCAGGACGGCATGGGAGGGTTGCAAAGCTTTGCTTGACCCGTACGAAGCGATCGAGCTCTGACTATCGAAGGAAACTTTATTCTACGATTGAACAAGCGCATTGACTGCGCCAGCAAAAGCTGGAGCAGTCTCATTTTCCTAATCCGCTCGTGGCAATCAAAGTTTCTAGGCGATAAGGCGGTTCTTGCGAAGGCTTGCGAAAAGGGCGAAGAACGCATCGTCGGTCGGCTGGTATTCGTTGAAGCCAAGACGGCGGCTTTTACTCATGTCGGTTACGACCTCGATGGGGCGGCCGAGATCCGCATCCGTGTGCCATGGAGACGCGAGACGGTCGATGTTAGGCTCCACCAGATTATCGCGTTTAGCGATGTCTCTCCAGATCACAGCATCGTTGCTCATCTGCTCACTCAGAGGACTGATTGTGCCATCAAAGGGTGCTGGCTCTATGCCAAACCAGTCTGCAATTCTCTGCCACATCCATTTCCATCGAAAAACATCTCCGTTGACGACATTGAACGCCTGATTGCCAGCCTGTGGAGTCTCGGTTGCCCAAACCAGATGTTTCGCCAGAAGGTTGGCGTCGGTCATATCCGTCAAGCCGTTCCACTGAGCGGACGAACCGGGAAAGCGAAATGGACGACCGGTCTCTCGGCAAATGGTAGCATAGACGGCAAGCGTCGTTCCCATGTTCATGGCATTTCCGACCGCCTGGCCGATAACGGTATGTGGACGGTGGACACTCCAGGTAAAACCGTCGCGCTCAGCGGCAGAAAAAACCTCATCTTCCTGCGCATAATAGAAGTTCTCAACATCAAGACGGCCCTGTTCCTCACGAAATGGCGTTTGCGGCAGGACGCCTTTGCCATAAGCTTCGAAGGGCCCGAGATAGTGCTTCAGTCCGGTAACCAGCGCCACGTGTCGTGTGGATTGAGCAGGACTGAGCCCAGCTAAAAGATTACGAACCATCGCGGAGTTGACGCGTATATTTTCCGCTTCGCTTTCCTGTCGGGCCCATGTGGTTATAAAGACCGCATCGGGTCTGACGTCGTGCAAAGCACGCGCCGTTTCTTCTGCATTTTGTAAGTCGGCAGCAACGGGCACGATGCGATTATGATCCTTGGGCCTACGCGCCAACCCGTAGACTTTCCAGCCTTCTTTCACCAATAGCTCTGACGTTGCGTTGCCAACGATCCCGCTTGCGCCGACGACCAATGCTGTTCTAACCATGATGACGCTCCATTTTTGATTGAACTACAGTTAGGCATCCGGCAGGCCGACATGTAGACGGGACAGTTTGGGGACATGGATACCAGGAGGTGACCACGATGAGGCCGGGCAGCAATGAAGAGGATTGGCGCGAGGACTGTGCGCCCCGCCGAGTGCTCGAACTGTTCTCGACCAAATGGACGAGCATGATCTTGCACACCTTGCACAAAATTCATCAGGGTGCCGCAAGGACAGGTGTGTTGGAACGGAGCCTGCCAGGCATCTCAAAGAAGATGCTGACGCAAACGTTGAAGGAAATGGAGCATTCCGGCCTGGTCTCGCGACATGTGTATTCGACAAGACCGCCTGCTGTGGAATATCGGCTGACCGAACTAGGCAAGCGTTTCGTCGAACCCGTCGAGTTGCTCTACGCTTGGGGCAGGGACAATTCTGATGCGCTGGATGCGCTTGAACCCCGTCCCAGCTCAAGACGGTAAGTGCCCGCAACGAGGTCGACTTCGTTACGGAATTCTTTTTGGTCATTAGCTGGTCGCCTAACCACAAAAAGAAACCCTCCGACGCAGAGGGTTTCTCACAAAATTTCATTTAGGGTTTTTGCCTATAGCGCGCTTTGCCGGACGACCGTGATTTTGCCGAGTTCGACCAAGGGCGTCACATCGAGGATTGTGTTTTTCTCTGCCATGTCGAGGCTGTAGAGAAAGGCTCGCCCTGCGGGGCGGTTGTGCGCGGTTTCAATTTTTTCCCTACCGATATAGGGGCCGGCGGGAATGGGAACTCCTGAGGCTTCACAGTCCTCGATCGCTCTAAAACGTACGGGTGCACCTTCCATTTGGACCTCCTAAGGTTTGGCAAATGAAGAATATGCAGCTGGTACTGCCGGATTATGATGCACTGAAATAAACCGTGAGGCAACTCCTAGAGGTCAATTTTGCGGCCATGGGCCTATAAGACTAGGCATGCTGCGAAACAACCGCGTTCTACGCGGAGGCGCGAGAACCATATTTTGAAAAGCTGCAAGGAGGACGTTGCGCACCGACTTGAGCTTTTCCCGATCGTCAGTTTTAGCTGCAACGGTCAGGTCGGCTTCCATGCCTAAAGCATGTGTCGAACATTGATACCTTCCCCCAAACTCAACCACACGTCAAAGCGACATCCACGGACGCAGACATTGCCAAAGGTATGATGCCCGTGGCCCTGATGAGAAAATCAACCGAAATATTCGATCCGCGCAATTTGCGAGGGTCCCAACTACCCTACTCACCAACCTTAGCGACAAAGCGTTTGCCTTCGTCAGTTAAGACAAGGCGAGGAGAGCCATTTGTGGCGATTTCTCTGACGAAAGATTCCTTTTCAAGGTTGGCAACGGTTGAGGTCGAGATGCGCTTGTCGCCAACCAGCCACACACGACCAGAACGTCGCTGGTAGCGATACTGGTGGATCGCCGACAAGGTGCGAATTGCGGTCTTGGAAAGCTGCTTTTCACCAGATGTCATCATGACTTCTCCCATGAATGTTCTTGCTACGTTCATGTGATCGCAGGCGAGTGAGCTTTCAAGTACAAGTTTGGTCATTCAGATTTAATTAAATATGTTGGCAAATACTGAGTAGCAGGGATGATCGAAACGGGCGTGGACAAGTTGAGTAACCGATAGCCATTGGAGCCACCCATGTCCCCGCGTACTGTGCTCGTCGTAGAAGACGAACTTCTGATCAGATTGATGTTGGTTGAGGCGCTCCAGGACGATGGGTACACTGTCGTGCAGGCAGCGAACGTCCTTGAGGCGGTCGCGGCGATCGGACGCAGTCCGTGCTTCGACGCATTGGTCACTGACGTCGACATGCCAGGACACCTCAATGGCCTCGATCTCGCCGGAATGGTTTCAAGCGTATCTCCGCTGACGCAGATCGTTGTCGTGTCTGGTCGGGATGTCAGCGACGATGTCGGACTGGGCTGGGCGTTTATGCCAAAGCCTTACAGCTTGGATCACCTTTTGAAATTGCTGGAGACGGGCGATACTTCGATCACGGTCGCTCCTGGAGTGGCGAGCGCCGTTTGACGTGCGGTAGCATCTCTCCGTGACGTCAGTTCTCTACTTGCTTCAAAACAACCAAAATCTGCGCTTACGAAAACTCAGACGCCTTCATCGAATTCTCCTCTTCTTCCCTTCAGGGATCACAAGTGGAAAATTCCAGTTCAAAACGGCTTAAATTATCGGAGCTAGCCAGTCTGCGGCGAGGATCTTAGATAGGTTCTACATCCCTATGGTTAGCCAGGCGCTTTTTGTCTGCGTGTAGGAAGCCAGGGCCTCCATGCACTTGTCGCGACCGTTTCCGCTTTCTTTCCATCCGCCGAACGGAAACTGCATGTCTCCGATCATGTAGCTATTCACATAAACCATTCCTGCCTCGACATCCCTTATAAACTGGTGAGCTTTTCCCAGATCGGAGGTCCAGATTCCGGCGGCGAGACCGAAGCGTGTGTCATTGGCAATCGCCAGTGCCTCCTCATAGGTGTCGAATGCGATGAGGCTGGCAACAGGCCCGAAAATTTCTTCCCTGGCGATGGTCATATCGTTTGTCACATCTGTGAATATCGTCGGAGAGACATAGGCGCCGTGTTCGAGGCCAACGGGTATGCCGCCGCCCGAGATGCAACTGGCACCGGCATGCTTTCCGAGTCCGATATAGTTCAGAACGCGTTTCTGCTGCCCGATGTCGACCAGAGGCCCCATACCCGTTGCCGGGTCCAGCGGATCCCCCGGCCGATATGTGTTTTCCGCCCTCATCCGAAGCAGTGAGGTGAATTCCGGCAGGATCTTTCGTTGGATAAGAATGCGGGACCCGGCGCAGCAGACTTCGCCCTGATTGCCAAAAATGCCCATGGCAGTCCAGTCCACCGCCATTTCCAGATCGGCTGCATCGGCCATGATCACATGGGGTGATTTTCCGCCGCATTCCGTCGAGATTTTCTTCATGTTCGACTGACCGGAATAGGTCATCATCAGCTTGCCGACCTCGACCGACCCGGTGAACGCGATTTTCTCCACATCATGATGCAGAGCAAGCGCCCTACCGGCTTCCGAACCAAAGCCGTTGACGACATTGAAGACGCCGGGAGGTCCGCCGGCCTCCACGAAAAGTCGGGCCAGCAGCACGGAGGAAAGCGGGGACTGCTCGGCTGGCTTCAGGACGACAGAATTCCCAGCCGCAAGAGCGGGGGCAATCTTCCAGGCGGTCATCAGAAGAGGATAGTTCCAGGGAACGATGCAGCCGACGACACCAAGCGGCTGGCGCAATACATAGGATAGGGCATCCGGCGCGGTCGCGCCGACCGTTCCCTGCAGCTTGTCGACGCATTCGGCCGTAAAGCGAATGCAGGTCAGCGCCAGCGGCACATCGACCGAAAGCATTTCGCTGATCGGCTTGCCCATGTCCAGCGTATCGAGAAGTGCGAACTCCTCCGTGTGGGCCTCGATCAGGTCGGCAAAGCGGTAGAGTACGGCCATGCGCTGCCGTGGTGGAATGCGGGACCATATGCCGGCCTTGAAGGCCTTAAGGGCGGAGGCGACCGCGTGGTCGACGTCTCCAGTATCCCCGCGTGCGACCTCGGCGAGAACGGTGCCGTTTGCGGGATTGAGACTTTCGAAAACCGCCCCGGATCTTGCGGCAACGTAATCGCCGTCGATAAACAGACGGCCTTCCGGCCTTAGTGTGGCGGCTTTCTCTTGCCAGTGGCTGGATTGAGGTGCGATCGTCATCGGGATATCCTTAGGCTGCGAGGATTTTCTGGCAGGTGCGTTCAGCGACCATGATCGTGGGCGCATTGAGATTGCCGGACACCATGATCGGAATGGCGGAGGCATCCGCGATGCGAAGGCCTTCCAGTCCGTGAACCTTCATGGTGTCGGGATCGGTGACCGCCAGCGGGTCCGTGCCCATGCGGCAGGTGCTGGAGGGATGGTAGAGTGTCGCCATGTGGCCGCGCACATAATCCGCGATCTCCTCGTCCGTCCTGCATTCAGCGCTGGGTGAAAGCTCGTAGTCGATCAGATCACGGATCGGCGCTTGAGACAGGATTCGACGGTTTATGCGAACGCCTTCGACCAATGTCGTGAGATCGGTGCCCGTTTCGTCAGACACGAAATAGCGAGGATCGATCGCGGGGTGTTCGGTCGGATCGGCGGACCGAAGCCGGATTTCACCGCGGCTTTTCGGACGCTGAAGCACACAGTGGGCCGTGATGCCGGAGCGACCGCCAAGAAAACGGGCGTAGTCGCGGTGCGGGGTGATCGCGCCGTAAAGCTGCAGGTCAGGCTCGATGCCTTCCCGGCTACAGACATGCGCGCCTGCGGCAACCCAGGGCGAGGTGCGCATACCACTGCGACGGTCCTGCCATTCCTTCATGCTCTCGTTCATAATCTCTTCCGTCCAGGCGCCGATGCCCATGGGCTTCTTGGAGTAGAAGGAAACAGGAATGTTGAGGTGGTCCTGAAGCGACTTGCCTACGCCGGGCAGGTCGTGTCGGGGGGATATGCCTATCTGGCGCAGCTCATCCGCTGAGCCAATGCCGGAAAGCATCAATATATGGCAGGTGCCGATCGCGCCGGCCGCCATCACCACTTCGCTTGAGGCATACGCTGTTTCCGGTACGCCGTTGACGAGATACTTGACCCCGGTGGCGCGGCCGTTCTCAACGATCAATCCGGTGACCAGGACTCCCTTTGTGAGCGTCACGTTGGGACGGAGGAGGGCGGGGCGAAGATAGGCGTTGCCGGCACTCCAACGTTCGCCATTCTTGATCGTGAACTGGAAGAGGCCGACTCCCTCCTGCCGCGGCCCGTTGAAATCGGGGGTGCGGGCATAACCCGCCGCAGCCGCGGCTTCCAGCCATTGGTACTCGTGTTCATCGACGTAGGGTGCGTGACCGACATGCAGCGGTCCGCCGGTGCCGTGCCAGGGGTTGTCGGAAAAATCGGCATTGTCCTCACTGGAGAGGAAAACAGGCAGCACGTCACGCCAGCCCCATCCGGCGCATCCGGCCTGTTCCCAGGCGTCGTAATCGCTTGCCAGTCCACGGATGTAGATCATGGCGTTCAAGGCACCGGACCCGCCGACCATCTTGCCGCGGGGCCAGAAAACGCGGCGACCGCGACACCCCGCCTGCGGCTCGGTGTAATATCCCCAGTCGGCGCGGGTGTTGAACATGGTCACCCAGTCGGACGGGATATTGGAGGCAAGGGGCGCGTCCTGCCCGGCTTCGAGAACGAGGACCTTGCGGCTCTCGTCCTGGCTCAACCGATAGGTGGCAACGCAGCCGGCCGATCCCGCTCCCACGATGATCGTGTCGTACATGGCGTTCTTCCGTAAGGTCTTCGAGGGAGGCCGGCGGACGTTCCGCCAGCCAGTTCTTTAGTTCGGTGTGCCGGTCTCGATGGCGGTCACCAGCGTTACCGGACCATCGAGGATAGGCTTGGCGATGGCGAAGAAGGTCGCCACCGCCTCGGAGCTGTTGTGCGCATCCATCGCTGCCTTGTCGGCGAACCGCTCGTAGGTCGTAAACACACACGGGTCCTCGTCACCTTGGGCGATGAAAAAGCCGAGTGTCTTCGGCTCGTTCGCCTTCACATGGGCGGCGACGGCAAGAAGCGCGTCGTGCATGACCTGCTCCTTGCCGGGCAGGACGCGGATGATAGCGCTGATCGTCTGCATCAGAACGTCTTCCAGTCGCCGTCCGCCTCGAAGGCACTGGCGGCCTGGTAGATCGTTGCTTCCGCGTAGTCCTTGCCGATGAGCATGAGACCGACGGGAAGGCCGTCCGCAAGACCGCAGGGAATGGACATGGCAGGGTGCCCCGTCACGTCGAACGGGCTGGTCGTGCCGGTCATTTCGAAGGCGCGAGTTATGATCTCCTCAAGCGATGCGTCCTTGGCCGGCAATGGCGTGGAAACGCAGGGCAGCGTCGGCATCAAAAGCAGATCGTAATTCGCGAAGACGGCATCATAGGCGGCCTTTACTGCGATGGAGATGTTGCGAGCCTTGGCGTAGTAACGGCCGCGATAGTGACTGAGGCCCCACTGGCCGACGAGCATCGTCAGCTTTAGCGTCTTCGAGAGGTCGTCCGCCTTCTGGCGCCAAGTCGAATGGGCCTCGATCAGGCCGACATCGTAAAGCCCCTTCCAGTTGAAGCCCATGCCGTTGCCGTGCATCATCTGCATTACGAAACCTTCGAGCGTGATGGGGTTCCACGCCGCAAGCGCTGTCAGATGCTCTGGAATGGAGACTTCGGACACCTCGGCGCCGAGTTTTGCAAGCCTGTCGGCTGCCGCCCGCACCTTCGCATCGACTTCCGGCTGAAGGTTCGGCATCAGGAAACCTTCCTTGAGAATGCCGATCTTCATGCCCTTCACGCCCTTGCCGAGCGCTTCGGTATAGGCATTGACCTGCGGTGAATACTGGCGCGGATCGAGCCCGTCGGCACCCGCCAGCACTTCCAGGAGCAGCGCGTTGTCAGCGACGGAGGCTGTCATCGGACCGGTGTGATCAATCGTAGATTCGATCGGCATCACGCCGGTATAGGGGACCAGACCGTGTGTCGGCTTCATGCCGTAGATCCCGCAAAAGGAGGCTGGAATACGGATCGAGCCGCCCTGATCGCCGCCGATGGCCATATCAACCTCGCCGGATGCGACGAGGGCCGCCGAACCGGACGAGGAACCGCCTGCGGAATAGCCCATGCGCCAGGGATTGTGGACCGGCGCGGGATCGGAGGTGTGACTGCCTCCGGAAAGGCAGAAATGTTCGCAAACGGCCTTGCCGACAATGGTCGCACCGGCATCGAGCATGCGGGTGGCGATGGTCGCATCGGCCGCGGGAATAAAGCCCTCAAGCGTCGTCGCGCCATTCATCATCGGGACGCCCGCGAGTGCGACATTGTCCTTGAGAACGACTGTTCGGCCTGCCAGTTTGCCTTCCGCAGCGCCTTTGACTTCGGTCTTGATCGCCCAGGCGCCGTATTTGTTGTCTTCCGGCGCCGGCTTAAAGCCGGGTATACGGGAATATTTCACTTGTGGCATCGGATTGGGCAGGGCGTCGATCACGTCGTAGGCGTCGAACATGCCGCCCATCAATGCGTGATATTCGGCTGCTTCCGCGAGCGACATGGTCATATGGAGTTCAGCGGCGAGATCCGCGACATCGTCGACGGTGGGGCGTGTGATGGACATGACTCATCCTTTCCTGTTGAGACAAGAGTTTTAAAGATTGGCAATGCGGGGAGGGAGGCTCGGGTGCCTCCCGGCAGGTTAGGCCATGGCGGCGAGGCCTATTTCACCGGAGAGAATGGCATCCCGGTCCAGTTCGCCGGTCATTCGGCCTTTCTGGATATGCAGGATGCGTTCCGACAGCGCGGTGATAAATTCCAGGTTCTGCTCAACGACGATGAGCGAAAGCTTCCAGCGGGCTTTGAGGGCCAGAAGCGTCTCGATCATTTCCTCGATGATCGAGGGCTGGATGCCTTCGGTGGGCTCGTCGAGCAGGACCAGGCGGGGGCGGGTGCACAGGCAGCGGGCGAGCGCCAGAAGCTGCTGTTCGCCGCCGGAAAGCGCACCGCCTCGCCGATCGAGAAGCCGTACGAGCCGCGGGAAATCTTCCAGTACTGTATCGATGACGGCCTGGTCCTCGCGTGGCGCCGACGCCAACCCCATACGGAGGTTCTCCATGACGCTGAGTTCGGGAAAGATTTCTCGCCCCTGCGGCACCAGGCCAAGGCCGAGCCGGGACCGTTCGTAGGGCTTCATGCCGGTGATGGTCTTGCCGGCGAACTCGACGGTGCCGCCCGTGGCTGGAAGATGCCCCATGAGCGTTCGCATCAGCGTTGTCTTTCCCATGCCGTTATGGCCGAGAATGCCCAGATATTCACCCTCGTCCATCGTCATGTCGACACCGGCGAGGATTGGGATGCGGCCGTAGCCGGAGCGCAGTCCCTTAACGTCGAGAAGTCGTGTCATGCCGCCACCTTCTTCCCGAGATAGACATCGCGAACACGTTGATCCGCCAGCACCTTGTCGACGGTATCTTCGATCAGCACGCGGCCCTGGTGAAAGACGGTCACGGTTTTGGCGATGAGGCGAATGAAGGCCATGTCGTGTTCGACAACGACGATGGCGCGGGATTGGTTGATGTCGCGAATGATGTCGGCGGTGCGCAGCGTCTCCTCGTCGGTCATGCCGGCAGCCGGTTCATCGAGCAGGATCAGGTCCGGCTCGGCGGCTAGAACCATCCCGATCTCCACCCATTGCCGCTGACCGTGAGACAGAGTGCCAACAATCCGTTCCTTGTCCCCAGACAGTTGGATGAGGTCGAGGACATGGGCAACGAGCTTGGGCAGGCCCACGGGTGTCGCCTTTCGACGAGCGGCCAGCCATATGTTTTCGGATATGGAAAGGCCGTTGAAGACATTCGGCACCTGCGTCTTGATGCCGATCCCCATGCGGGCAATCTCATGCGGCAGCTTGCCGGCGATCGGCTGACCTCGAAAGGCGATCGTGCCGGAGGTCGGCGTCTGCTGGCCCGTCAGCGATTTGAAGAAGGTGCTCTTGCCAGCACCGTTCGGACCGATCAGGCACCTTAATTCCATCTCCTGTAAGGTGAAATTGATGTCGTCATTGGCGACCACTCCACCGAAGCGCATGGTCAAGTGCTCAGTTTTGAGGAGGGGGAGAGGTTCCGTCATTTCAGTCTGCTCCTGCGGGTTGCGGATTTGCCGTCGGGGCCGGTGCGCTCTGCCGAACGCGTGTGCGGAGGGAAATGAGACGCAGAAGGATATCCCTTATGGTTGGCACGAGACCCCTCGGAAGAAGAAGGACAAAGACCAGTAGAACCGCTCCGAGCACCAGATTGGAATTCAGCGTCTGTTGGCTGCCAATGCTGGCGACGATGTACTCGATAAGGACGCAGCCCACCAATGGGCCAAGAAGGGTGCCAAGGCCACCGATTGTGATCCAGATAATGATTTCCGCCGACAGGCTCAGGCTGAAGATCGTCGGCCCCACGAACGCACCCCAATTAACGTAGAGTGCTCCGGCCAGTCCAGCGACGGCACCGCCGACGATGAAGGTCATTAGTTTGACAAGGCGCGGATCGTAGCCGAGCAGTGAGGCACGGGTTTCGTTTTCTCGTACCGCCACGATCACGCGACCGAAGGGGCTGGCAAGCAGGAGCCGCAATGCAAGATAGACGAAGAGCAGTGTCCCGGCGGTTGCCCACCAGGCGGCTTCAGGCGACAAGGGGCTGGTGGGGTCGAAGGGCATGTTGAAGGTCGGTACCGCGGGAATGCCGTTGAAACCGCCGATCATTGCATCGCCGATCCTGTACTCGTCACCCGACGTCGAGTTGACGACATTGAACAGGATGAGCGTGACGGTCAGGGTAATGACACCCAGATAGACATCCGAGATCCGACCGTAGAAGACGAAGTACCCGAGGATGGCGGAGAAGATGGACGGTACGAGGATGGCAAGCATGATCCCTTGCGTTGAGTCCTGAAAGTTGATTGCCGCGATGGCGTAAGTATATGCGCCGAGGCCGAAAAAGGCGGACTGTCCGAATGACAGGATGCCGCCAAAACCCCAGATGAAGGCGAGGCTCAGCGAGAGCACGGCCATGGCCGCAAACAATGTCACCTGCATCAGGGAGAAGATTTCCAGATAGGAGGGGGCTGCCATGATAACCGCGATAGCGACAACCACCGCCGCAGCCTGCGCAGAAAGAGCAAGACGGTTTGCCATTAGAGATTCCCCTTGAAGAACCGGCCGGAAATGCCTTGGGGCAGGAGGCGGATGAGGACGATGGCGGCAGTGAACACGAGTACCTCGCCGAAGACAGGAGTGGTGAAATAGGCACCTATCTGGTTGATTGAACCGAAGAGGGTTGCCGCCGAAAGCGTGCCGGAGAGAATGGCGCTGCCGCCACCGACCACGCTGATGAAGGCCTTGGCGACATAGGCGCCGCCCATGACCGGTGTGATGCCGGAGACCGGTGCGAGCAATCCGCCGGCAAGGCCGGTGATCGCGGCACCTGCGGCAAAGGTCCCCATGTAGACGCGTGCCGGATTGATGCCGAGCGTGTTGGCCATCGCCGGGTTCTGCATAGTGGCGCGGGCAATCAGGCCGAGCCTCGTATAACGCATCACGCCGTAGATGACCGCCATCATCACGATGGCCATGAACATGAGGAAGAGCGTGTAGTAACTCGACCGGTAATTACCGATCGAAAAGCCGCCGAGAGGTGTCGGGACGCCCTGTATCGTGTTGCCGAACACGGTCGTTACGATGCCGATGATGAGCAGGCTGAGCCCCCAGGTGGCAAGCATGGAATCGACCAGGCGGCCATAAAGGAAACGGATAAGGCAACGTTCTATGACCAGCCCGACAAGGCCGACGAAAAGCGGGGCGATGAGGAGCATCGACACCCAGATATTGACGCCGGCATTGGTGGAGATGACGGTGGCGTAGGCGCCGAGCATGATAAATTCGCCATGGGCGAGATTGATGATCTTCATCATGCCGAAGATGATCGCCAGTCCAAGGCAAAGCAGGAAGAGAGAGGCTGCGCCGTTGATGACGTCGAGCAGCAGGATCAGATAGATATCCATGTCGATCCTTCTCCTTATAAGGGAGGTATTGCGGGTTGACGGCGCGCCTGCGCGCCGTCCGGCGGGATCGTCAGAGATTGATGACGTATTGCTTGGTGTCGTTCGGGTTTTTCACCAGGTCGCAGACGCTTGCAGTGTCGGCCGGAGCGACATCTGGATAGCTTTCCAGCACCGACCACTTTCGATCCTTCACCTCTGCCAGGAAGGCGTTGCGTGTCGTGTGGTGGGTCGCCTTATCGATCGTCACCTTGCCCGTCGGTCCGTCGAAGGAAAGGCCGGATTCCAGGGCTTCGACGACCTTCAACCGGTCCATTGCGCCCGCCGTTTTCACGCCAAGTGCCCAGAGATGAACGCCTTCATAAGTCGCGGCAGCCAACTCGCTGATGTAGGGCGTATCGGAATGAGCCTTCTTGATCTTCTCCACGAAACTCTTGCTGGCCGCCGAGTTGAGTTCCTCGAAGTAGCCGTAAGCACCGAGAATGGCGTCGCTTTCGGCGGCGTCGAGCGTCGAAGGTTCGTTGACGAGGCCGAATGTCGTGGACGCGATCGGAATCTGGCTCTTCATGCCGGCCGATGTCCATTGACGATAGAAGGCGGTGTGATTGCCGCCCACCAGCGCTGACAGAATCAGGTCAGGTTTGGCGGCCTGAATCTTGGAGATAGTCGGGCCGAAGTTCGTAACGTCAAGCGGGAAGAAGTCGACTGCGACCACCTCGCCGCCATTGTCCTTGACGTATTTCGTCATCCATTTGGCGGTGATCTGCCCGTAATTGTAGTCGGCGGCGATGATGTAGGCTTTCTTACCCGCCTTCTTCATAGCGGAGGGAACGAGCTTTTCCACGGTCTGGGCTGGTGTCGTTCCGGTGCAGAAGGTGTTGTGGTCGCAGACGCCGCCTTCATAGAGAACGTTGTAGAAGTACGGCACCTTGAAGCGGTCGAATGTCGGCCGAATGGCCTCGCGCGAGGCAGAGGTAATGCCTCCGTGCACCACGGCCACCTTGTCCTTCAGGGCCAGTTGCTGGGCGTACTGGGAGTACATCTGGATGTTCGACTGAGTATCGTAATGGACGACCTTGACTTGGCGTCCGAGCAGGCCGCCTGCGGTATTTATTTCCTCGACTGCGAGGTTCAGCGCGTAGACCATGGGAACGCCGGATGCGGCAAGAGGGCCGGACTGATCGTGAAGCGAGCCCAGCAGGATGGTATCGTCGGCGGCCAGTGCGCCCTGACGGAGGATGGCGGGGGCCGCGACGAGCGCGGCGGAGGTCAACGCGGTGCGGTGGAGGAAGCGGCGGCGAGACAGGATCATGTTTGAGTTCCCCTTGTGATGATCACTATGGGGTTATTTAAAAATACAATAATTGAAAAAGCAACTATTATTTAGGGTGCATTCAGGATCGAGAAATCGTAGCCGTCCAGCCGGGCAACATGGACTGGGTGGCTGCTGCCAACCGCTGGCTTGGCTTCGTTGCCGCGGGCTGTCTTCTGGAGGGGTACCCGTCCATAAACCTTTTTGAGCAGGTGCACATCGAAGCTGCCTGCCTCCTCGACCATTGCTGCAAGGGAATAGATCCCCTCGTAGCACGATTGCCCGAAAGCGTTGGCTGGCGGTGGATTGTCTCCATAGGCCGTGTGGTACCGTTCGAGAAAAGCGCCGTTATTGCGCGAGCGCATTGCCGAAAAATAGGCAGAGGCAACAAAGACATTTTCCGTTTCGTCTTCGTTCAGACCGTATACGATGGTTTCGTCGATCGCGGAGCTGAAGCGCAAGACGCTCGGCGAAAGACCCATTTCGTAGAACGCACGGTTGAATGCGATGCTGTCCGAGCCGAGGAAATACGGAAGAACCACATGGGAGCGGGTGGTCTTTATCCGGTCCAGCATTTCGTCGTAGTCGAGCACTCCAACTGGCGAATACAATTCGCCGGTTACGATTCCACCTGCGCGTTCGATAAACGCGCGCGCGATCTTCAGACTGGATCGGGGCCAGATATAGTCGTTGCCGCACAGGAAAAAGCGGCGCGCATTCTTCCGTTCCATCAGCCAGCGCAAGGCAGGGGCCATGAGTTCCTCGGCGGTTTCGCCGGTAGTGAGTATATTTTGCTCCCGGGCATAGCCTTCGAACTGGGGAGTGTAAACCAGCGGGACTCGCTCGCTCGTCGCGCGTGCGACCGACTCGCGTGCATAGCTGGGGATCATCGATACGACGCCGGCCACTCGGCGTTCTTCGACGGCATGTTGGGCCGCCTCCGCGGCGGATTCCGCGGTGGAACCTGCATCGACGACATGCAATTCAATGTGGCGTTTGAGGATTCCCTGATTCTGGTTGATCTCCTGAACCGCCAGACGACCGCATGCCTCAGCAGAGGGAGCCCACAGTCCGGCGGATCCCTGTTGGGCGATGAGTAGACCTATCCGCACAGGCTTCAATGTCCGCGCTCCTATTGGTGTTTCCTCTGAATGGAACACGGCTTAATGAGAAGCAGGAACTATGCCATATCCAGATCGGCGGCGGCTGGTGTCAAAATGGAATGACCATGATGATTTTGCTTCTTTTTTGCTAAATGGGCTAGGTCTCTCCGGTTTTGGGAGGCGGCGGGAAGCGGAAAACCTGTTCAGCTGTTCGCTGCGTTGCACAATTCTTGTGCGAAATTTTAGCGCTTGGCACGACTTGCGCGACGCATATCGAAAATTATATGTAGAATGAAATATTGAAACGCGATGTATTGTGAATGGAAGGTAGTCGCATGCAATTGGCTGACCTTATTTCAGGCGTTAACCGTCAGATTGAGCAGGCCCTCGAAGGCCCTCTCAAAGCTCACGGTGTGTCGCTTGAGCAATATCGCGTGTTCAAGGCCCTGGCGGCCCGCAGTGGCATTCCGATGGGTGATCTTGCCGCACAGGTTTTCGTCGATTCTCCGACGTTGACGAAGATCGTCGATAAGATGGTTGCGTCCGCCGACGTGTTCCGCGGTCCGGATCCGAGTGACAGGCGCCGGGTTCTTGTCTTCCTTTCTGAAAAGGGTAGTGCGACGTTTTCACAACTGGCGTCCATCGGTGAAGGTGTAGAGAGAAGCTTTACGCAGTCTCTGGGTGCGGCGGCTCTTAACGACCTGTCAGGACTCCTGAGGTCGGTCTTGCGCGAATCCAGGCGACCTGCCGCCGACAAGAGTGGTGGTGAAAAAAGCCATGATACCTTAGCTTTCAGCGGGTCACAGGAAGTCTGACAGGTGTTGCGCGAACTTCACCACGCGGAGTCGGGCTCTGACCAATGTCTCGCTATGTCGCAAAGCATCTAGCGATCACCATGCTTGATATCTCGACCAGTGGATTGGAATTGCGCGGTTGCCACCTCCGCGCCTATCAGGACGGCACCGGCTCCAGCGTTATCCAAATTGTCAGGCTGTCACGCCGACGAAAACCTGCTTCGTATTCCGCCTAGTTCGTGACCTTGAACTTAATTCTTGCCGATACAATGGCGACGGGAGGTGCGGTGTCTGAATGGCGTGCTTGCGTGAACCGGTTACTGTGATCGCCGATCACCTGCGATAACGCCATTAACGATCCGCGCTCCGACGCCGCTCCAGCCCCAAAATGGAGGGCTGCAGCGCTGTACTGCAACCCTCGTCAACTCACATGCAGTCGGCGATGTATTCGTACTTTTTCGCCAACTCCAGATTACCGCTGGTGATGGCGACAATTTCAGTCATGGTAACGGGTTGCAGTTTCTCACCGGCGATCAGTTTGGCCGCCGTCTCCATTGCAACTTCGCCTTCAAGTTTTGGATTTTGCGCAATAAGCGCCTGAATGTCACCTTTCTTCAGAGCTGCGACCTCGGCACTTGCTGCATCATAGGCGACCATTTTCACACGCCCGACAGCGCCCGCTTGACGCAATCCGGTTACTGCGCCAATCGCGCCCTGATCGTTGGTGCTAAAAATGCCAGCGAGATCGGGATGAGCGGATAGCGTCGAGGTGACGATTTCCGCCGCCTTTTGCGGATCATTCGACTGGTATTGCGCACCCAGGAACGTGATCTGTGGGTATTTTTCCTTCAATGTCTTCTCGAAACCAGCTGCGCGCGCGTCCTGTGCCAACGAGCCTGGTGGCTGGGTGATCACCAGCACCTTGCCGGTTTTGCCGATCAATGATGCTATTTGGTCAGCCGCCATTCCGCCGCCAGCTTCGTTGTCGGTCAGGATCTGCGTGTGGACAAAGCTCGTATCTGCGATCGTCTGATCGACCGTGATAACCTTGGTCCCGCGTGTGGATAGTTCGCGCATTGGTGGGATCAACGCCTGCATGTCGGTGGGGACAATGGCCGCAACTTTCGGGCCCGCGGCAGTAACGGCGTTGATCACTGGGATCTGTGCATCTGCTGCGAATTGGTCTGCCGCCGAGACAGTCAACGACAATCCTAACTCCTTGGCCTTGGCTTTGGCTCCGCACTGCATGGCCTGATAAAAGGGGCTGCCGCTAGATCCGAGAACAAGCGAGACGCTCTTTTCTTCCTGGGCTGTCGCAGTCCAGGCGGATGCTGCAAGCAAGGCAGATGTGATGGTGGTGACGACGATAGCTTTTTTCATGGCTTTTCCTTTGTTCCCCTTTTCATTACGGCAGTGGCGTCACTTGCCGCGTTTGCGAAGCCGTCGTTTGAGTTGATCGATCCAGACGGCGAGGATCAGCACGGCACCCATCGCGACAGTCTGCCAGAACGGCGGAATGCCGGGGATGACAAAGCCATTGAGAAGGATGATTGGAATAAAGACGCCGACGACCGTCCCAAAGACTGTGCCGGCCCCTCCGAACAAACTGGTTCCGCCGAGCACAACGGCCGATATCGTTGCAAGATTGTCCATGGCGTGACCGTTGATCGTGGTCGTGGCAAAACGAGCATTCGCCATGACCGCGGCTATGCCCGCCATCACTCCCGAGATCGTATAGACCTGGATGAGGCGCGCAGTCGTTGGGATGCCGGAACGTCTGCTGGCTTCTGCATTCGAGCCCACCGCGAAGACCTGCAGGCCGAAACGCGTCAGATGAAGAACGATTCCGGCAATGACAACCGTGATGGCCGCGATGACTACGAGCATCGGTATTCCAAGCAGGCGGCCGGAACCGACATGGGTCACCAGAAGCTCCGGCATGGCGCGAACGTCCACGCCGCCTGACAGGATCTGCGCGCCGCCGAGCGCCATGCCGAGAGTGCCGAGCGTAACAATGAGCGGCTGTATGCGGGCGACCGCGATCAGAAACCCGTTGAGCGCTCCCCACAGGCCGCCGCTTATGAGTGCTGCGGCTGTGCCGATAGCGATAATGTCCCAGCCGGCAGCCGTTGTGCCGTAAGTGGCCCCATCGGCGCCGGAGAGCGCAAGCATAATCTTGGCAGATACCACGGATGCAAATACGAGCAACGAACCGATAGACAGATCGATCCCGGATGTGATGATGACATAAGTTTGTCCCGTTGCCAGGACGAGGAGGATTGCGGCGTTGATCGCCAATTGCTGGAGATTGTAGCCAGAGCCGAATTGCGCAGGCCGCAATACGGCGAAGATCATGATCAGCGCCATCAGTAGAAAGAAGATCCAACCGGCTGTAACGATGCGCAGAAGGCGGTCTTCGGTCGACCTGACGTCTGCTACGGTCGTTTCGTCGCTCATGCAATTTTCTCCGTTACCTGTCCGCTGGTCATCGCCCGCACAAGGTTTTCGACATTGGTCTCGCTGGCGCGCAGGTCGGCGACGGTCTGGCCAAGTCGAAGCACCTGAACCCGATCTGCAACCTCAACAACCTGCGTCATGTTGTGGCTGATGAGCACGACGGAAGTTCCCGCGTCTCGAACCCTCTTGCATAGGTCAAGCACACGTTGCGTCTGAATCACCCCCAGGGCGGCGGTTGGTTCATCGAGTATGACGAGCTTGCGTGCCCACATCGCGGCCCTGGCGATTGCCACGGACTGTCTTTGTCCTCCCGACAGCGTATCGATGGCGACCCTTTGGGATTTCAATTGCACGCCAAGCTTGGCGAATTGCTCGACAGCGCGGGTCCGCAT
The DNA here is from genome assembly GCF_030819275.1 of Agrobacterium larrymoorei. Classification (GTDB taxonomy): domain Bacteria; phylum Pseudomonadota; class Alphaproteobacteria; order Rhizobiales; family Rhizobiaceae; genus Agrobacterium; species Agrobacterium larrymoorei_B. Next base: position 4,878 of record NZ_JAUTBL010000001.1, on the reverse strand, counting down.
CGTGCTGCGGTCTATGAAGCCTAGCTTCCCGAGGACGCCGGGCTTGAGGATTTCCCGGCCGAGAAATAGATTTTCGGCTGGCGTCAGATCGGGCGCGAGCGCCAGGTCCTGATATACCGTCGCGATGCCATTGAGTTGAGCATCAAGTGGCGATCCGAAACGGACCTCCTGGCCATCAATTTTAAGGGAGCCGCCGTCAGGGCGCTCCGCGCCCGACAGGATTTTCACCAAAGTCGACTTTCCTGCTCCATTGTCGCCGATCAGCGCCACGATCTCGTTTGGAAAGACGTTGAAGTCCGCCCCTCTCAGAGCCTGAACATGCCCAAAGGTGCGACGGATGCCGATGGCTTCGAGCAGGGGCTGGCTCATACGTCCAGCTCCAGCCCGATATTGTTGGAGAAGGCGTAGAACTCGTTGTAGCGCGCGACACACAGATTCGCCCAATGATCAAAGGCATCCGTTGTCTGCGGAAAGGTCCAGATCTCGACCTCCTGAAAATCGTGCTGACCACGGATGTGAAAGCGTCCCTGCGTCGCTCCACCAATTGCTTTCGCCTTGTCGCGAACTGCGTTCCAGCTCTCTTCCAGTGCGGTCTTTTCGGCATCACTGAGCAGATACCAATGCGGGCGTGGGCGGGAATAATGGATCCAGATCGAGTTTGTCATGTTAAAGAAACCTCGTCGCAAGAAGGTCGGAGAGCGGCGTCAGGCGGCCCACGATGTGTCGGGATGTGGTAAATTTGAAATCAGCGACGACCTCGTGGCCGCGAATGGCGGAGTCTGCGATATCCGGATGGGCCACTTCCCAGGCACCGAGATGGTGCCAGCGATGCGACCAGTCCATACGATGGCGGCCCGCAATGTTTACTTTGTGGGCGAGGTCACCTTTGAAGGCTATATCGCACTCAAAGTCGTATTCGGTGCGTTCCGATGGCGTTGCTTCACACCATTGGTCGTTCCATTCCCACAGTGCGAGAAAGACCCATGCGTGATCGGAGATTGCGCCGTCACCCATCACCGGCGCAAACTCCTTCACGCCCATGAGCCATTCTGTTCGGAAAGCCCGGGCCCAGCCAGCCTTTTCCAACCTGATTGTGCCTTCGATCGCTACCTCAAGGCTCGGGGCTTCAAACACGCCAGCGATATCGTGGTCATGTGTAAAGCCGGTATCGATACCCATCGGATCATTGTTCGACGCCGGATCGAACACTTTGCGCAGGGCCAGCGTCCAGCCCTCATCCGCCAGTTCGTGCAGCACCGAAAGAACCGCTTTCCTGTGATGTTCAGCATAAATTCCAGGTAGATCGTCCTGTCGATAGGCAACGAACATAACCGAAGCCTTAGGAGGCCCGGAAGCAGCCGCCGACGAGAAGACGTCCGTATCTCCCGTCAGGCTCGTCATCGCCGCACCTTTTCCATTGCAGTCATCAAGGCCTCGACACGGGCGGGATCGACCGGATTCCACCAGCGGGAATCGACCTTGAGCCACTGTCCGATAATGGCACCGTCCGCGACCTGCATCAGGGCAGGGACCTGTTCCGGAGATAATCCCGAACCGACAATAACAGGGAGGTTTGTTCCTGCGCGCACCTCGTTCACCTCATCCGGCTGTGTGGGAGATCCCGTTCGCGTGCCTGTCGCAATCAATACATCGGCATCGAACCATTCTGCGTCGGTTGCCTGTTCGGTAATTGATCTGTCGGAGGTGATCGCATGAGCGCCGAATTTCACATGAACGTCGGCAAAGATCGAAACATCCTTCGCGCCGATATTGGAGCGATATCGCAACGCCTGGGCTGCTGGCCCATTGAGAAATCCTTCATTGGCCACATAGGCATTGACCCACTGATTCACTCGCACCCATTTCGCTCCGACGGCTTTTGCCACCGCAAGACCTGGGATCGCTCCGTTGGCAACGCATGTTATGCCAATTGGTGTATCAACCGCATTGCGCACTTCCTGACAAACGGCAGTAAGGCCTGCTACGGTCTCGAAACCGATATCCTCGGGGCGGGAGAACGGCATGTCGCTGGCATTCTCGATCATGATGCCGTCGATACCACCGTTGGCGAGCGTCTTGGCGTCTTTGATCGCCGCGGAGATGATCGATGCCATTGCTTCGCCCTCGTAGCGCGGTGCCCCCGGGAGTGCCCTGAGATGAATTACCCCGATGATTGGTTTGGGTTTAGTGAAATGTGCCTGTAGTGCGTTGGCTTTCGCAGGCAATACGATGGGGGCTGTCATGTGATCTCTTCCGTATTTACAGAGTAACTTTTGACTTCTTCCAGGCTCGGATAGCCGGATTGAGCGCCGACGCTCCTGCAGGACAGAGTGGCGGCGATCACGGCGCGGCGTATTATGACCTCGGGCGCCCAGCTGGCCGCCTGTCCGGCGAGAAACCATCCCGCGAGGCAGTCGCCCGCACCTGTGGTGTCAATAATGGGCACGCCGAGAGGTGGTCGGGCGGTGATGACGATGCCGCTTTGATGGAGCTCCGCTCCTTCTGCGCCACGGCTGCGAATGATTGTCTGGGCGCCCATTGAATGAAGTTTTGCAACGGGATCGTCACCCAAAGCGGCTGCGGCCCTGTCATTCACAAACACGACGCTGGCGCCTAGCAGGGCATCTGCGAGTGCGTCTATGCCACTGGAAAATGTCGCAGGCTCAAGATCGATGGACCAGGGCAGATTTGCGGAGCGGGCACGTTCGACCAAGCCGTGTGCAGCAGGCCCGAAAAAGGACGTATGGATATGAGCGATATCAGACAGGTCGAGATCTGAGATGACGTCGGCGTGCGGAAAGATGGACACTCCGGGGTAGAGCAGCAGCCTTTTTTCGCCATGCGGCTCAAGAAACGTGACCACACGGCACAAGGTGCCGGGGGTCATGGCAGGGCAGAAGTCGAGATCGTATTGGGACATGTGGGCGAGGATTGAGCGTGAGGCTAGGTCGTCGCCAAGCTGGGTTACCAGAGTTGGGCTGCCGCCGGCCTTCAGAAACGCGACAGCCGTGTTTGTCACTACGCCGCCGACAGCTTCAGAAATGGCCGAGCAGTGCACCTTCTCGTCAGGCGCTGGCACGTGTGGCGCCGACATGCTGAGGTCCAGACTGATATCGCCGACAAACAAATAGCGAGACATGAGCGCTCCTTAAACAAGGGGATACAGCTTTGTTACTTTGTAATGACATTTAGAGTCAACTGCTAAATGATCACAACATATGCAATCTGTATGATTGCTTTTTTTGTGAGCAAATTATGCTTTTATGCCTGTGTTTCGGGCGGTGTGAAATTCGCCCTTGTGAGCCAATATTGTGAAATGATATGAGATCTTTGTAATTACATTTGAGGGGAGCATATGGCGTGGAAAGACGCTAGCCTTGTGAATGATGGCACGCCTAAGTGGCTGCAAGTCGCCAGGATTCTTCGCCGGAGTCTGAATGAAGGTGAGTTTGAGCCCGGTGAGACGATGCCGACGGAGGCGGAGCTCAACAGTGCCTTCGGCATCAGTCGCACTACGGCAAGAGCGGCGCTTAATAGTCTGGTTCAAGAGGGAATGCTTTTGCGCCGCTCGGGTGTAGGCTCAGTCGTACTTGGCCCGAAGGTCGATCAACCTGTAAGCCAGATAGGTGGCTTCACAGAGGATATGCAGTTACGTGGGCTTGCGCCTTCGTTTGCAGCTCTGAAAGCAGGGTGGGCAAGGGCCTCCGGTGAAGCCACGCATGCCCTCGGCCTTTCGTCTTCGGACACTCCGTTCATGGTGGAGCGTCTGCTGAAGGCAAACGACCGGCTTATCGGCCATTCGGTTTCGTGGATAAGGCCAGACATTTTTGGCTCCACGCCTCCGCCAACACTGGACTATCTGACATCAAACTCACTGTATGCATGGCTTCGCGAACGCCTGTCTGTTCACATAACTGGAGGATTCGAATTTATCGAGGCGCAGATTGCGTCAAAAGCAACTGCAAAGTTACTAGAGATCGATCAGGGTTCGGCCGTACTTGTCGTCACCCGAGTTGCCCGGACATTGGATGGACTGCCAATCGAGTTCGCTGTGGTAACCTACCGGTCAGACAGGTACCGCTTCCGACTTGAACTCTAGGTGGGTCTCAACAATTTGGGCCAGTTATTTGCTATCAAACGGGTTTATGTCAAGGAGAAGTTTCTGGTTGAGATCGTCAGCGTTTCTATCGAGGAACGACGGCCCGGTGCAGATATGTCCACTTGCTGCGAATCTTCACATCGATCTCATCGATATGCCAACTCGTCAATTGAGGCCGGCGCCAATAAAAGTAGCCGCTTTTAAATTTCTGGTTCATATTTCTCAGCCCAACGATAGAGCTCGGGATGATTCACTAGCACGCCTCGTCTCCCATCATCTGCTCGAGATTGCGGCAGCTAAATCCCATAACGACCCAAAATAACCTGACATCTCGCTATTCAATTTTCGACTACCTGCTCAGCCGCGAGCTTATCGTGCTCCAGAAAATAACGCTCGTGCCAAGGCATTCATCTGCGAATGTGCTGTGAACTCGGTTTTGGTAAATGCTTCTTGGTCTTCGTTTTTTTGTAAGTTAGCGGCAGCTCTTTGAACGCGTGTTTTAGGTGTTTATTTTTGATGGGCGTAAATATATAAAATCCTAACGACAGCTGTAAATTTATCTATACATTATGCCCTGGATGATTAAGTGAGTTGGTCGGAGGGGTGTCGACAAAATCTGGTGACCGATGATAAAAGTGACTCTGCGACACGAGATAATTCTATATTTTTTGGTTACATGTGGAGTATTTGTAAGTAAGCGTGAACAGGATTTGAGTGGGTGCTGACGGCAGGTGATTGAGTTGACGACCTGGAATAATAACAATATCATGATATTGTTA